>JAZQJH010000062.1:0-48791 GCA_045541555.1 Eubacteriales bacterium | reverse complement strand
CCGCCACCAACAGCCCCAGTGCCACCCAATAAAGAACCCGCCCTAATTTTTTATTCAAAAAACATCTCATTGACTTTATTCCTTTTTTACAAAAGTATACCAAGCTTTTTATTGAAAATCAAGTCCGTAGTTCGATTGTGACGCTAAATAGTCGCATTACATTTGCAAAAAGAAACAATAACGCCAAGTTGAAATTGTTTAATTTTAACAAATTCAACATATTTTATCAACTTTTTATTTACTTTTTATCCATTTTGATGTATGATGAAGAAAAAAGATAAGGAGAAACTACTTATGACCAAAAAGAAAATCATGCTCATCGCCATCGCTCTTGTAATGGTATTAAACCTCTTTTTACCCGCAGCAGCAGAAAACACCACCGACGATGACCTTGTGGCATATTCGGCGCTCATTCTCGGGTATCCCGAAAGAGATGTTCAAGAATTATACGCCGAATACGACGGTGATCAAAGTGCCTTTTTAGACGAGGTTGATACGATGCTGGCAGACATCGTTTATTTTGAACAATGGAACACCGCAGTCACAGCAAATGTAAACCTTGATCAATTGAGTCGACAATACAATGTGAGTCGTGACCTTTTGGAACGCCACCTCAACATTGTTGGTTCAGAGTATTTTTTACGAAATCTCTCCTCTCAGCAACAAATCTCTCCGCTCTCCAGTGGTTCCGGCTCCACATCTATGTCAACTGAATTTTTCCGAGCAATGTGTTCTGTAGCACATGAAGGAAATCTTTTTGTAACAAAAGATTCGAAAAATCTTGGATATCGACACGGACATGTTGGAATCATTAGTAGTCACGATACATCTGCAAATGATCCAACGACAAAAATGATTGCCGAAGCTGAAGGGTTCCGTGATAACGAAGAGGATGAAGTTGTTAACCAGCCATTATCAGAATGGTCAGGCCGCACGACATTAGCGATTTACTATCCCCACAACACCACTACCGCGCAAAGAGAATATGCAGGTTATATGGGGAGCCAATTTGATTATTGCGGCTATAAGCTTACCATTAAAAAGGGTGAGGCTGTAGAGGAGTTGCCCTATGTAAATTGCATTTCTTTAGTATATTTGGCGTATAAATCTATAGACGGTAACTATGATCTGCTACCTCAAGTTAGCAACGATCAAATTCTATATCCATCGCAAGCAGCGTTTTCGACAGTAGTGACACTTAAAACACTTGCAGACGGCAGTATGGCGAGAACAACAAATTGGAACAATTACAATTGGGGATTCAATTTCAATGGATAAACTAAAAAGAATATTACTTATTTTCACATGTGTCATTCTGTTTTTCAACTTAAGCAGTTGCCAAAAAAGGCACTTAACGAATGGAATAGCTGTGGAATGTTATTGTGAGGAGACCATAGTCGGGACGACTGGTAGGACTATTTTCTATCTTCAAGGTACACATAAAACAGCAGAAAGAAACGCTTATACGCTTGGTTGGGTTGGCAAGACCCCCCTGTACGTCCGAGAACGTGCCGCCTCACATTTTAAAACCGACGATCACGAAATATATAAAGAATTGGGGCAATTAGACGATTATTATATCGATGAAAATATCGAACTCTATCTTTATAACAAGTCAAATCCCCATAATTCAACTATCCTGTATTTTAAGGACGGCATTCAACAGCCGTTAGAACCAACCATCGATGGCAGGAGCCTCCAATATATAGACGGATCTCTTTACTTACTGGATCTTCCGTACAAAAAAAGTGATCATCTCTCTATTCAAGCAGAAAAGATCGACTTATCTACTGGAGAATCTCAGATCATCACATATCGGCTTCCGTATTGCGATTCGCCACTGCAAACAGACTATTATAATACCAGCCGCATCAATTCAGACGGTTCCCTTTGGACTTCATATGCAGATCTTACGCCGATCCAAGAGGGATTGCTCGCCCCCTTTGTCTCCTGTATTTCTTATCCAGACGGCAAATACTATACAGTCGAGCCAAGAGATCCGGTCAATCATACTTTTCGCTTGATCTTCGAGACAGAGCAAGGCTACGGTCTTTTAGAGACCGCCGAGCACATGGAAAGCAGTAAGCCCGGTGATTTTTTTCTACAAATCCGTTATGTTGATCGTGAGGGAAAAGAATTGGGTTATGAAGATATCGATTGCAGCAAGATCCTTAAACGTCTCGATGGGCTGATGTTTTTAAAAAAAGGTGTTGCCTACCATGACGGAATCATTTATTTTGCCGTAGAAGAAGATCATTTGTATAACTACACCTATGATTTAAAAACAAAAAAACTGCAGGAAGGCGCCAAAATCAAGGCACATCCGTGCCAAGAATATCTAATCGTTCGCATCAAAGACGGTAATATCTATAGCCTGTACTAAAAGCAGACCCGGCTCAATGAGCCGGGTCATTTTTCTATTTCAATCATTAAATTCTTGCAACGCCGGTTTTATGAGCTGCCTCGATCACGGCTTCAGCAACGGCCGGAGCCACTCTCTTATCCAGAGCGCCGATGATGATGTTCTCTTCGTTCAGCTCTTCTTCGGGGATCAGGTTGGCCAGTGCATAAGAGGTAGCCACCTTCATCTCCTCGTTGATGCAGGAAGCGCGACAATCCAAAGCACCGCGGAAGATACCGGGGAATGCCAGAACGTTGTTGATCTGATTGGGGAAGTCGGAACGACCGGTACCGACGACACGGGCGCCGGCAGCCTTGGCCTTATCCGGCATGATTTCGGGAGTGGGGTTGGCCATGGGGAACATAATGGAATCCTTTGCCATGGAAGCCACCATCTCTTCGGTGACGATATTGGGAGCGGATACGCCAACGAAGACGTCAGCACCCTTCATCGCGTCAGCCAGAGTACCCATCTGATGCTCCAGATTGGTCACTTCAGCCATCTCAGCATGAGCCTCGCTCAGTTCCATACCCTTGCAGATGATACCAAAACGGTCTACCATGGTCAGATGCTTCACGCCCATGTTCAAAAGGTGCTTACCGATGGCGATACCGGCGGAACCGGCACCATTGATGACCACCTTCACGTCGCTGATGTTCTTCTTCACGACCTTCAGCGCGTTGATCAAAGCGGCGGCAACCACGATAGCGGTACCGTGCTGATCGTCGTGGAAGACGGGAATATCGCAGATCTCTTTCAGCTTACGCTCCACCTCAAAGCAGCGGGGAGCGCCGATGTCCTCCAGGTTGATACCGCCGAAGGAACCGGAGATCAGGTAGATGGTACGAACCAACTCGTCCACATCCTTGCTGCGGATGCAGATGGGGAAAGCGTCCACGTCGGCGAAAGCCTTAAAGAGAGCGCACTTACCTTCCATAACCGGCATACCGGCCTCAGGACCAATATCGCCCAGACCCAGAATGGCAGTACCGTCGGTGATGACGGCTACCATGTTGTTTCTGCGGGTCAGCTCGTAGCTCTTATTGTAGTCCTTGTTGATCTCCAGGCAAGCCTCGGCAACGCCGGGGGTATAAGCCAGAGAAAGATCCTCGCGGGTCTCGATGGGGCAACGGGTCACGACCTCGATCTTGCCGTTCCATTCATAGTGTTTTTCCAAAGATTTTTGTCTGATGTCCATATTTATTACTCCTCCCAAGGAAATTTGTACCGGGTCAAGCCCAGATCATCCCGTACTGCAACCATTTCAGCCTGTACAGACTCATTGATGGACACGCCGTCCTTGCGTGCCAGACGAACCAGATGCTCTTTCTCACCTGCGGTGTAGATCCGCTCCTCGCCGGGTGCCTTCTTGGAGGCACGGACGGCGCGCAGAATATCGCCGGACTTCTTGCGGCAGACGTCCTCGCCCAGGAAGTGATCGGTATCGATGGCGATAAAGAAATGACCCAGACGGAAGGGCACCTTATTTCCGTTTTCGTCCAAACCGGTCAAAGCCTTACCGTAATTGCCATCCTGCAGGGCGGCAGAAAGCAGTTCAACGAACATGGCATAGCCATAGCCCTTATAGCCCGCCTGCTCCTCACCGGATCCACCCAGGGTGCAGAGCGCAGCCTCACCGCGTGCCATGGTCTTCAGCGCATCGGCGGAAGTACCTTCATAAGCCTTACCGTCGGTGCAGATCAAAGCACCTTTGGGGGCGTCCTTGCCGATTCGTGCATAGTACTCCAACTTACCGTTCTGATAGGTGGAAGATGCACCGTCAAAGTTAAAATCGAACTCCTCGTCGGTGGGAACGCCTAGGGTCAAGGGATTGGTACCAAACATACCCTCCACGCCGAGCGTAGGAGCAACGGTAGGACGTGCATTGGTACCAGTAAGGGCGATGCAGCCCTCTTTTGCGGCCATGGAAGTGTAATAGCCGGCGATGCCGTAGTGGCAGGAGTTGCGGACGACGACCATGCCCATGCCGTATTCCTTCGCCTTGTCGATCGCCATTCTCATCGCCTTATATCCGATGACCTGACCCATTCCGTCGTGGCCGTCAACCACCGCAGTAGTAGGGGTCTCCTTGATGATCTCAAAATTGGTGATGGGATTCTGAATGCCGGCCTTTATCCGATCCAGATAGACCGGCTTAAAGCGGTTTACGCCGTGAGATTCAATGCCTCTCTTATCCGACTCCAACAAAACGTCTGCACAGATCTTGGCATCCTCTTCGGGAATACCGTAGCCCTTAAATGCATCGATGACGAAGTTGGTGATCAGATCCCAGCTTACAATGTTAGTCTTTGCCATGGTTTTTCCTCCTTGTTTTTTGATGAAAAAAGTGCACGCAAAAAGGAGAGGCATCAACCTCTGCTTTTTCCGTGCACTCTCAATCATCTCATGTGCTTTTATTCAACTATCTCAATTATAAACAACATCAAAAAAAATGTCAATACTAAATCACGTAAAAAATGATCCCAATAAATTGCAGAATACTGCCCGCCACCACGAAAAGATGGAAAACGGAATGCATATACCGCAACGGATGCTTTCCATGACCGCCGATACCGTAAAAGACGGCCCCCACCGTATACGCCACACCGCCGGCCAGGATCCAGAGCATCCCCTCCCGACCGACGGAAGCAATGCAGTCTTTACCGCTCAGTACGATGCACCAGCCCAAAAGGATATAAAGCACCATGGAAAGCTTGCTGTAGCGCTTGAGATCAATGGCATTAAGGACGATACCCAGTGCCGATACACCCCAGACAAAGCCGAAAACCGTCCACCCCATCCAAGGGATCGCCGGCCGTATGGAGGATAAAGCAATGGGGGTGTACGTACCGGCGATCAGGATGAAGATGGTGCAATGGTCGATGACCTGGAATACCTTTTTGGTCATCTCCGGCTTCAGCCCGTGATAAAGACTGGACATGGTATATAAAACGATCATGGAGCACCCATAGACGAAGGCGCCCACAATATCATAAGCATTTCCAAATAAAAAGGCTTTTACGACGCAGGCGGCTAAGGCGATGACGCCGAACCCTCCGCCCACAATATGGGAGATCATGTTAAAAAGTTCTTCTCCCCTGGTATAATCCGGCAGACGCCGATCCTTGAGTTTAATTCTGGTCATGGCAAACTCCTTTCTTTCTTTATTCTATCCCCTTCGCGTCGTAAAAGTCATCTTAATATTTTTTAATTCACGCTTAAGTTTTTTTAATGTTTGCAAAGCAAGAAGATATCTGCTAAAATAAAAGCGAGGTGTATGCTCATGGAACTTAAAATCATTGCCCATATCCATAACGACTTTACTGCCAAATTCGGCATTCCTCGTCAAAGCGGACTGGTAGAGGAAGCAACGGCGCAGATCGTCTTTACGCCGGAGTACCGCAACCCCGAAGCTTTTCGAGGTTTGGAAGGCTACTCCCATCTTTGGCTGATCTGGGAATTTTCCGAAGCGCAGCAGGAGGACTGGTCTCCCACCGTTCGACCGCCGCGGCTGGGCGGTAATACCCGGATGGGCGTTTTCGCCACCCGCTCCCCCTATCGTCCCAATTCTCTGGGTCTTTCCTCGGTAAAGATCGAAAAGATCGACCTTCATACCCCGGACGGACCGGTGCTGACGGTATCGGGCGCCGATCTTTTAGACGGAACACCCATCTTTGATATCAAACCCTATCTCCCCTATACGGACGCCCATCCCGAGGCACGGGGCGGCTTTGCCTATGGTCCCGGCGAGGGGACGGTAAAGGTGAACTGCCCGGATGATCTTTTAGAGGTCGTTCCGGTGGAAAAACGTCCGGCTCTCTTAGCAGTTTTGGCGCAGGATCCGCGCCCCGGCTATGCCAAGGATCCTCAACGGATCTACGGCATGGAATTCGGCGGACTGGAGGTTCGTTTTTCCGTCGCAGAAAGCCGCCTGACCGTCAAAGAAATAATCAAAAAATAGAACGGCATCCCGCCCCGATTTGAAAAATATTAAAATTATCAAATATTTATATAGTACGAACTATTGACATTTTAATTGATATATGATAATGTATTTGATGTTGGTGGGGAATCCCTGCCAGAAGCTTTGCTTTTTCAGGGATAGTTGCCGGACGCAACTATCTTTTTTTGGTTTTTTAGGAGGAAATGAAAATGACCAATCCGATTTTTAAGGGCGTCGGCACTGCAATCGTCACCCCGATGAACAAAATGGGCGTAGACTATGAAAGCTACGGTCGCCTGCTCAACTGGCAGATTGAAAACGGCGTCAACGCCATTATCGCCGCCGGCACCACCGGCGAAGGCTCTACCTTAAGCGATAAGGAGCACCGGGAACTTCTGGAATTCACCGTCCGTACCGTAGACGGCAGAATTCCGGTCATTGCCGGTACCGGCTCCAACGATACTTCCTACGCCATCGAACTGAGTAAATTCGCTTGTTCCGCCGGCGTAGACGGTCTTTTGATGGTCACCCCGTACTATAATAAAGCGACTCAGGGCGGTCTGCTTGCCTCCTATACAGCCGTTGCTGACGCGGTGGACAAGCCCATTATTCTCTATAACGTTCCTTCTCGGACCGGCTGCAATATTCAGCCTGCCACTGCCGCAAAGCTGGCGGAGCATCCCAATATCGTGGGTCTTAAGGCCGCCAGCGGTGATATTTCCCAGATTGCGGATACCGCCATGCTGGTCAAGGGTAAGATGGACATCTATTCCGGCAACGACGATCAGATCGTCCCCATCATGGCGCTGGGCGGCATCGGTGTCATTTCGGTGCTTTCCAATGTCTTCCCCAAGGAAACCGTCGCCATCTGCAATAAATTCTTCGCCGGTGATATTGAGGGAAGCCGGGATCTGCAGCTGCACTTCCTTCCCATGGTTCACGCGCTCTTCTGCGAAGTCAACCCCATTCCGGTCAAGGCTGCCACAGCAGCGTTGGGCTTTGGTGAGAATTATCTCCGCCTGCCCCTGACGCCGATGGAGCCTGCCAATGAAGAGAGAATGCTGAAGCTGATGCGCGCCGAGGGTCTGAACGTATGAAGATCATCATCAACGGATTCAACGGCTTTATGGGGCGTGAGGTCGCCAAGCTGACGGAAGCCGCCTGCCGCGGTGCAGAGCTGCACGCCGGCGTTGATCTCGGCGGTAACGATAGCGGATTTCCCTGCTTTGAAAAAATCGAGCAGGTTCCTGCCGGTGCCGACTGTATCATCGACTTTTCTCACCATGCAGCCACCAAAGCATTATTAAGCGCCGCTTGTAAAGCGAAGCTTCCGGTGGTACTGGCGACCACCGGGCATACCGACAAAGAGCTTGCTCTCATCAAGGAAGCCGCCAAAGAAATCCCTATCTTTTTCTCTTATAATATGTCGATGGGCGTGGCGCTTTTAGCAGAGCTTGCCAAAAAGACCGCGTCCGTCTATCCCGATGCAGACATTGAGATCGTCGAGACCCATCATAACCGAAAATTAGACGCTCCCAGCGGCACCGCCATCCTCATTGCAAACGCCATCAAAGAGGTGCGTAAGGCGGCTTGCGAGCTGGTCGGGCGGAGAGGTCACGGCAAACGGACGTCGGAGGAGATCGGCATCCACGCCATCCGCCGGGGTAATATCGTCGGCATTCATGAGGTGCAGGTCTCCACGAATGCCGAGACCATCACCCTGAAGCATGAAGCCCATAGCCGGGCGCTTTTTGCCGAAGGTGCCATGGCGGCGGCAGAATTCCTTGTAAATCAGCCTGCCGGCCTCTATAATATGCAAGATATGATCAAGTTTTAGATTGGAAAAAAGAGATTTATGATTAAAGTACTGAAATTTGGTGGCAGTTCCCTTGCGGACGCAGAGCAGTTCCGCAAGGTCAAAGCCATCGTTGAAGCAGAGCCGGAGCGCCGCTACGTCGTAGCCTCAGCGCCCGGCAAGCGTTTTTATGAAGATGAAAAGATCACCGACCTTTTGCTGCGTTGTCATGCCCTGAATCAAGAGCGGAACCCCTTTGAGGATACCTTCCAGCGCATCGCAGACCGCTTCCAGGGTATCATCAAGGATTTGGGTCTCTCCCTCTCCATCGAGGAAGAGCTGGAAACCGTCAAAAAGGCAATCATAAACGGCGTCAGCGTAGACTATGTTGCCAGCCGCGGCGAGTATTTCAATTCCATGATCCTGGCAAACTTCCTCGACGTCCCCTTCCTGGATGCGGAGGAATGTATCTTCTTTACCGCAGACGGAAAGTTGGACAGTAAGAAGACCAATACCGTCATTGAAAACCGCCTGGCGATGATGCCCCGCGCCGTTATTCCCGGCTTCTATGGCGTTCTTCCCGGCGGTGAGATCAGGACCTTTTCCCGGGGCGGTTCGGACATCAGTGGTTCCATCGTGGCAGAAGCGGTGGACGCAGATCTTTATGAGAACTGGACGGATGTTTCCGGTATGCTGATGGCAGATCCCCGGATCATCGAGAATCCAGCCCCCATTGATCTGATTACTTATCGGGAGCTGCGCGAGCTTTCTTATATGGGCGCTACCGTCCTGCATGAGGATGCGATCTTCCCTGTCCGTCGGAGCGGTATTCCCATCAATATCCGTAATACCAACCATCCGGAAGACGCCGGTACAATGATCGTCCCTCATACCGATGAAAAGAGTGAGCACCGCCTGGTGACCGGCATTGCCGGAAAGCCCGGCTTCACCGCCATCTTTATCGAAAAGGATATGATGAACACCGAGCTGGGCTATGGCCGCCGGGTTTTGGAGACCTTAGAGCGGCGCGGCATCAGCTTTGAGCATCTCCCCTCCGGCATTGATACCATCACGGTGGTGGTCAGCACCGCCGCCCTGGAGGGCAAGCTGGACGTAGTGGTATCCGATCTCAAACGCACCGTCTGCCCCGATACCATCCGGGTATACGATAACTTAGCGTTACTGGCGGTGGTTGGGCGTAATATGGTCAGCTCCCCCGGCGTGGCCGCGCGCGTATTTGCCGCTCTCGCCCGGGAGAATATTAATATCCGCATGATCGACCAGGGCTCCAGCGAGCTGAATATCATCGTCGGCATCGCGGATAAGGATCTATTGACCGCCCTCCGCACCCTCTATCAAGAATTTGCACCTAAAGGAACAAACGAATGATCTGCAAAAATCTTTCCGCTGCCAATGGGCGCCTGCTCTTTGCCGGCCAGGATGCCGCGGCGCTGCTGCGGCAGTACGGCTCCCCTCTCTATTTAATGGACGAGGATCGGATCCGAGAAAACTGTAAAATCTATTATAACGCGATGCAGGAGGCCTTTGGCAAGGAGGCTCTCCCTCTCTATGCCAGTAAAGCGGCATCCTTCAAGGAGATCTACCGCATCGTCGGTGAGGAGCATCTTGGCATCGACGTCGTTTCCATGGGCGAGATCTATACGGCTTTCAAGGCCGACTTTCCCCTGGAGAACGCCTATTTCCATAGCAACAACAAAACCGATGAAGACATCGACTTTGCAATCGCGCACGGCGTGGGATACTTTGTTATCGATAACGAAGAAGAACTCCTGACCATCGACCGCATCGCCGGTCAAAGGGGCGTCTTGCAGCAGGTTCTTCTGCGGCTGACCCCCGGCATCGATACCCATACCTACGAAGCCATCAATACCGGCAAGGTGGACTCCAAGTTCGGCTCCGCCATCGAAACCGGTCAGGCAGAGGCGATCACCAAATTGGCGCTGGAGCTGACCCATATCGACCTGGCAGGCTTCCATTGCCACGTCGGCTCTCAGGTCTTCGATTCCGATACCTTTCTCCGATCGGCCGAGATCATGCTGGACTATATTGCTAAAATTCGCGCAAAATACGGCTATACCGCCCGTCAGTTGGACTTGGGCGGCGGCTATGGAGTGCGCTATCTGGAAAGCGACCCCACCCTCGATATTGCCGCAAACATCCGCGATGTGGCAGCGGCAGTCAAAGCCAAATGCGCCGCCTTGGCGCTTCCTCTGCCTGCCATGCGGCTGGAGCCGGGCAGAAGCATCGTGGCAGATGCCGGTCTGACCCTCTATACCGTGGGCACCATCAAAAAGATCCCCGGCTATAAAAACTATGTGTCGGTAGACGGCGGCATGAGCGATAATCCGCGCTTCGCCCTCTACGGTGCCGACTATACCATTTTAGCAGCAGAGAAGCTGGACGAGGAAAAGGATTTTCCCTGCTCCGTCGTAGGACGTTGCTGTGAGAGCGGCGATATTATTCAGGAAAACGTACTGCTCCCCTCCTCTATTTCCAGAGGCGACGTCCTGGCCGTCTTGACAACCGGCGCCTATAACTATTCCATGGCGTCCAATTATAACCGGATCCCCCGTCTGCCCATCGTCATGCTGAAAGACGGCGAAAGCCGCATTGTGGTCCAAAGAGAGAGCCTGGACGATCTGATCCGCAACGACATATAAATCTAAAAAGCGGTGCAATGCACCGCTTTTTTTAGGAGAAAACAATGAAGTATCTGTTAGCAAGCGATTTTGACGGCACCCTCCTGCGCAAAAAGCAGGTCAGCGAGGAGGATCGGCTTGCCATCAAGGAATGGCAAGATCAAGGACATATCTTTTGCCTTTGCAGCGGAAGATGCCCTCAGGCTGGGGTCGAAGAGATGAAAAAATGGGGAATTTCCCCCGATCTCTTGATCACCGGAAACGGCGGTTCTGCCACCGATATGAGCGGAAACCTCCTCTTTCAGTATTTCTTTCCGGCGGAGCATCTGCAAGCCCTGCTGGAACGGGCGCAGGAATGGGAGTGTACCGGCTTTCACCTGCACGGAAAGCACGGCGAACCGCTGATCTGGTCCACCATCCAGCCGGAGCGTACCAATATCACCTGGGAGCAGGCGAAAGCCGTAACGGAATTCACCCAATTCGGTTCCAACTATAAAGGTCGGCCGGAAGTGGCGGCGGATTTTGCCGGATGGGTCAATAAGACCTTTCCAAACGTCACCGCCCATATTAACGGCACTTATATCGACTGCACCGTCCGCGGCATTGATAAAGCCACCGGCGTGGAAAAAGCCGCCGAGCAATTCGGCATCCTGCCCGAAAACTGCTATACCGTCGGGGATAACGGCAACGACCTGCCGATGCTCCTCGCCTACCGTGGCGCAGTCATCGAAACCGGCAATCCGGAGACCATCCAAAAAGTCGGCAAAAGCGTCCCCAGCGTCGCCGCCTTCATCAAAGAAATATTGAAAAAGCGAGATGCATAGCATCTCGCTTATATTCTTTTTCCGTCCAAAACAGCAGAGATCAACCGATCTCCCTCATAGGTAAGATCCAGATGGAAAAAGGGTGCATTTTCCTCCAAAAGGCGAAGAAAGATCCGATCCCCCTCCCATTGAGGAAGGCTATCCATTTTGCCTTTCGGCACCCATTCCAGCGTCCCCTCGTCGCAGTCCTTGAGGGTACCGCTAAAAATGTCCGTCCAATAGAGGTGCATCCGCTCCTCCGGCCAACCGGTGCATCGGAAATCCACGATCCCCCGGTATTCCAGTTTTTTCGCCGTAAGTCCGGTTTCCTCCAGGATCTCCCGCCGGGCGCACTGCTCCGGGCTTTCTCCCGGCTCCAGCTTACCGCCCACGCCGATCCATTTATCCTTATTGACGTCCTTTTCCTTTTTGATGCGGTGGAGCATCAGATAAGCACCGTCTTTTTCCAGATAGCAAAGGGTGGTCTCGATCATTTCAGGAACCCATTGACGATCTGCTCCTCGGCCTCTTGCTCGGTAAGACCCAGGGTCATCAGTTTAATGAGCTGCTCGCCGGCGATCTTACCGATGGCGGCCTCGTGAATGAGGCTGGCGTCCAAATGCGCCGCCACCACTTCGGGAATGGCCGCAACCACGGCGTTATCCATGATAATGGCATCACACTCGGAGTGACCGGTACAGCGGTTATTTCCACGGATATTGGAGCGGAAGATCTGCTTGGAATTTCCTTTTGCTACCGACCGGGAGACCAGATTGGTATGGCAGCCCTCGCCGTCCATATCAATGGTAAAGTCGGTCTCTGCCAGCTGTTCCCCATGGGTCATGATCTTCTCATGCACGATGAGGGTCGCCTCAGCACCCAATTTTGCGGTGGTAACGCGCTTGGTGGAGTCCACGCCCTTGATCTGGACGGTCTCCATCTCTAAATAACCGCCGTCTTCCACCTCCACGACGGTGGTGGGGTTCATGATATTCTTGCCGTTTCCGTCGCCCTGACCGTAGTGCTTCTCCACGTACTTGACCTTCGCATTTTTGCCCACGTGGAAGGTATGAATGCCGTCATGACGGGATTCTTTGTCCCCGGCATTATGGATACCGCATCCGGCTACGATGGTGACCTCCGCCCCCTCGCCGATATAAAAATCATTATATACCATATCCTGCACGCCGCTCTCGCTGAGGATGACGGGGATATGCATACTCTCGTTCTTGGTAAAGGGCTTGATAATAATATCAATGCCGTCGCAATCATCCTTGGTGACGATGTCAATATTCGCCGTCGTATTCCGGCCGGCAGATGCGCCGTTTGCCCGAATATTATAAGCACCGGCAGGGACCTCGTGAAGATCCGCCACCTGCTCCAGTAATGTCTTTTGAATTTGATCCATTTTATTCTTCTCCGTTTATTAAAGCTTGTCCGTCAGTACCTTGCAAGGACTGCTGGCGCTCAGCAGCTCCGGCAGAATGGCATCCTTCTCGCCGGTGGTTCGAACGGTGCCGTCCGCGATCACCACGATCTTATCCGCAATATTGAGGATGCGCTCCTGATGGGAAATGATAATGATGGAGCCGCCCATCTTCTCATGCATTTTTTCAAAGACCTGAATGAGATTGGAGAAGCTCCAAAGGTCGATCCCTGCCTCCGGCTCGTCAAAGACGGAGATCTCAGTACCGCGCGCCAGAACCGTCGCGATCTCGATCCGCTTGACCTCACCGCCGGAAAGACTGGCGTTGATCTCACGGTTGATATAATCCCGGGCGCAAAGTCCCACCTCGGAAAGATAATTGCAAGCCTCGCTCATGCCGATGGGGCGGCCTGCCGCCAGAGTAATGAGATCCTTGACGGTGATCCCCTTGAAACGAACCGGCTGCTGGAATGCAAAGCTGATACCTTTTTTAGCACGGTCGGTGATGGAAAGATCGGTAATATCCTCCCCATTCAGTAAGATCTGACCGGTGGTGGGCTGATAGATACCGGCAATTAATTTTGCCAAAGTAGACTTGCCGCCGCCGTTGGGGCCGGTGATGGCGACAAACCGCTCATCAATAGTCAGATTGATATCTTTTAAAATTTCCTTTCTGCCCTCTTCGCTATCGACGACATAGGAAACGTTTTTTAACTCAAGCATGGACTTCCTCCGCTAATAAATTTCACATTATATTGTAACCAATATTTTGCAAAAGGTCAAGTATCGTTATATAAAAAGAGTAGGACAAACCAAAAGGCATAAAGAAACTACCCCTTTAGGGGTTGCCCGAAAGTACAATGCAGTTAGCAGACTTTTCGGCGCCCCTTTAGGGGTAGTACCTATATTTAACCCTTCTGTGGCTTACTCAAGCCTCCGGCATAGCCGGAGGTTATGACTCCCTTCTTTTAGGGTCAATCCCTTATTTCAAAAGATTACCGAAGATCTCACTGTAGGTTTCCACTTTATTATGGCAATCAAAGCGATTTTCACCGGAGGTCAGGATATAGACCTTGACCTTCGGCTCGGTACCGGAGGGGCGAACCACCGCGTGAGTACCGTCCTCAAAGATATAATAAAGCACGTCTGCGGTAGGCAGGGTGGTAACGCTTTCCTTGCCGGTGAGAAGATCCTTGATCACGTGGTTCTTATAATCCCGGAACTCCACCACCTTTTTCCCCTCGATAGAGGTAGGCACGTTGCTCCGAAGCCCCTTCATGATCTCGTCCATTCTCTGCTGAGGAATGACCGCCTGGATGGTAAAGCTGGTGGTCTTCTCTTCAAAATAGCCGTACTTCTTAAAGAGAATTTCCATCGCCTGCACCAGGTTTTTATTCTTATTTTTATAATACATCGCCATCTGCGCAATAAGCATGGACGCCACTAAGGAGTCCTTATCCCGTGCATAATCACCCTTCAGATAGCCGTAGCTCTCCTCAAAGCCCAGAATGAAATTATGGGAGCCCTCCGCCTTAAAGCGCTCGATCATCTCGCCGATATACTTAAAGCCGGTCAGTACCTCAAAGTACGCCACGCCGTTGTCGGCGCAGATCTTAGCCGGCATCTTGGAGGAAACGATGGTGGAGACCACCGCAGGATTTTTCGGCATAGTGCCGCTTTCCTTCTGGACCTGGATAATAAAGTCGATCAAAAGGGCAGCCATCTGGTTGCCGGTAAAGAGGGTCACCTGGTCGCCGGCCAGCGCCGCGACGCCCACGCGATCCGCATCCGGGTCGGTAGCGATCACCAGATCTGCGCCCACCTTTTTAGCCAGCTCCAGACCCAGCTTAAAGCCGTCTTTTTCTTCCGGATTGGGATAAGCCACCGTGGGGAAATCGCCATCCGGCACCATCTGCTCTTCCACGTAGTAGACGTTGGCACCCAACGCCTTAAAGATCTCCGGAACCAGCTTATAGCCGGCACCGTGGAAGGGGGTATAGACAATCGAAAGCTCTTTTGCCTCCGGCTTCAGCTCTCCAAGAGGCAGCTTCTCTGCCAAAACGCGGGAAAGATACCGCTTATCCGTCACCTGGCCGATATACTCCAAAAGTCCCTTTGCCAGCGCCTCCTCCTCAGAGATCGTCTTTACGCTGAGGGGATCGACGCTCTGCATCTGCTTGAGGATATAATCTGCCTGCTCGCCGGAGATCTGCGCACCGTCCTCAAAGTAAGCCTTGTAGCCGTTATATTCCTTAGGATTATGGGAAGCGGTGATGTTGACACCGCCGATGGCGCCGAAATCGCGGATGGCAAAGCTCAGCTCCGGGGTAGGACGCAAGGACTCGAAGATCCGAACGTGAACACCCAGGGCACACATAGTCAGCGCCGTCTCCATCGCAAATCGCTTGCCGTTATTGCGGCAATCATAGGCGATGACGATACCGCGGCGCATGGCCTCCTCGCCCAAAGATACGATATAATTACCAAAGCCGCAGGAAGCCCGGCGGACAGTATAAATATTCATCCGATTGGTACCGGCACCCATCAGTCCGCGCAATCCGGCAGTACCAAAAGCCAGGTCGCAAGCAAAACGGGATTTGATCTCGTCATCATTGCCGTGGATGGCGATCAGGTCGGCCTTCAGGCGGCCGTCCAGTTCATAGTAGGATAACCAGCGTTCATACTCTTTCATGTATTTCATGTCAATGCTCCTCCTGATATTCTATAAGTGCCTGCGCCAGTTGATCGGGGCAGGACGTTCCTTTAAAGCCGCATTGGATGCCGGCAAGCCGATCAATGGCATCCTGCACCTCCATGCCTTCTACCAGAGCGGCGATTCCCTGCAGATTTCCGTTGCAGCCACCCTCAAACCGGACGTCATGAAGGGTACCGTCCTCGGTCACGTCAAAGCGGATCATCCGGGAGCAGGTCCCCCGGGGTTGATAGGTATTCATTCAAAAGACCTCCTGTTCTCCATCGCCCGGGTCAAAGTCAGACTGTCGGCATACTCCAAGGTTCCCCCCACCGGGATTCCCAGTGCCAGACCGGTCACCTTAACCTCAAAGGGCTTGAGTAGTTTATTGAGATAAAGGGCGGTGGCCTGCCCCTCCACGTTGGGAGAGGTAGCGAGGATGATCTCCTCCACCGGCTCCTCCGCCACCCGATGCATCAGTTCCCGTACCTTCAGCTGGTCTGCACCAATGCCGTTGACCGGCGAGATCAGCCCGTGCAGGACGTGGTAGGTGCCGTGGAAGGTCCGGGTGCGTTCCATCGCCTCCACGTCCTCCGGCTTCTCCACCACGCAGATAGAGGGCTGCCGATTGGTGTCTGCACAGATGGGGCAAAGCTCCCGATCGGTCAGGTTTTGGCACCGCGGACAGCAATGAATGAGATTTTTAGATGCCAGCAAGGTATCGGCAAACTCTTTCACAACGTTGTCTCCCTGCGCCAGGATGAAATAGGCCATCTTCTGCGCCGTCTTAGCGCCAACGCCGGGCAGCTTACCGAACTGCTCGATCAATTTATTTAACTGGGCAATATTGGGCATAGCGATTAAAAGAGACCGGGCAGATTGAGCCCGCCGGTGACAGCGCCCATCTTGCTCTCCATAGCGGCATCTGCCTGCTTCATGCACTCGTTGACAGCCGCCACCAAAAGATCCTCCAGCATCTCCACGTCATCGGGATCGACGACCTCCGGCTTGATCTTGACTTCCAGAAGCTCCTTTTTACCGTTGACCTTCGCCGTCACGGCACCGCCGCCTGCGGCAGCCTCAAAGACGGTGGATTCTACTTCCGCCTGAGCGTTCTGCATATCCTCCTGCATCTTCTGGACCTGGCGCATCATATCGCCGCGCTTCATATTATATCCTTCGGGTAATCTTGCTTTCATTATTCTAACTCCTTTAAAATATCATTCAGCGGATCGTCCTTTTCCAAGGTGGCGGCCGCCGATTTCATAACGATCTGATAGGGCATTCCCCCTGCGCGCTGCGCCGCATCGGCCAGCACCGCTTTATTCTCCGGTGTCCCCAGATATTGCAGGCAGAATTCCTGCTCCGAGCTGAGGATCAGCTGATTTCCCTGTATCCCCGGGGTCACGTCCAAAAGAAAGCCCAACATATTGGCGTGTCCCGTATCCTGGAGAATTTCTTTCATGGTCTCCCAAAAGGGGCAATCACCGGACAGCATATCGCCCACCGACTCCGCCGTTACCGCCGGTGCGGCCGGCGTGGGTGCTTCCTCCTGTGCCGGAGGAGGTACCATCTCCTGCACCGGTGCCGGGGCTGCCGCCATCGGCACGCCGCGCTCCAACCGCGCGATCCGGGCGGAAAGGGAGGCAATATCCTCGCCCAGCTCTTCCCGGCAAAGAGAGATCAGCGTCATCTCCGCCAAAAGGCTTTTATCCGCCGTGCGAGAGAGCTCCCAGATGCCGGTCTGCAGGGTACGCATCATCCGCATGATCACCGCCGTCGGCAATTCGCGTGAAAGGGTGATCTTCTGCTGCAGTTCCTTGGCATCACATTCGATCAATTCACCAGGATTTTCACTGACGCTGCAGATCAAAAGATCTCTCAACAGTGCCGAAAGATCGGCAAAAAGCTGCGCCGGACCTGCGTAACGCTCCCGGGCGTTTTTATAAAACTTCAAAAGACCGGAAGCATCCCGTTTCCAAGCCAGCTTCACCGCATCCATCAATTGCTCGCTGCCGCAAACGCCCACGATCTGCTCCACCCGCGCAAGGGTGACCGTCTCGTTGCCGTCCCGGCAACGGTCCAAAAGGGAAAGCCCGTCTCTCATGGCACCGTCTGCCAGGCGCGCCAGCAAGGACGCCGCATCCGGCTCCAATTGGAAGCCTTCCTGCTCCGCCACGTAGGTCAACCTGCCGGCGATCAGTTCGGGGGTCAAACGCTTAAAATCAAAGCGTTGGCATCGGGAAAGGATGGTGGCAGGGATTTTATGAATTTCCGTCGTCGCCAGGACGAAGATGACGTGCTCCGGCGGCTCTTCCAGGGTCTTTAAGAGGGCATTGAAGGCCTGATTACTCAGCATATGCACCTCGTCGATGATATAGACCCGATACTTGACCGAAGCCGGCGCATAGATCAGCTCCTCACGCAGCTCGCGCACGTCACCGACGCCGGTATTGGTGGCGGCGTCGATCTCCACCACGTCCATGGTGGACTCGTTGAGAATACCGCGGCACTGCGGACAATCGTTGCAGGGATCGCCATTGGACGAAGAACTGCAGTTGACCGCCCGCGCCAAAATCTTCGCGCAGCTGGTCTTTCCGGTTCCCCGCGTTCCGCAGAAAAGATAAGCGTGAGAAATGTTCCCATCAGCGATCTGCGCCCGAAGGGTCTTGACGATATGCTCCTGCCCCACCACGTCCGAAAAGGTCAGGGGGCGGTATTTACGATAAAGAGCTTGATACATTCTTTTTCCTCAAATCAGCAATAAAATAAGGGATTACCTTTGTAAGACGGTACACCGGACTCAAAACAGGTATTCGGCACACATAGACGAAGCTCCGCTTAATGCTGCTCGGTTCCCCGCCTGACATGGTTCACGGTACGCCCATTGCGCCGCACCCATCTTTTCAACATCCGGGATACCGCCTTACAAAAGCAACCCCTCAAGGGATGCATGGAAATGCAGGGCAAGCCCTGCATTTCCATACTTTATTCTATTTTAACACAACGGTCGCGAGATTACAAGCAGAAATCATTGAGAATATAGTTGAATTTTTTCTCAAAGGCATCTGCCATATTGAGGATCTCCCCATCCGCAAAAGCCTTGCCGACGATACTCATACCGATGGGCATCCCCTCGGCGGTATAACCGCAGGTGGTGTTGACAGCCGGCAGCCCTGCAATGTTCACAGTAACGGTATAGATATCCGCCAGATACATCTCGGCAGGGTCCGCACCCTTTGCGCCAAACTTAAATGCCACGTCCGGCGCAGTGGGTGTAATAATGCAATCGCAGGTCTTGAAGATCTCCTCGTATTCCTTGCGGATCCGGCGGCGAAGCAGATTTGCCTTCTTGTAATAGGCATCAAAGTAGCCGCTGGAAAGGGCGTAGGTACCCAAAAGGATCCGACGCTTGACCTCCTCGCCAAAGCCCTCGTTCCGGGTGGCGATCAGCCGCTCGTCGAAGGACTCGCCGGCCTTGCTCAGATGACCGTAGCGAACGCCGTCGTACCGTGCCAGATTGGAGGACGCCTCCGCGGAAGAAATGAGATAGTAAGCCGGGATGGCATACTGGAGAGAAGGCATGGAAACCTCCTTGATGATGCAGCCCATGGCCTCATACTCTTTGATGGCATTTTCAACGGCCGCCTTCACCTCGGGATTGAGACCGTCGCCAAAATATTCCTTGGGCACGCCGATGACCTTACCCTCAATGGACTCGCCCAGCATTTCCGCCACCGACTCAGAGGGGCGGGAGGTCATATCCATGGCATCCTCGCCGGAGATGGCATCCAAAAGGATGGCGCAATCCCGGGCACTCTTGCCGATGGGGCCGATCTGATCCAGAGAGGAGGCAAAGGCCACCAGACCGGAACGGGAAACCTTCCCATAGGTAGGCTTGATGCCCGTCACGCCGCAGAATGCGGCAGGCTGACGGATGGAACCGCCGGTATCACTGCCCAGAGATGCCACGCAAAGTCCGGCTGCCACCGCCGCGGCACTTCCGCCGGAGGAACCGCCGGGAACGCGATCGGTGTCGTAGGGATTTCGGGTGATGCCGAAATAAGAGGTGGTGGTAGATGCCCCCATAGCAAACTCGTCCATGTTGAGCTTACCGATAAAGATGGCGCCCTGTGCCTCTAATTTTTCAGCCACGGTAGCGTGATATTTGGGGATAAAATCCTCCAGCATCTTGGAGGCGCAGGTGGTGCGCAGCTCCTTGGTGCAGATGTTATCTTTAATACCCAGGACGATACCGGTCAAGGGACCGGCAGTCCCTGCCTCGATCATCTTCTGCGCCGCCTCCGCCTGCTCCATTGCCTTTTCATTGACGGTGATATAGGCGTGAATGGTAGGATCCAGCTTTTCGATCCGATCGAGATAATACTGGGTCAGCTCCTGGGCGGTGATATCGCCGCCATCCAGAAGCGCACGCAGCTCTTTAATTGATTTTAAATGCAAATTCATCGCTTCCGTACCTCTCAATCCATCAGTTTCTGCACGGCAATAAAGTGGTACAGCTTGCCCTTTGCATTGGCCAAAGCATCCTCCACCGGCATCGACGCCCGGAGTTCATCCTCGCGGAGGAGCTCCATGCCGCCCTCGGCGGTAAGGGGATACTCCTCCTCGGAGATCTCCACCTCGGTAATGGTATCCATCAGTTTCATGATGCTTTCCATATCTGTGGCCATCTTATCCTTGGCCTCTCCGTCAAAAGAAAGACGGGAAAGGGCGGAAAGATGGTCAATTAATGCCTGATCTTTCATTCAGCAAATTCCTCATTTCGCATCGGAAGTATAGTTAGGAGCTTCCTTGGTAATATGAATATCGTGAGGATGGCTCTCCTTGAGACCGGCGCCGGTGATCTTCACAAACTTGCCGTTCTTTTTGAGTTCCTCGATGGTTTCGGTACCGCAGTAGCCCATACCGGAGCGCAAACCGCCCATCAGCTGGAAGACGGTATCGCCCATAGCGCCCTTAAAGGGTACGCGACCCTCGACGCCCTCGGGAACCAATTTCTTGGTGCCGGTCTGGAAATAACGGTCTGCAGAGCCCTTAGCCATGGCAGCCATGGAGCCCATGCCGCGATAGGTCTTGAAGCGGCGGCCCTGATAGAGCTCTTCTTCGCCGGGGCTTTCCTCGCAGCCTGCCAGGAGCGAACCGATCATGATGACGTCCGCACCGGCGGCGATGGCTTTCACGATATCGCCGGAGAACTTAATACCGCCATCGGCGATCAAGGGGATATTGCGGCGGGTACAAACCTCAGCCACGTCCATAACAGCCGTCAGCTGGGGCACACCGATACCGGAGACCACACGGGTGGTGCAGATAGAGCCGGGACCGATACCCACCTTAACGGCGTCAGCGCCTGCATCAATCAGATCCTCAGCCGCCTCAGCGGTGGCGATGTTACCGGCGATCAGCTGGATGCCGGGGAAGTTTTCCTTGACCAGCTTGATGGTCTTCATAATATTGGCAGAATGACCGTGCGCAGAATCCAGTACCAGCACGTCCACGCCGGCATCGATCAAAGCGCCGGCACGATCCAGGACGTCGTTGGTGATACCGATGGCAGCTGCGCAAAGCAGACGCCCCTGCTCGTCACGGGCAGAATTGGGGTACTGCGCGCTCTTTTCAATATCCTTGATGGTGATAAGACCGGCAAGCTTCCCGTTCTCGTCCACCAAAGGCAGCTTCTCCACGCGATGCTGCTGGAGGATCGCCTTCGCCTGCTCCAGAGTGGTACCGCGGGGCGCAGTGATCAATTTTTCCTTCGGAGTCATGACGGTAGAGATCTTGACGTTGAAATCGGTCATAAACCGCATATCGCGGTTGGTGATGATACCCACCAGCTCATCGTTCTCGCAGATGGGTACACCGGAGATTTTATACTTGCCCATCAAGGCATCCGCCTCGTAGACAAAGTTATCAGGAGAAAGGAAGAACGGATCGTTGATGACGCCGTTTTCGCTTCTTTTAACGCGCTGAACCTCTTCAGCCTGCTGCGCGATGGGCATATTCTTGTGAATAACACCGATACCGCCCTCACGCGCCATGGCGATCGCCATCTTGCTCTCGGTAACGGTATCCATTGCAGCACTCATGAGCGGGACGTTCAGCTTGATCTTATTGGTAAGCCGTGTGTTGAGCTTGACCATATTGGGCAGCACCTCACTCTTAGCAGGAACCAGCAAAACGTCGTCAAAAGTCAATGCCTCTTTCAGTACTTTATCTGCGTAATTCATACATCCATCTCCTTACTTGAAATATTATTTATTTAATTTAACATTTTACCTTATTTTCACCGAAAATGCAAGGGTTATTTTAAAATCTTTTGAGTGTCAAAAAAGCGAAAAACAATCGAACGCAAATCTAAGTTTCATTATACTATAATCGAAAAAGAAAGTCCATAATTGACAAGTTTTTTATTTTTAAGTATAATATAAAGTTGTAATGTTTAAAAAATAATTCGGAGGGTTTTATGGCCAGAAAGAACGAATATAACGACGAAAGTATCGTCCAATTAAAAGGGCCGGATAAAGTCCGACTGCGGCCGGGCGTCATCTTCGGTTCCGACGGTCTGGACGGTTGCCAGCATGCCATTTTCGAGATCCTTTCCAACTCCATCGACGAGGCGCGTGAGGGTCACGGCAATAAGATCGTCGTCACCCGTCATCAGGATCAATCGGTCACGGTGGAGGACTTCGGGCGGGGCATGCCGGTGGGATATAACCAGCGTGAGGATCGCTATAACTGGGAGCTGATCTTCTGCGAGCTTTACGCCGGCGGTAAATATAATACCAACCAGGGTCAGAACTATGAATATTCCCTCGGTCTGAACGGCCTTGGCGCCTGCGCCACCCAGTTCGCCTCGGAATATATGGACGTCGAGGTCTATCGGGACGGCAAAAAGTATACCCTCCATTTTGAAAAGGGCTTCAATATCGGCGGCCTTGCAGAAGAGCCCTTTGCAGGCAAACGCACCGGTACGGTGATCCATTGGAAGCCGGATCGGGAGGTCTTCACCGACATCGCAGTAGATGCTGCTTATTATGAGGACATCCTGCAAAAGCAGGCGGTGGTCAATGCCGGGCTGACCTTTATCTTTAAAAACGAAGCCGAGAAGGGCTTTGAGACCAAGGAATATTGCTATAAAGAGGGTATCTTAGACTATACCCGGGAGCTTTTGGGAGAAGACGCTCTTTCCCAGCCGGTCTTCTGGCAGGACGAGCGGATGGGCCGCGATCGGGAGGATCGTCCGGAATATAAGGTCAAGCTTTCCTGCTGCGTCGCCTTTTCCAATCGGGTCAACCTCATCGAGTACTACCATAACTCCAGCTTTTTGGAGCATGGCGGCGCACCGGATAAGGCGGCTAAGATCGCGTTCGTCGCAGAGATCGATGCCTACCTGAAGAATAACGGCAAGTATAATAAGGGTGAGAGCAAGATCACCTTCAACGACGTATCGGACTGCCTGGTGCTGGTCTCCAACTGCTTCTCCACCATCACCTCTTATGAGAACCAGACCAAAAAGAGCATCACCAATAAATTCATCCAGGAATGTACCACCGATTTTCTCCGTCAGAATCTGCGCATTTACTTTATCGAAAATCCGAACGAGGCGCAAAAGATCACCAACCAGGTGCTGATCAATAAGCGCGCCCGTGAAAAGAGCGAAAAAGAGCGGATCAATATTAAAAAGACCCTCTCCGGCACCATTGATATGGCAAACCGCATCCAGAAATTTGTGGATTGCCAGACCAAGGACGTCTCCAAGCGGGAGATCTATATCGTGGAAGGTGACTCCGCGCTGGGCTCCTGCAAGACCGGCCGGGATAGCTTTTTCCAGGCCATCATGCCGGTACGGGGCAAGATCCTCAACTGCCTTAAAGCTGAGTACGCAAAGATCTTCAAAAGCGACGTCATCACCGACCTTTTGAAGGTGCTGGGCTGCGGCGTGGAGATCAGCGGCAAGACCGCCAAGGGTATTCCGCCTTTCGACCTTTCCGCCCTGCGCTGGAATAAGGTCATCATCTGTACCGATGCGGACGTGGACGGCTTCCAGATCCGCACCCTGATTTTAACCATGCTGTACCGCCTGACTCCCACGCTGATCGAGGAGGGCTATGTCTATATTGCAGAATCCCCCCTCTTTGAGATCACCGACCAGACCAAAAAGAATACCTATTTTGCCTATACCGAAAAGGAAAAAGAGGAGATCCTCCAGAAATTGGAAGGTCATAAGGTCAAGATCATGCGGAGCAAGGGTCTTGGCGAAAACGAACCGGATATGATGTGGCAGACCACCATGAACCCCGAGACCCGCCGGCTGATCAAGGTAACCCCCTCCGGCGTGCAGGAAACGGCAGAAATGTTCGATATCCTCTTGGGTGATAACCTGGCCGGCAGAAAAGATTATATCGCCGCCAACGGTCACCTTTATCTCGACGACTTAGACTTATCCTAAGGAGAGAATATGAAGAAGAAAAAAGTAACACAAAAAGAATATATTGAAAAGCCGCCGATTCCCATGGGCGTGGTGGAGACGCTGGAGACCAACTATATGCCCTACGCCATGAGCGTCATCCTCTCTCGCGCCATTCCGGAGATCGACGGTCTCAAGCCCGCTCACCGCAAACTGCTCTATACCATGTATAAGATGAACCTTTTGAACGGTGGGCTGGTGAAGAGCGCCAATATCGTGGGCGCCACCATGAAGCTCAATCCCCATGGCGACGGCGCCATCTATGAGACGATGGTGCGCCTTGCGCGCGGTAACGAAGCCCTGCCCCTACCCTTCGTGGAGTCCAAGGGTAACTTCGGTAAGGTCTATTCCCGGGATATGGCATACGCCGCCTCCCGTTATACCGAGGCCAAGCTGGCACCCATCTGTAAGGAAGTGTTCGGCGATATCGACCGGGATACGGTGGACTTCGTCCCCAACTATGATAATTCCACCACCGAGCCGACCCTTTTGCCGGTCTCCTTCCCCACCATTCTGACCACCCCCAACCAGGGTATTGCCGTCGGTATGGCGTCCAATATCTGCTCCTTTAACCTGGGAGAGGTCTGCGATACCGTCATCGCCCTGATGGAGAATCCCGACCACCCCATCGAGCAGACCATGCCCGGTCCGGACTTTTCCACCGGCGGTAAGCTTTTGGTCAACCAGTCCCAGATCAAGGACGTTTACGAGACCGGCCGCGGCTCCATCCGCGTCCGCGCACGCTATGAAGTAGAGGGCAACATCATCTGGATCAACGAGATCCCCTATACCACCACCGTCGAGGCAATCATTGATAAGATCATCGACCTTTATAAAGCCGGAAAACTGAAGGAACTCAATGACATCAAGGATATGTCAGATAAGAGCGGTATGCGCATCTCCATCGAGATGAAGCGCGGCACCGACCCCGAAAAACTGATGGCAAAGCTCTTTAAGATGACTCCGCTGGAGGATAGCTTCGGCTGTAACTTCAACGTCCTCATCGCCGGCACGCCTCAGGTACTGGGTGTCCGCCAACTCATTGAGGAATGGGTGGCGTTCCGTACGGAATGTATCAAGCGCCGTACCTACTTCAATCTGCAAAAGGCAAAGGAAAAGCTTCATCTTTTGGTGGGTCTTAAAAAGATCCTCTTGGATATTGATAAGGCCATCAAGATCGTCCGGGAGACCGAGCGCGACGAAGAGGTGGTTCCCAACCTGATGATCGGCTTCGGTGTGGATGAGATCCAGGCGGAATACATCGCCAATATTAAACTGCGCTATCTGAATAAGGAGTATATCCTCAACCGCTTGGAGGAGATCACCGACCTGGAAAAGGAGATCGCCGAAATGGAAGCGATCCTCAAGAGCCGGACGAAGATCAACCGCCTCATCGAAAGCGACCTCAAACGGGTGAAAAAGACGTACGCCGCTCCCCGTAAGACCGAGCTGGTCTATGAGGATCAGCTGGAAGAGGTGGACGAGACCGACCATATCGAGGACTATCCCGTTACCTACTTCCTCTCCAGAGAGGGCTACTTCAAAAAGATCCAGCCCAACTCCCTTAGAATGAACAGCGCCCAGAAGTATAAGGACGGCGACGGCCTCCGCTGCGCGGTGGAATCCACCAATAAGGCGGAGCTGATCTTCTTCACCAGTAAGCAGAACGCCTATAAAGCCAAGGGCTATGATTTTGAAGATACCAAGGCAAGCCTCCTCGGTGACTATCTCCCGGCTAAGCTGGAGATGGAGCAGGATGAAACCGTCGTCGCCATGGCGGTGACCACCGATTATAGCGGCGATATGCTCTTCTTCTTTGAGAACGGTAAGGGTGCTAAGGTTCCCCTCTCCTCCTATAAGACGGTCACCAACCGTAAACGGCTGATCAACGCCTATAGCGATAAATCCCCCTTGATCGGCACCCTGCAGCTTTTGGAGGATGCCGACCTGCTGCTGATCTCCGATAATCAAAAAGGCCTGGTGGTTCATTCCGCGCTTATTCCGCAGAAGACCACGAAATCCACCCAGGGCGTCAGCGTCATGACCCAAAAGGGGAAGCATACGCTGGAAAAGGTGACCACCGTCGCCGAAGCAGGGCTGACCAACCTTTCCTACTACCGCACCAAGAACCTGCCGGCCGTCGGCCACCTCCTGCGCCAGCAGGACCTCCCCAGCGACCAGGTCACCCTCTTCGAAGAATAAAAAACACAGGGTGATGTAAAAAAAGTCCGGAACGCAAAAAACAAGAAGAAACACAGAAAAATATAGCGTCATAAAAGTTTTTATATCCCTAAAGGAAGAAAAAATCGCAGAACCTGCGATTTTTTCTTTTTATATGATGCTTTTTGCTAATCCCAAACATTTTTCCTATCCCCTGAAAAAAGGACTATAAAAAACAACCGTTTTTTATAGTCCTTTTATTTTTCATCCGTTCTTCCAGTTAGATAATCCAAGGAAACCTTGTAAAAATCCGCGATGCGAATTAAAATTTCCAGTTTTGGTTCTCTCGTCATCAGCTCATAGTTCTGGTAGGCTTTCTCCGTAATATCGCAATAGATCGCCACCTGCGCCTGAGTCAACTTTAATTCTTTTCGGCACGCCTTTAAGCGCGCAGCCATAATCTCTCTCATCATAACCACCCACAATTGTTCTTGACAAATTCAGTATAATGAATTAAAATGCACAATATACCAACGATTGTTGGTGAATAAAAATAAAGGAGAGTTAAATGGCAGAATTTTGCTTAGACTGTTGGAACGAAATTAACGAAACCAATGATCCTCCGGAAAAATATATCATTTCGAAGGATTTAGAACTTTGTGAAGGTTGCGGCGAATATAAGCATACCATCATCATTGAACGGAAATACGCTGTATACTATCCAATTGGAATATTACTGGTTCCTTTATCTGCGCTCTTTAATTTTATTCGATGGATATTTCGTCGCATCTTTAAAAAGCACTAACCCCAAAAGACCGCCGTTACCCCAAATGAATTGGGGTAACAGCGTTGTTTTTTAAAATGCAACAGCCTGTTGCGGAATTTCCAATGAAATGATGTAGACTTTCGTGCCGTATCCTTTTATAATAAAGGAAAGGAGGCGATCAACCATGACCTTTGGTGAACGATTATACCAATTAAGAAAAGAAAGAAAAATATCCCAGGAAGAATTGGCGGAGCAATTAGACGTTTCCCGCCAATCGGTGTCGCGCTGGGAGAACGGCACCGCTTCGCCGGACTTTGATAAAACGGTACGGATCTCCGAGATCTTCGGTGTCACCACCGACCATCTCCTCAAAGGGGAAGCCCCCGACCCCACTCCACCGGCAGAACCGCAAAAAGAACTCCCCACCTGGCGCAAAGTTCTTTCTGCGGTACTCCTGGTGCTGGGCGGTCTCTCTTTGATCTACGGACTTTTGCACGGCGGATATTTAGAATATTATTTTCTTCTTCCCCTGCCCCTGCTGTCCTGCGGACTGTTCTGCCTGTTCAGTAAGAAATACACCCTTTTAAAATGCTGGTGGTCCCTGTTCTACTGTGGTACAAACTATCTTTATGTTTCCTTTTCTTGGAGTTGGAATTTTGCCTTTTTGCTCTTCCGCAAAATTCCCGAGCAGATGAAACGCTATCTCCTCCCCGGCTGGATCTTGCTGATCTTACTGATCGCCATCGTCCTTTATACCGCCCGAAGCCTGCGCAAGCTCCCTATTCAAAATGTAAAACGGCACTTGATCTTTACCGTTCTTTTTCCCATCCTTTACGCTGTGCAGGAAATTCTCTTCAATCTCTGTTCCCACCATATCATGACCGTCCATATGGAATTGGTTCAAAGCGTACTCTTTCAGATCATTAATATTCTATTCCAAACCCTCCGCCTTGCATTGATTACCGGCTTTGCAGTCCTTTTAGCCCAACGCCTGCACCGCAAAAAATAAAACCCCAAGACCGCCGTTGCCCCAAATGAATTGGGGTAACGGCGGTCTTTGATTTCCCAGTTGACCTATTCTCCCAATTATAGTATAATAAAATGATGAAAAACTCCCCCTGCCCGGGGGCAGGGGGAGTTTTTCGCAGGGGTTGATCAGTTATTGCAGCAGCACCAGAGCAGGATAACAATAAGGATCAGCACCAAGCAACCGTTATTCTCAAACAGATCGTTGAAGCAACCACACATGAGCCGTACCCTCCTTCTTCGTTATTCAAAGTATCCTATGAAACGGGGCGGTATTGTGTTACAGAAAGGAAAAGCCATGGCTGAAAAAATTTATTCCATCAAAATCAAGGAAGCATTCTCCGAAAAATGCGGATGCCCCGTCTGCACCCTCCGCAATCTTCTGGAAAAGGACGAGATCGAGCGGATCTTGGGTGCCGCCATGATGGAGCCGGACACGCGGAAAGAGACCAATAAGAAAGGCTTTTGCAAAAGCCACCTGGAAAAACTCTTCACCTCCGGCAATAAACTGCCCATGGCGCTGATGCTCTCCACCCATGTTGCAGAGCTGGAAGGCAAGCTCTTTAAAGGAGACGGCAAGAAAGCCGCCGGCGCTTACGAAGAGGCGCGCAAGACCTGCTACCTCTGCAGCCGGATGAGCCTTTTCATGGGTCGGGTGCTGGATAATATCTGCTATCTCTACTCTGCCGAGGAGGACTTCCGCAAACTGCTTCGGGAGCAGGAATACTTCTGCAAGACCCATTCTGCCCGGCTTTTGGCGATGGCGGAAAAGACCCTCCCAAAAAAGGAGCGGGCAGCCTTTGCCGCGGATGTAACCGGCTGTAATAAAAAGTATTTAGAGACCCTCAAAGAGGATCTGGATTGGTTCTGTAAAAAGTTCGACTACCGCTATGCCAAGGAAGATTGGAAGAATTCCAAGGACGCCATCGAGCGAACCGTCAAATATCTTTCCTAAACTATTTTTAAAAAGAAAGGGGGCGCCGGGATGGTTGCTCTGATCACCGATGTGCATTATCGAATGTCGCCGGCGCTGATCCGCGCTTTGGCGAAGTCCGGCGTCCGGATCTATACCTGCGAAAAAGAAATTTATCCCCATCTGCCCGGCGCACGTTCGAAATATGTCGCCCGGCATTTCACCCTGCCGGCGGAAGGCTATGAAGACGCCCTTTACCGCCTGGCGGAGCAATTGGGGCAGGAGCATGCCTGTAAACCGGCGCTTTTGCCGGTGGGCGCGGCGACGCTGCAGCTACTGGCAAAGCAAGCCACCCGCTTTTCCGAAGTGGCGGGGCTTTGCATCGGCACGCCGGAGCAAATTGCCCTTTTCAATAGTAAGCGCGAATTGCATCAGTTAGCCGACAGGCTCGGCGTACCGGTGCCGCTGGAATACACCCCCGAAACGATCGCTCCTCCCTGCGTGGTCAAGCCGATCTGCGGCGAAAAGCTGGGTCTTTCGGCAGCGGAGCGCTATCGCATCTGCCATACCAAAGAGGAAGCCCTGTCTGCCTGGGCGCACTTTGAGCAGCTGAGCGGCGAAAACCCGGTGATTCAGGAATATCTGTCCGGTGGCGGCTCCGGCTGCTCGGTCATTGCTGAAAAAGGGAAGATTCTCGCCTATATCGGTCACCGCCGCCTGCGCGAATATCCCATCTCCGGCGGTCCCTCCTCCTGCTGCATTGCAATCGAACCGCCCATCGAGGAGGCAAAAAAGCTTATTGCCGCCACGGAGTTTTCCGGTCTCGCCATGTTCGAATTCAAAGAGGGTGCCGACGGCAAAAACCGCCTTTTGGAATGTAATCCTCGAATTTGGGGCAGCTTCCCCCTTACCGCAGTCGCGGAGAGCACTCTGCCCTACGCCTGGTTTGCCGCCGCATGGAACCAAGGCAACCCCCGGCAAACGATTACCCTTCCGGAAAATCATTTCATCACCGGCAAAAAAATGACCTTCTTCCCCTCCGACCTGCTGGCAGGGCTGGGCTATTTAAAGACCGGCAAACCGCGCCTTGCATTTTCCGCCGTGCTGGATTTCTTCAATCCATCGGTCAAAGACGGACTTTTCCGCTTCTCCGACCCCAAACCGGCAGGAGAGTACTATAAAGACATTTTGCATCGGGGAGGTAACTCATGAACGTCAAAGCCGATCTTCATACCCACACCGATGCGTCTATTGACGGACGGCAGACCCTCCGGGAGCTGCTCGCCGCCGCCAAAAAAAGAGGTCTGGACGCCATCGCGGTGACCGACCACAACTATTTTCAAAACCTGCCGGAGGAGGAAGAAATTCTCCTCATTCCAGGCTGTGAATTCAGCACCGACGAGGGGCATATCACCGGTCTTTTTTTAGAAGAAACGCCGATGGTCAAGCCCATGCAGACTGCTGCCCAAGCCATTGATGAGATCCATCGGTGCGGCGGCATTGCGGTGCTGGCGCACCCTTATCAAAAGGTATTCGAGCGCACCGTCCCCCATGGCATCGACGCCATCGAGACGGCCAACGCCCGGGCGCCCTATAAGTATAAAGGCGCCAATATCCTCGCCTATGCGCTGGCAGACGAAAAAAAACTGCCCGGTGTCGGCGGAAGCGACGCCCATTCTATTCACGAGGTGGGCAATGCTTATACAGAAATCACCGTACAAGAAAAGACCCTTCCTGCACTGAAGGCCGCCATTCTTCGAGGGGAATGCCGCGGCTATTGCAAAAGAGAGACCGCCCCTTCCATGATCGGACTTTCTCAATTTGCGCGCCGACACAAGATGGGCGGAATTAAAAACCTCTGTATCGGACTTCTCTATCTACTAATATATTCTATCAAAGGAGTTTTCAAATGTCGCTGATCACCCAATGCATTGGGATTGCAAAAAAACTTAAGCATCGCTATCAGGATCAGATCAAGGCACATACGCCGGTCTACCTCTCCCCGGTGCGCCGCATTGAGCGCGTATCTACCTCGGAGCGGATCTGCGCCATGACCTTCGACGACGGTCCTTGCCGCCAGCCCGCCAACCCGGATCGGTTTGGCGGAAAGCCGCTGACGCTGGTACTGGCCGAGACCTTAGAAGAGTTTGATGCCAAGGGAACCTTCGACGTCATTGGCGATACCTCCGGTAACTATCCGGACGTCCCCGGCAAGGAGGGCACTGCCGCTTGGGGCGGCACTGCCTATGACCATTATCCCGACTTTCAAAAGGATGAAGAGGGCGGCGTCGCCCATTGCCCGGAGCTGGTGGATCGCCTGCTGAACGCCGGCCATCAGATCACCAGCCATACCTGGAAGCATGTCCTTTGGGGACGTAAGAATATTGTCTACGCCCGGCGTCATCATATGACCGATCTTCAAGAAGTGGTGGACGATCTGCAGGAAATGCACCGCACCCTGCAGGAAAAATGGGGCTATACCATCGGTCTTTCCCGTCCGCCTCACTACGTGGATCGGATCGCCGGCGGTTATTCTGCCTACGATGCCTACGCCCTGATGGACTATCAATACCTGGCCGCCTCTTACGACGGCGCAGGCTGGCTTCCCCTCCCCACCTACGAAGCAGAGGTGGAAGCCACCTGGAAGCCTATGGAGCGGCTTTTAGCAGAAGATCCGGACGCCCTTTGCGGGCAGATCATCTTCCAAAAGGACGGCTATAATATGGCGCGCCGCTCGCCGGTGGCGGACGGTCTTTGCAAGCAGCTGGAACTCTTAAAACGCTACGGCTACCAAGTCGTAACGGTAGACGAGCTGCTGGCACGCTCCCCCTTTGCCGATACGACGGACAAAAATGCCGCGGCATTATTGAAAGAGGGCTGGTGCGTCGCCTTCCGCGATAACACCCTGCGCCCCGATACTCCTCTCACCCGCGGCGCTTTGGTGATGATGGCCTACGGCCGTGAGGGTGCCGCCAAGCGGATTGAATTGATCGCCCAAAAGAAAGCCCCCTGCCGGGATATGAAGCCCTCCCATCCCTATGCCGGCGCCGCCGCGCTGGCCGCCGAACGGTTAGGCTGGAAGACCCTTCGTCCGAACGACCCTGCCAGCCAGACCGATCTGCGCCAGCTTCTAACCGAGCGCTTTGGCCAAGGACCGGAGATTTTACCGGAAGGTCCTTATAACCACGGTGCCTTTTTCGCCCTGGCCGCCGATCAAATCTTGGTAGGTGCGCAAAATGAATAAAAAAGAACGTGTTACCCCCATCTACTATTCTAAAAAAGAGGATCTGCTCTCCGCCCTCATCCATGGAGCCGGTGCTTTATTCGGCATCTTCTCACTGATCTATATGGTGACCCTCTCCGCCCGAAACGGTAACGCCTGGTCGGTGGCGGCCTCCGCCATCTACGGCGCATCCCTCACCATTCTCTATACCATCTCCACCCTCTCCCATGCCTTGACCCATCGGGGGGCGCGAAAGGTCTTTCGCGTATTGGATCACGCCACCATCTTTCTGCTCATCGCCGGCACCTATACGCCGGTGGCGCTGATCGCTTTGCAGGGGGCTTTGGGCTGGACCATCTTCGGCATCCAATGGGGCATCGCCGCCATCGGCATCACCCTGGGTGCCATCTCCCTGGATCGGTTCAAAAAAATCTCCAGTCTGATCTATCTCGTCATGGGCTGGGCGATCATCATCGCCCTCTACCCTCTGATCCGCACCATCGACCCTGCCGGTTTCTTTTATCTCTTGGGCGGCGGCATCTTTTATTCTGCCGGTCTGCTTTTGTATCATCTTCGCATGACCTTCAGTCATTTTTTCTGGCATTTATTTGCATTATGCGGCTCAGTTTTGCAATTCATCGCCGTTTGTCGCTATATTTTGCCCATGACCTATTGATACATCTTGTGTCACTTTGCAAGAACGCACCCTATCTCTTGGGGTGCGTTCTCTTTTTTTGCCAAAATAGTTACAACTCTGTAACTATTTTGCCCGAAAGCTTGACAATTCGACGATTTTAGGCTATACTATGTTACGGTTTTGTAATTTTTTGATCTCAAAATGTAATTTTCCGGGTCATAAATTGCATAAAATGGAAAAGACGAATCCAAACTAAGGACAGGTAAAATCATCCAAATACAGTCACGATCCCGTGCACCCTTACCTGCCGCGAAAAGGAGTAGAATTTCTATGACTAAAATAAAAGAGACGCTCCGGCAGCTTTGGCAGAAAGCGAAAGCGCTGACCAAGGTAGCTATGGAGTACACCCGGCGCTTTGCAGAGAAAGCCCTTAGCTTTGCCGGTAAGCACCGCATCCCCACCACCGTCGTTTCCGGTGTGTTGGTTCTTTCGATGCTGATGTCCGTCATCACCGTCAGCATCCATGAAGTCACCGTCCTGGAGGACGGCGCAGAGATCGACGCATTTCACGCGATCCTGACCGATGACGAAGCACTTTTGAAAAAAGCAGGCATCACCTTATTGGAGGGTGATGAAATGGCTGTCACCGAGGATGGAGGTCAAGTGACCCTCTCCATCAAGCGTGCCTTCCCCATCACCATCCAAGCGGACGGTCAGACGTCCACCGTCCTGCTGGCAAGCGGAACGGTTGCCGACGCTCTGGCAAAAGCAGACTTGACCTGCGGCGAGCAGGATCTTCTCAGCCCTGCTGCCGATACACCCCTCGCAAAAGAAATGACCATCACCCTGGATCGGGTCACCACCGATGAAGTGATTGAAAAGGTCGCCATCGACTATGAAACCAAAAAGATCACCACCAACGACCTTTACGAGGGTCAGACCGAAGTCCAGCAAGAGGGTGAAAAGGGCGAAAAGCTCATGACCTACTCCGTGACCTACGTTAACGGCGAAGAAAGCGAGCGAAAGCTGATCAGCGAAGAGATCACCAAGGAACCGGTAGAAAAGATCGTGCGCGTCGGCATTAAGGTTCGTTCATCCTTCAAAAAGACCTCTTCCACCCCCAGCACCTATAAAAAGGTGATCGCCATGACGGCGACTGCCTATTCTGCAGGCGGCTATACCGCCTCCGGTCTGCCGGCTCAGGTCGGCGTGGTTGCAGTAGATCCGAAGGTCATCCCCTTGGGTACCAAGGTCTACGTGGAAACCGCTGACGGAAAGTATATCTACGGCACCGCAATCGCCGCAGATACCGGCGGCGCCATCAAAGGCAATAAGATCGACCTTTGCGTTCATACCCGTTCGGAAGCGTATAAATTCGGCCGCAGAACGGTCAACGTTTATATCCTGTAAACAAAAAGGAGTTTATAGCAAAAGCTATAAACGCCTTTTATTTATTTTACAAAATCTTCAAAGTAGACCTTTTTCACTTGAAAGACCTTTCCATTCAGATAGGAAAGGAAATGTTCCTCCGGCAGGATGAATTCCAGCTTATAGGCATAAAGCGCCTGATGGCGAAAGGGCAAGCCCTTATTGCCGGCGGCAGTTCCGTATTTCAGATCCCCCGCCACCGGATGCCCTTCATGGGCGAGGTGGGCGCGGATCTGATGGGTACGACCGGTCACCAATTCGATCTCCAAAAGGGAGCAACGCTCCGCCTCCCGAAGCACCCGGTACCGGGTGATGATCTCTTTATACCCCTCCTCCGGATGATCCCGCACCGTCACCAGGTTTTCCTTGGCATCCTTTTTGAGATAAGCGTGCAGGGTAGCTTGCTTTTTAGAAAAGCGGCCCAATGCCAAGGTGAGATAATGCTTTTTCACCTGCCGATGCTTGACGATCTCGTAAAGCGCACGGCCGGCAGCGGCATTTTTGGCAATGATAACGATACCGCCGGTATTCTGATCCAGCCGATTGCAAAGCGCCGGGGTAAAAGAGAGTTCTTTTTCCGGATCATACTCGCCCTTTTCATAGAGATACAGCAAGACGTGATTGATCAGCGTATCCCGGCTACCATGGGTATCCGCATGGACGGGCACGCCGGGCTTTTTATCCACCAGCATAAGGTTTTCATCCTCATAGACGATGGAAAGAGCCGGGCGATACCCAATGGAGCGGAAATCCGCACTTTTCTGCGTAAAGAATTCATCGTTGATATAAAGCTCCACCAGATCCCCCGCCTGCAGACGGGTATTTCCCTCTGCACGCTTTCCGTTGACCTTGATGGCTTTTTTTCGAAGATATTTATACATCAGCGACGGGCTTAAATTCCCCGCCACCTTTTGTATAAATTTATCCAGACGCTGATCCGCGTCGTTAGCGGTTACGGTAAAACTTCTCATTGAAAACTCCAGATCATCTGCGCGTGTTTGGGCTTTTTGCGGATGGTCCACTTATACCAGATCTTTTTGAAGAGGTTTATGCCGCGGAAACTGGTCTTATCCAGCGCCCGGACGTACTCTGCCACAGCCCGACGCTCTTCTTCCAAGACTTCCACCTCAGAATAAAGAGCCTTTTGCAGAATAGGCACAATGGCAGAAAGGGGAAGCGGCGCCAGTTCCAGATTATCCGAGCGGCGTGCAAAGTCTTCCAGCAGTTCACCCTCGAAGAACTTAAAGCCGCGCATCTGCATCAACCGAAGGATCAGATAATATCCGCGCCGTACGCCCTTTGCAGGCTTCGCGCGCAACATACGTTCGATCCCCTTGCGATGGTTCCATTCCGTCAGCAAAAGGAATACCAGCAGGATCAAGATCGCGATCACGATCCGAACGACCAGCAACACGTACTTCGCCCAGTTGCCCTTCAGATTATCATTGATCAGATTGGCAAGAGGATCCTTTTCTTCCTGGGGTTCCTTGGGATCGGGCAGTTCTTTGGGGAAGCTATTGTATTCCTGAACGCCGACATATTCCACCTCAATGGTGGGATCTTCCAGTTCCTTGCCCTCATCCACGGTAGTCAGCAGATGATAATTCCGCTCCACGCCATAACCGGGCGTAGGATCAAAGGAAAGCCAGCCCATTCCCTCAAAATAGACTTCTACCCAAGCATGGTAGTTATAGTCCATAATGTCGGCCGCATATTGATCCACCCCTTGATAATACGGCGTCGCATAATAGCCGGTAACCACCCGTGCCGGATAACCGATGCTCCGCAGCATGGACACCATGGAGGAAGCAAAGAGGGTACAATATCCCTCTTTTTTCTCGTTCTGGAAAAGGAAGTAATTAATATAATCGTATGCATTGGCCTCGGTGCCATCGGCACGGGACAATCGCAGTTTTTGATTGGAATACTGATAATTCTGACGCAGATACCGCTCAACGGCCTGCACCTGCTGCAGCTTTGTGGAATAAGGTTTGACGATCTCCCGGCTCAGCGAGGTGACCCGATTTTTCACCTCATCGGGCAGATCCAGATAATGACGGTAAACCAAGCTGTTGTACTCCATCTCGCGGCTCATATAGGGATCGTTTTCCCCATGCATGGCGCGGATCATCATGTAGCTCTGCAAGGCCTTATCAAAATTAGTCAAATAGACGTTACTGGAGAATACCGGCGAGGTCACCCGAAACATATAAGACCGATCTCCCGGCTTATCATTGGTGGTCAGGATGGTATCACCTTCCCGTTCGAGGGAGGAATAATCGCCGATGGGAACGCGGGTGGTAATACCGCCGGGCAAGCCCAAGATATTACTGGCTTTATAATGGGGATAGACCGTGATCTGATCGGTGATATAGCCTTCCTCTTCGCTTTCCACGTTATCCAGACCGGCCGTCAGGGGATCCTTATGCGGCGCAGTCAGGGTCAGATAGTTATAATACTGCGTATATTCGCAGAAATCGTAGTAAACGTTATCAGCAAGATCTTCCTCAAAATCCTTGTCCCAGGTGGCCCAGCCACTCTCGGTAAGATCCATCATGGTACGATAGCGCAGATAGACCGGGGTACCGGTCTGGCTGGTCACCGTCAGTACCTTCAGCCGCCGCCACATGGGCACCTGTAAGCTAAGGGTCTCCCCCTCCTCCATATAACCGGCCACGTTCAGCTGCCGCTCGTAGGTCTTGCGAAAGACGACGTTCAGAGCATTTTCCGAGAGGGTATCCAGTTTTTCCCGGAACTGATCCATCTGCAGGATAGGACGGGTATAGATAAATGCCGCGGTACCGATGGTAATGACCAGCATGACTGCCGCCACGACGACGCCGAAGCTGCCATGCCCGGCGGCAAAATCAAAGCGTTCCTGGGTCGAAAGGAATTTTCTTTTCTTTTCCTTTTTCTCGCCCTTTACTTTTTTCTGCCGGATCTTCTTGCCCCGCACCCGACCCATCTGCTGGACGATGCTTTGACCGTAGCAGCCGATCAGCGCGGATAAAAAGATACTGAATGCAATGTAATGGGGGACGATTCCATAGAAAAAGAACGGAACCAAGCCGATACCCGGCACGATAAACGCCACCATAATAGGGACGCGGCGGAAAAGCGCCAGCGCAAAGAAAAGCGCCGCGATCAGGGAAAGAAGAATGACCGCCGTATAAAAATACCGATGGAGAACGGTGGGGGTTGCCAAAATATTCTCCAAATCCATGGTCATATAATTGACGTAGCTATTATAGTTGGGCTGAGAGGCCAAGAGATGAATGGTGTAGTTATAGCACACCTCCAGCGCACGCCAAAGCCCGGCATACATCGGAAAACTGACCTTATAGGTCACCAGCGAAAGAGCGGCGATTCCGCCGGCAATGCTGAAAAAGACTCGCTTATACCAAACCATAAAGATCATCAGCCCAAAGCAAAGGGCGGTGATGGCTATGACCGCCGCCATCGGGATTCCCATATCCAACGCCGTAGTATTACAGAAGATATAGCCCAAAAGGCCAAAATAAAGCAAGAGGACCTCCAGCGCAATACCAATGCCGTTGCTTTTCCGTTCCGCGGTCACTTGAGGCTCGACCCGGATCGGTTTCAGATGTTTAGTTGTTATTTTATGCATGCTTTTCCATCTCCGTCAAGGTCAATATCTTCATATTAGCGTCCAATTCCGCTTCCGTATCGGGACGCACTAAAAGCAATTGTTTTTCGCAGTTGATGCCTCTGAGATATGGCTCCATCCGCTCTCTCAGCCGCTCCGCCGGCATGGAGGAAATGACGTAGATCGCACCGCCCTGCAGTGCCTGCACGTCCAGCTCCGCCAAAGAGTCTTCGAGAGAGCCGCCTTCCATCATCGGGGTCATTGCAAACTCATCCGATGCCGCCAGATGCTCCTCCGGGGAGGTAATGCTCTGATGATAAAGCATCGTGCTGTACGTCGGATAACCCAAGGTACTGCGGATGCCCTCCTCCGCCAAGCGGGCAGTCAACTCCAGCGCGATCTCCACCACGCAGTCGGTCAGCCGACGGTTGGTCAGCCGATCCTCCTCGTAGGGAAAAAGATCCGCCAGCACCATGATATTATCGCAGGAGTTTTCCCAATAGGTCTTGACGATCATCTTGGAAAGACGCGCCGATAACTTCCAGTGCACCTGGCGCAGGGTATCGTATTCGTTAAATTCGCGGATGCCTGCCATATCGCCGTTGAACTTGGTCTCATGACCGCCGGCAGTCTGGGTATTCTCCTGCTCCTGGCGAGAGGCCTGCACCGGCAGCTCCATCCGGATCGGACGGGGATCCACCACCACGATACTGCTCTTGTCCAGCTTCTTTTTGATGCTGAAGAGCTTCAAAAAATCATAAAAGATCACCGCATCCGCGCCCACTTTATAAAGACCGCGCACCTGGAACTGCAGGGGAATGTCCAGATAGGTCGTACCAAAGGCACGGTAATGAACCACCGCATAACCGGGCACCGCCCGATCCCCTTCGGGGCTGTTGACCTGCAGAATGAACTTCATCATCGGCAGCATCAACGGCGTCTTGCTGGTGATCTTTACCCGAAAGGAAAAGTTCTGCAGACGATGCTCCCGGGCAGAGACGGAATCCGGCTCCACCTTCACCATAGCCAGACTGATCAAAAGACCGCCCAGCGAGATCAGCGGAATTAATAAAACCACCGCCAGCGTGAAAAGGGAGATGGAATCGTAAAGCGCCTGGGAGAAGACGAACGCCGTGATCAACAGCGCAAGATAAATCAAACGTGAACGAGCCATAATAACGGTTCCTTACTTCACGATGGGCGCCTTGACGGCGTCCTTCAAAGCGGCCAGCAGCTGCGCTGCGGTCATCCGCTCGATCTTGGCTTCGGGAGCCAGCATGATACGGTGAGAGACCACCGCCTCGTACATCTCGCTTACGTCACGGGGAATGACGTAGTTCCGACCGTCCAGCAGAGCGGCGGCGCAAGCAGCGCGCATCAAGGCCAGGGAAGCACGGGGCGAAGCGGCCAGCGCCACCAGCTTGTTCTCACGGGTAGCGCAGACCAGGCGCACGATATACTCCAATACGGCAGGATCCACAAAGATCTGCTCCACCGTCTTTTGCATCTCGATGATCTCCTCGGGGCTGGATACGGCCTCCACATTCTCCATGGGGTTGATCCCATGACGGTCGCCGATGATCCGCGCCTCTTCCTCTGCATTGGGGTAGCCCATCGACATCTTCATCAGAAAACGGTCGAGCTGCGCCTCCGGCAGGGGATAAGTACCGACGTAGCCCAGAGGGTTCTGGGTCGCCACAACCATAAAGGGCTCCGGCAGCTTATGGGTCACGCCGTCCACCGTCACCTGACGCTCCTCCATGACCTCCAGCAAAGCAGACTGGGTCTTGGGGGAAGTACGGTTGATCTCATCGGCGATGAGAATATTGGTCATGCAGACGCCGGGCTTGTATACGAACTCCCCGGTCTTGGCATCCGGCGCAGTAAAGCCGGAAATATCGGTAGCCATAACGTCGGGGGTAAACTGCACTCTCTTGGCATCCAGACCGGTGGCCTTCGCCATAGCAGAAGCCGCCGTGGTCTTACCTACGCCGGGCACGTCTTCGATCAGAATATGACCTTTGGAAAGCAAAGAGATCAGCAACAAACGAAGCTGTTCGTCCTTACCGACAATCACTTTTTTCATCTCTTCGGTGATCTTACGGCAGATCTCCTGCTCTTTGGCAACGTTTTGCAAGTTTTCCATAGTTTTTCTCCTCAATGAAAGATTTTCACAACTATTAATTTTATCATAATAATATGAAGAATTCAACCAAAACGCCCCGCCGAACCCACCAAAATTCACTCCCTCTTTTTAGGCAGATTGATGAATACGTTATTATATTATAGAAGGATGATCCGCCAAGCCTTGACAAGGATCTTTTTGTCCATTATAATAGTTAATTAGTTAATTAAATCTTATTGGAGGTTCTCTCATGAAACGGGATTTTAAAAAAGCGCCGCCTTCGATGCTGATCAATGGGCTTTCCAAGCTTTTCAACGATCGGATGCGCCAAAAGACCGAGGCACTCGGCATGGCAGACGGTTGGCGACGGATGCTTTTTCATTTAAGCCATAATGAAAGTCTGACCCAATTGGAATTGGCAAAAAAGACCCACCTTTCCACCCCGGCGGTCAGTGTCACCCTGCAGAAAATGGAGGCGGAGGGGCTGGTCACCCGTCATGCCGATCCCCACGACCAGCGCGCCATTCGGGTGCAGCTGACCGAAGCCGGTCATGAAGCCGACCGTAAGGTGGTGGCCGCCATTCGGGAGACCGAAGCCGAGATGCTCTCCGGAATTTCCGAGGAGGAATTTGAGGCACTCCGCCCGGTTCTGATCAAAATGTATCATAACCTGGGCGACGAAAAGGAGTGCAAGGAATGAAACTGCTGAAATACTTAAAGCCCTATTGGTTCTGGGCAGTACTCTCCCCCCTGACCATGATCGGCGAGGTCATGGCCGATCTCTGGCAGCCCAAGCTGATGGAGAAGCTGATCAACGAGGGCGTCCTTCAAAGCAACCAGGAGCTGCTGGTCGCGGTGGGACTGCGAATGCTGCTGGTGGTCTTGCTGGGCGGTATCTCCGGCTCTCTCTGCTCGGTTTTCGCCAGCCTTGCTTCCCAGAATTTCGCCTGCGATCTCCGCAAGGACGTTTTCCGGAGCACCATGGCGCTTTCCTTCCAGCAGACCGATAAATTCACCACCGGCTCCCTCATCACCCGGATGACCAACGATATTACGCAGATACAGCGCTTTGTGGAGCAATGCATCCGGATGTTCGTGCGGAGCGGCTTTATGTTCGTGGGCGGCATCATCATGATGCTGACCTTAGAATCTAAATTTGGACTGATCCTGCTCTGCTCCCTGCCCCTGCAATTGATTTTGATGGCGCTGGTACTCAAGGCCGCCAATCCCCTTTATGCCAAGGTTCAAAAACGGCTGGATACGGTCAATAACGTCATGCAGGAGAACGTAAACGGTGCACGGATGGTCAAGGCCTACGTCCAGGAGGAGCGCGAGATCGATCGTTTCAACGAAGCCAACGAAGCGCTGACCAATACCAACCTGCGGGTCGCTTTTATCGTCGCCCGTCTCTCCCCCATCCTTTCGATCATTATGAACCTTTCCGTCGTCGCCATTATTTACTTAGGCGGCCTGCAAACCATGGCAGGCGCCATGGAAGTAGGCACCATCATGGCGGCCATCGACTATAATACCCGGGTCCTGCACTCGGTGATGATGGTCAGCATGATGTTTCAATCCATCGCCCGGGGTCGCGCCAGCGGCAAGCGGTTGGCGGAGGTTCTGGAAACCACCCCGGTCATCGAGGGCGGCAGCTACGCACCCGAAAAGCTGGGCGAGATCACCTTTGATGGGGTAGCATTCCATTACCCAGGCTTTCCCGGCCGCCCGGTGCTCCGGGACTTTAATTTGACCGTTAAACCCGGTGAAAACCTGGCCATTTTAGGTGCCACCGGCTCCGGTAAATCCTCGCTGATGCACCTGATCACCCGGTTCTACGATACCACCGAGGGCACCATCACCATCGGCGGCGCCCCCATTCGGGACTTTGATCTGACCGCCCTGCGCGAGCGGATCGCCGTGGTGCTCCAAAAAAGCGAGCTTTTCAGCGGTACAGTAGCAGATAACATCCGTTGGGGCAATCCCGACGCCACCGAGGAGGAGATCCGCCGCGCCGCCACCATCGCCCAGGCGGCAGAGTTTATCGATAAAATGCCGGAGGGCTATGATACCGTCATCGCCGAAAAGGGTGCGTCCCTTTCCGGCGGGCAAAAGCAACGCCTCTCCATCGCCCGTGCGCTGGTGCGCAAGCCGGAGCTTTTGATCTTCGACGATAGCACCTCCGCCCTGGATCTTGCCACCGAAAGCAAGCTGCGGCAAGCCATTCGTATGGAACTGCAGGGCATCACCCTCATCACCGTGGCGCAGCGCATCGCCAGCGTCAAGGACTGCGACCGCATCGCGGTCTTGGAGGACGGCACCCTCGCCGCCATCGGCACCCATGAGGAACTCTTAAAAACCAGCACCGTCTATCAGGAGATCTACCGCTCCCAGATGAAGGAAGGAGGGATCATTGATGGCTGAGCAAAGACCCAATCCCCCGATGCATCCCATGCGTCCCGGCGGTGGTCGTCGCGGACCGCTGATGGAAGTGGAAAAGCCCAAGGATATGAAGGGCACCCTCAAACGGCTGATCGGCTATATCGGCCGTAACCGCAAGACCTTTTTCCTCCTTCTGACCGTTACCCTTCTGATCACCGGCACCAATCTTTTGGCGCCCTCCCTCCAGCAAAGAGCCATCGACGCCGTAGAAAATAACCTGACGCTGCAGCTGACGATGATGCTGGGCTTTATGGTACTTTCCTATCTGCTGAACAGCGCCTTCACCTATCTGCAAGGAATTTTCTCCGCCAAGCTGGCGCAAGGAACGGTCCGCACCATGCGCAAAGACCTCTTTGCCCACCTGGTACGCCTGCCCATCAGCTATACCGACCGCCATAACCACGGCGATATTATGAGCCGGATGACCAACGACGTGGAAAATATTTCCAATACCGTCTCCAGCTCCATTGCTTCGCTCTGCTCCAGCGTGTTGATGGTAAGCGGATGCTTTATCATCATGATCTGCTACTCTCCGCTTTTGGCGCTGGTCAGCACCCTCACCATCGGGCTGACCCTCTTAGCCTCTACCTTTATCACCAAATTCATGCGTAAATTCTTCGTCCGCCAGCAGCGGATATTGGGCGCCGTCAACGGCCAGGTAGAGGAGATGGTCTCCGGCTACCGCACCGTCGTCGCCTATAACCGCCAAAACCGCGCCATCGAGGATTTCAACGCCACCAGCGACCGACTGAAAAAGACCGCCATCTACGCCAATATCTTCGGCGGCTTCATGGGTCCGGTAATGAACTTCATCTCCAACGTAGGCTTTCTGCTCATCGCCCTGGTGGGCGGCTGGCTGGCCAGCCTTTCCCCGGAGCACGTCCTGCATATCTCAGTAGGTACCATCCAGGCATTTATCCTGTATTCCAAGCAATTCTCCCGCCCCATCAACGAGATCGCCAACCAGTACGCCGCCATCCAGACCGCCATCGCCGGCGCAGAGCGGATCTTTGACGTCATGGATAGCGAAACGGAGGATGCCGGCGGCACCGCCCCCTATGAACCGGATTCCGTCAAGGGTGCGTTGTCTTTTCAGGACGTTCATTTTTCCTACGTCCCCGAAAAACCGGTATTGCAGGGCTTTGATCTGGAGGTAGGTGCCGGACAGAAGGTTGCCATCGTCGGTGCCACCGGCTCCGGTAAAACCACCGTCGTCAACCTGCTGACCCGATTTTACGATATTGATAGCGGAAGCATCACCGTAGACGGCACTCCCCTTACCGAACTCCCCCGTGCCGCGCTCCGTAAAAGCCTGGCCATCGTTCTGCAGGATACCGTCCTCTTCTCCGATACCATCGCCCGGAATATCGCCTATAGCCGACCGGATGCGACCATGGAGGAGATTATCGCGGCGGCAGAATCTGCCGGCGCCGACCGGTTCATCCGCCGGCTGGAAAAGGGCTACGATACCATCCTCACCGAAGGGGGCGGCAATCTCTCCCAAGGCCAGCGTCAGCTTTTGAATATTGCCCGTGCAGTGCTGGCAGACCCCAGTATCCTCATTCTGGACGAAGCCACTTCCTCCGTCGATACCCGAACGGAGATGCATATCCAATCCGCCATGCTGAAGCTGATGGAAAACCGCACAAGCCTGATCATTGCCCATCGCCTTTCGACGATCCGGGATGCGGACAAGATCATCGTCATCGACGGCGGGCGCGTGGTGGAGGAAGGCAACCACGATACCCTGCTCGCCCAAAAGGGCACTTATTTCAATCTCTATCAATCCCAATTCGCAGGGGTTCAAACCTAAGAAAACCGCCCGATGGGCGTTTTTCTTATTTTAACCATTGACGAATAACATAGATTACTGTAAAATAGAAGTATCTTTTTTATGGAGGCAAAACCCATGCTCTATCAAAGCACACGCAATAAAAACCTGACCGCCACCGGTCCGGAGGCTATTCTCCGGGGCATTGCGCCGGACGGCGGACTTTATATGATCCCCGATTTTTCTGCCATCGATCTGGATTGGAAATCCCTCTTGACATTGGATACCATCCCCATGGCAGCGAAGATTCTGCAGGCACTCCTGCCGGATTTCTCCCGCGAGGAGATGGAAGAGCTTTCCAAAAAAGCCTATTGCGGCAAGTTTGAGTCGGACGATCTGACCCCCTTGGCGCAGGTGGGCGACCGCTACGTGCTGGAATTATTCCGCGGTCCGACCAGCGCCTTTAAGGACGTGGCGCTTTCCATGCTTCCCCAGCTGATGACCGCCTCTCGTGCCAAGACCGGCATGAAGGAAGAGATCGTCATCCTCACCGCCACCAGCGGTGACACCGGTAAGGCCGCTTTGGAAGGCTTTCATGACGTAGACGGCATCCGCATCATCGTCTTCTTCCCCAATAACGGCGTCAGCGCGGTCCAAAAGGCTCAGATGGTGACCCAGACCGGCAATAACGTAACCGTCGCCGCCATCAACGGCAATTTTGATGACGCTCAGACCGGCGTCAAGAAGACCTTTGCCGCAGCCGGCGAAGCAGACCTGGATGGCGTGGAGCTTTCCTCCGCCAACTCCATCAACATCGGTCGTCTGGCACCGCAGGTGGTATACTACTTTAAGGCCTATGCCGATCTCGTCCGTGAGGAAAAGATCCAGGTCGGCGATCCGGTGACGTTCGTTGTCCCCACCGGCAATTTTGGCGACATTTTGGCCGGCTACTTTGCCAAGAAACTGGGTCTCCCGGTGCAGAAACTGATCTGCGCCTCCAATGAGAATAAAGTACTGACCGACTTTTTTGAAAAAGGTCTTTACGACCGCCAGCGGCCCTTCTATAAGACCACTTCCCCCTCCATGGACATCCTGGTCTCCAGCAATCTGGAGCGTCTGCTCTTTATGATGAGCGACTGCGACAGTGAATTGGTCGCCTCCCTCATGAAGGATCTCAACGAAAAAGGCTCTTATGAAATTCCAGCCGCCATGCGCGAGAAGATCAACGCCGAATTTGGTGCCGGCTATTGCGGCGACGAAAAGACCGCCGAGACCATCCGCGCCGTCTGGGAGAAATACGGTTATTTAATGGACACCCATACCGCCGTCGCCTGGGCGGTCAGCGAGGATTATCAAAAAGCCAATCCGGAAGAACCGGTGATCGTCCTTTCCACTGCCTCCCCCTTCAAGTTCCCCCATGCCGTTCTGGAAGCCTTGGGCGAGCAACCGGCCGCCGATGAATTCGACTGCCTCACCCAGCTTTCCGAGGTCAGCCATTTGCCTGTCCCCAAGAACCTCTCGGGGCTGAAGGACGCCAAGGTGTTGCATGAAACTGTCATCGAAAAGGATGATCTGGTGCAATACGCCTTGCGCACCGCGGCAAAAAAATAATATCGTAACTGCCACCGGGTAGTAAAAATGCAATCAGCATTCGCCACGCATCGTTAGGTCTTAGAAGATGCGTCTGCGAATGCTGATTTTTTTGGAGATCTATATGTATAAGAATTATTTCACAAAATTAGAAAGGTTCCTTTGGCGCACATCTGTTGCCGCCATCCTCCTCTCCTTTATGCTTTTTGATCGCAGCAATTATCTGACGCTTTGCGCCTCACTCTTAGGGGCCACCTCCCTTATTTTCAATGCCAAGGGCAACCCCATCGGTCAGGTGCTGATGGTCATTTTCAGCCTGCTATATGGAATTATTTCCTTTGGGTTTTCCTATTATGGCGAGATGATCACTTATCTCGGCATGACCATGCCCATGGCAGTTTTTGCGTTGGTCTCCTGGTTGAAAAACCCTTTCAACGGCAACAAAACAGAAGTTAAGGTCAACACCATAAGCAAAACAGAGATATTCTTTATGTGGATCATGACAGCCATCATCACGACGCTCTTTTATTTTATCCTAAAATACTTTGAGACCGCCAATATCCTACCGAGCACCCTATCTGTAACAACAAGTTTTCTTGCCGTATACCTCACCTTCCGGAGAAGCCCTTTCTTTGCCTTAGCCTACGCTGCGAACGACATTATTTTAATTCTTTTATGGATACTGGCAAGCATGGAAGATCCGCGCTATATTTCGGTCTTCGTCTGCTTTATCGCCTTTCTTCTAAATGATCTATATGGCTTTATCAACTGGCGAAAAATGCAAAAAAGGCAAGAAAAAAGCAGCATATAATGCCGCTTTTATTCTTCAAAGTCACTGAATTCATCATCATCGACCAGATCCATCAAGATCCGAACGACCTCACCATCCTGCATAAAAGAAAGCTCCATCCGTTCATTGCCCATCCGCTTATAGCGATAGACGTAGATCTTTCCTTCTTCATCCGTAAGGGTAAACGCATCCTGATCCACCATGAAGGTGCCGGAAACCACCGTAGTACCGTTGGCGAGCAAAAACATTTTATCCTCAGAATTAAAGGTGATCGCCAAGCTGGAGCCTTCCCAGGAGCCATCCATCCAGGTGCTGCGGAGATAATGGGAAACCATCCCCCAGATCACCAGACCGACAACCATCAAAGATCCCAAGGTCCATGCCAGCGGACGTACCCACTTGGGAATATTTCTTTTTTTCTTCGGTCTCCCATAATAGCAGCGCGGGCAAATTCGTTCTTTATTTTCGTATTCAGTACCACAACGTTGACAAATCATACTATTCTCCAAAAAAATGACCGCCCATAAGGGCGGTCCTATATTTTTTTACTCACCCAGGTTTGCAAAGAGATCCAGGAAATTCAATTCTTCTTCCTTCTCTCCTTCTTCCTCTTCCGCCGGAACAGTACCGGGGAATGCGAGGATCGGCTCATCCGCCATCAAGCCCTTTTTGGAAGGCTCGGAAGAGGGGAAACCGGTAGCAATAACCGTGACGATGATCTCATCATCCAGATCGTTATTGAGCGCCACACCCCAGATGATATTGGCATCGGGATGAGCGGCCTGCTCGACCATCCGGCTGGCCTCGTCCACTTCATCCATCCCAATATCGGGAGATGCGGTGATGTTGAAGATCACACCGGTAGCACCATCGATGGAAGTCTCCAGCAAGGGGCTGGAGATGGCCATAGCGGCAGCATTAACTGCCTTGTCCTTACCGGAAGCACGACCGACACCCATGTGCGCATTGCCGGCATCCTTCATGATCTTATGCACGTCCGCAAAGTCCACGTTGACCAAGCCGGGGATCAAGATCAGATCGGAGATGCTCTGTACGCCCTGGCGGAGCACGTCGTCTGCCACCTGGAAGGCATTCAAAAGGGTAATCCGCTCAGCGGATACATCCTTCAGTTTTTCATTGGGGATAATGATCAGGCTATCCACGTGTGCGCGGAGCTTTTCGATACCGGCCTCAGCGGTCTTGAGTTTCATGCGACCCTCAAAGCCAAAGGGCTTGGTGACGATGGCAACCGTCAGGATGCCCATATCCTTTGCAATTTCAGCCACTACCGGCGCACTACCGGTACCGGTGCCGCCACCCATACCGGCGGCGATAAAGACCATATCAGCCCCTCTGAGGACTGCTTCGATCTCTTCGCGGCTTTCGATGGCGCTATTCTCACCAACCAGGGGATCACTGCCAGCGCCCTTGCCCTTGGTAAGCTTCTCGCCGATCTGCACCTTAATAGGCGCAGGGGAAGCGTCCAGAACGGGTTTATCGGTATTGACCACGACAAAATCCACGCCCTGCACACCGGCTTTGATCATCCGATTGACTGCATTACAGCCACCGCCACCGCAACCGATTACTTTTATATTGACGACGCCCTCGCCGCTATCCGCAAATTCAAAGCTTGCCATTTCTTTTTCCTCCTGATCGTTTTTTAATATACGAATCCTATGATAAAATACTCTATTTTATATTTTAATATTAAACGGACTGAATTGCAAGTGTTTTTATTAAATTTAAAAAGAAATTCATGGAAATGCAGATGGCATCGCCTGCCACCTCCTGCCGGGAGAGTTCCACCATCCAGCCGCGTTCCTCCGCCATACGGATAAAGTAGCGACCCACTTCGTCTACCGCCGCCTTATCGGCAGTCGGGCTTTCTAAATTACAGACGTCTTCCCAAACCTTGATATACTTATCGTTTAATTCTTCAATTCTCTCTAAAAGCATCTTCCCCATTTTAATCACCTTAATAGCCAGATTATAACACTCTTTTACAAAAGAAGCAAGAAAAAAGAACGGCGAGAAGGCCAAGTGTCTCAAAGGACACTTGGCGACGATATAAATTCCTTTGGAATTTTCGATATGAAAAGGGTCGG
>JAZQJH010000061.1:0-24926 GCA_045541555.1 Eubacteriales bacterium | reverse complement strand
CCGTATTGCATCTCTTGCATCCGGTGGTCTTGATACGCTTCCCCACAACGGCGCGGTACTTACACTTCTTGCAGTATCCAACTGTAAGCACAAAGAGTCCTATATGGACATCTGCGTAACCTCTTGTATCATACCGGTTGTCGTATCCCTTCTCCTTGCTCTTGTTTGGGGACTGTTTATTTAATAAAAAATTTGCGGTCGTGGTTAACACGGCCGCATTTTTATGTTATACTGATTATAGCAAATTTAAGGAGAGTTAAAAATGCTTATAAAAGGTCTTCAAAAATTAACACTGCTCGACTTCCCGGGCATTATGGCGTGCACGGTTTTTACCGGCGGTTGCAATTTCCGCTGTCCATTTTGCCATAATGCATCCCTTGTTACTCATATAGACGATGAAATAATTTCCGAGGAAGAATTTTTTGAGCTTTTGGATAAAAGAACCTCAATTCTTCAGGGCGTGTGCATTACCGGCGGCGAACCCACACTACAGCCCGACCTTTACGAATTTATAGGTAAGATAAAAGCCAAAGGGTACAAAGTAAAGCTGGACACCAACGGCTACCGTCCGGAGATTCTTAAAAAGCTGGTTAATGATAATATGGTAGATTACGTTGCCATGGACATTAAAAACTCAAAGGAGAAATATGGGCTTACCGTAGGAATAAAGGATTTTGATATTGCTCCGGTTTTAGAGAGTGTTGAGTTTTTAAAACAGGGAAATGTAGACTTCGAATTCCGCACTACAGTCGTAAAAGAATTGCATTCAGCACAAGATATGGTGGCAATAGGTGAGTGGCTCAAGGATACTCCAAAATATTTTCTGCAGGGCTATATTGACTCGGGTGATTGCATAGAATCCGGCTTCAATCCCCTCGAAAAGGCTGAAATGGAGCGGTTTTTAAGCCTTGTGACCCACTATGTTCCAAACGCACAGCTCAGGGGAGTCTAAACGATATGTGGTGTGCAAAAAAATTTTTTCCACAATATATTGTGTTTAGGTGTTGACAAACCCAAAATGATATGTTATATTAGGTACAAGCTCCCCGTAAAGGCGGGCTTGTACCTATTGTTATATAAGGAGGAAGGATTTATGTATACAGTACTTAAAAGAGATGGAAAGATCGTTGATTTTGATATTTCCAAGATTTCTGAAGCAATAAGCATGGCCTTTGACGCTCAGGAGAAAAACTACAACGATAACATTATCGATTTCCTTGCACTTAAGGTAACCGCTGAGTTCGAGCCGAAGATCAAGAACCACCACATCGCGGTTGAGGACATTCAGGACAGCGTTGAGTCCGTTCTTGTAAAAGCTGGTTATGCTGATGTTGCAAAGGCATACATCTTATACCGCCGTCAGAGAGCAAAAATCCGTGACATGAAGTCCACCGTGCTCGACTACAAGGATATCGTTAACAGCTACGTTAACGTTACCGACTGGCGCGTTAAGGAGAACTCCACCGTTACATATTCGGTTGGCGGTCTTATCTTAAGCAACTCCGGTGCAATTACCGCGAACTACTGGTTATCTGAGATCTATGATGACGAGATCGCAAATGCACACAAGAACGCTGACATTCACATCCACGACCTTTTAATGCTCACAGGCTACTGTGCAGGTTGGTCATTAAAGCAGCTTATTAAAGAGGGTCTCGGCGGCGTTACCGGCAAGATTACTTCCGCTCCCGCAAAGCACCTTGCAACCCTCTGTAACCAGATGGTTAACTTCCTCGGCATTATGCAGAACGAGTGGGCGGGCGCACAGGCATTCTCATCCTTTGATACCTACCTTGCTCCTTTCGTTAAGGCTGACAATATGGACTACGACCAGGTTAAGAAGTGTATCGAGTCCTTTGTATACGGCGTTAATACACCCTCACGTTGGGGTACACAGGCACCCTTCTCTAACATTACTTTAGACTGGGTAGTTCCCAATGACCTTGCCGAGCTCAATGCTATCGTTGGCGGCAAGGAAATGGACTTTAAGTATAAAGATTGTAAAAAAGAGATGGATATGATCAACAAGGCGTTTATCGAGATTATGATCGAGGGTGACGCTAACGGTCGCGGATTCCAGTATCCGATTCCGACTTACTCCATCACTTCCGACTTTGACTGGTCCGAGACCGAGAACAACAAACTTCTCTTCGAGATGACCTCAAAGTACGGCACTCCCTACTTCTCCAACTACATCAACAGCGATATGGAGCCCAGCGATGTAAGAAGTATGTGCTGCCGTCTCCGTCTCGACCTCAGAGAGCTCAGAAAGAAATCCGGCGGCTTCTTCGGAAGCGGTGAGAGCACCGGCTCTGTTGGTGTTGTTACCATTAACTTACCCCGTATCGCATACCTTGCAACCGACGAGGCTGATTTCTACAAGAGACTTGACCGCTTAATGGATATCTCCGCGCGTTCCCTTAAGGTTAAGCGTGATATCATCACAAAGCTTCTTGATGAGGGTCTCTATCCCTACACCAACAGATACCTTGGCACCTTTGCAAACCACTTCTCAACCATCGGTCTTGTTGGTATGAACGAGGTTTGCCTCAACGCAAACTGGCTCAAGATGGATATTTCCCATAAGGAGTCACAGAAGTTTGCTCAGGACGTCCTCAACCATATGAGAGAGCGCCTCTCCGACTATCAGGAGAAGTACGGCGACCTCTATAACCTTGAGGCTACTCCGGCTGAGTCCACCAGCTTCCGTCTTGCAAAGCATGACGTTAAGCGTTATCCGGAAATCGTTACCGCTACCGATAAGACTATGGGTGACACTCCGTACTACACCAACTCATCCCACTTACCGGTTGGCTATACCGATGATATCTTCGCAGCACTTGACATTCAGGACGACCTCCAGACACTTTACACATCAGGTACCGTATTCCACGCATTCCTGGGTGAGAAGTTACCCGACTGGAAGGCTGCGGCTAACCTTATCCGCACCATTGCTCACAACTACAAGCTTCCGTACTACACCTTATCTCCCACATACTCGGTATGTAAGAACCACGGCTATATCGCAGGCGAGGTTCACGAGTGTCCCGAGTGCGGCGAGGTTTGTGAGGTATACAGCCGTATTACCGGCTACTACCGTCCGGTTAAGAACTGGAACGACGGTAAGAGCCAGGAATTCAAGGATCGTAAGCTCTATGATCAGCGCATCGCCGCCACCAAGGAGCCTGCCTTCCACGGTCATTGCGCTTGTGATGCCGCAGCAGAAACCACCGGCGGTAACCGCGTGATGCTCTTTACCACCAAGACCTGCCCCAACTGTAAGATGGCGGCAGCTGTCCTGGATCAGGCTGGCATTGCTTATGAAAAACTGGATGCGGAAGCACCGGAAAACCGTGCTTTGGTAGAGGCTTATCAGATCGACCGCGCCCCCACCCTCATCGTGGAGAGCGACGCCGGTATTGAAAAGCTGACCAACGCCTCCGAGATCCGTTCCTTCTCCAAGCGGGTGACCGCCAATGCATGATTGTATCATCATTGGCGGCGGTACCGCTGGTATGACTGCCGCCATTTATCTGCTTCGGGCAGGGAAGAGCGTGCTCCTTTTGGAGTCCACCGCCCTGGGCGGTCAGATCACCGCCTCTGCCCGGATCGAAAACTTCCCCGGTCTTTATGGCATCAGCGGTGTGGAGTATGCCGATAAGCTGGCAGAGCAGGTCTATCAGTTCGGCGGCGAGATCGAGCCGGTGGAGGTCGATCGGGTATTCCGCGAAGGGGATGCCTTTATCGTTACCACCACCGACGATGATCGTTATGAAGCCAAAAGCATCATCGTCGCCAGCGGTGCTGCCCATCGCCATCTGGGACTTGAGCGGGAGGAGAGCCTTTCGGGAATCTCCTATTGCGCAGTCTGCGACGGCGCCTTCTATAAGGGGAAGGAAGTGGCTGTCGTGGGTGGCGGAAACGCCGCCGTTCAGTCCGCTCTTTCCTTGGCGGAGCTTTGCAGTAAGGTGACGCTGATCCACCGCCGGGACGGCTTTCGTGCCGAGCCGGTGCTGCTGGAACGGTTGAAAAAGCTTTCCAACGTTGAGATCCGCACCGGTCGGGTGGTCAACCGCCTTTTGGGGGAGGGGCATCTTACCGGACTGGAACTGAAATACGGCGAGGCGCTGGAAACCATGCCGGTGGACGGCCTCTTTATCGCCGTCGGTCAGCAGCCGAAGAACGAGCCTTTTAAGGAACTGGTGGAATTAGACGAAGGCGGCTATATCGTCGCCGGCGAGGATTGCAGGACTGCAACCCCCGGTGTCTTTGCCGCCGGCGATTGCCGGGTGAAGCCCATCCGCCAGCTGGCGACTGCCGCCGGCGACGGCGCAACGGCAGGCCTTGCCGCATCTGCCTATATTGATAGCTTGAACGATTGAAAGAGGAGGGATTTCCCTCCTCTTTTCGTTGACATTTTGAAAAACGCTCTATAATGCTTAGTATGAATATTAAATTATCCGATCATTTTACATATCGAAAGCTACTGCGATTTACCCTGCCCTCCATCGTCATGATGATCTTCACCTCTATCTATGGCGTGGTGGACGGCTTTTTCGTCTCCAATTTTGTGGGTAAGACTCCCTTCGCGGCGGTGAATTTCATCATGCCCTTTTTGATGATCTTAGGTACCCTCGGCTTTATGTTTGGCACCGGCGGAAGCGCTCTGGTAGCAAAGGAATTGGGAGAGGGACATCGGGAACGGGCCAATTCCTTCTTTTCCCTCATGATTTATGTATCCATGGGGTGCGGAATACTGATCAGCCTGCTGGGATTGCTCCTTTTGCGGCCTCTTGCCGCCTTTCTCGGAGCAGAAGGGCAGCTTTTGGAGGATTGCGTGGTCTATGGGCGGATCATCCTTTTGGCGAACCCTGCCTTTATTCTGCAGATGGAATTCCAAAGCTTTTTCATCACCGCCGAAAAGCCCCAGTTGGGTCTTTGGGTGACGGTGGCTTCCGGCGTCACCAATATGGTGCTGGATGCTTTGTTCGTGGCAGTATTCCAATGGGGCTTGGTGGGTGCCGCGGCGGCCACCGCTTTGAGCCAGGCGGTGGGCGGTCTGCTTCCGCTCTTCTATTTTGCACGCCCCAATACCGGGCTTTTGCGCTTAGGGAAGACCCGGTGGGATGGGCTGGCGCTGTTCCATACCTGCACCAACGGCTCCTCTGAACTAATGAGCAATATCTCCATGTCGCTGGTGGGAATGCTTTATAACGTTCAGCTTATGAAATATGCCGGGGAGGACGGCGTGGCGGCCTATGGCGTCTTGATGTACGTCAATATGATTTTCCTCGCGGCCTTTATCGGTTATTCCATCGGTACTGCGCCGGTCATCAGTTTTCATTACGGTGCCGGAAACCATGCCGAATTGAAAAGCCTTTTGCGCCGGAGCTTTATGATTTTGCTGATGTTTTCCGTCGGCATGGTGGCGCTTTCCTTCCTGTTGGCAAAGCCCTTGTCCTTGCTGTTCGTGGGCTACGATCCGGTACTCTTTGAACTGACTAAGCGTGGCTTTTTCTTCTTCTCGTTCTCCTTTTTGTTTGCCGGAATTGCCATCTTCGGCGCCTCCTTCTTCACCGCCCTTAACGATGGGTTGACCTCGGCGCTCATCGCCTTTTTGAGGACGATGGTCTTTCAGATCGCGGCGGTCTTCCTGCTCCCCTTACTCTGGGGGATCGATGGGATCTGGCTCTCCATCGTCGTGGCGGAGGCGATGGCAGTGGCGGTGACCCTGCTTTTCCTGGCTAAAAATCGCAAAAAATATCAGTATTAAGCGGTAGTTTTCTACCGCTTTTTTTATTGAAATAAAAGAAAAAATATGATAAGATGATAGCATATTAAGTTTTTGGAGAAGATAAATGGTAGAGAAAAGCTATTTCGTACCGGCAGGGCGAAGCCGGACGGAGTTTATTGAGCGAAAAAGCCGCTTTATTTCCACCATCCAGCTGGTCAAAACCGTGGAGGAGGCGGAGGCGTTTATCGCAGAAATCAAAGCGGAATTTTCGGACGCCACCCATAATTGCGCCGCCTATCGCATCAAGGATCCCTTGGTGGAGCGGTTCTTCGACGATGGAGAGCCGGGCGGTACCGCCGGGATGCCCATGCTGGACGTCTTGAAAAAGCAGGAGCTTTTCGACGTAGCGGTGGTGGTGACCCGTTATTTCGGCGGAATTCTTCTGGGTGCAGGGGGGCTGGTTCGGGCTTATTCCCGGGGCGCGGCCGATGCGGTTTCAGAGGTTGGGACGGCGATGATGGAGCGCGGCACTCAGCTGCAGATCCGATGCGCCTATTCTCTTTACGACCGCCTGCAGCGGATGCCGGAACTGGAAACCGCCGAGGTCTTGGATACGGCGTTTGGTGCCGACGTTACGGTGGAGGTGATGCTCCGATCCTCTCAGGTGGAGCGGCTGGAAAAAGCCTTGGCGGATCTTTCTGCCGGGACGGCGACCCTCACCATTCTGGATGAATGTTTTCATCCTTTTAAAACGATTTGTTAACAATTTCTTCACCCATTTTAGGAATGGAAAGATTATACTTTAGATAGTAAGAAAGAAACGAGGTATCAACTCATGAGCAGGATCTTGGTCGTCGACGACGAACAGAATATATGCGAACTTTTGACCCTTTATCTGGTCAAAGAGGGCTATACGGTGGAGACTGCCGGCGATGGAGAAGAGGCAGTTCGAAAATTCGGGAGCTTTAATCCCGATCTGATCCTTCTGGATATTATGTTGCCCAAAAAAGACGGCTGGCAGGTCTGCCGGGAGATCCGGCAAGTATCCAACGTGCCCATCATCATGCTCTCCGCCAAAGGCGAGACCTTTGATAAGGTGCTGGGTCTGGAATTGGGTGCCGACGATTACGTCACCAAGCCCTTCGACTCCAAGGAGGTCATGGCGCGGATCAAGACGGTTCTGCGCCGAGTGGGCAATTCCCCCGATGAGACCCGCCAGGAAGTGGAGTACCATAACCTTTACGTTTCCCTCACCAACTATAAATTGGTAGTGGCAGGCAAGACGGTGGACGCTCCTCCCAAGGAGATCGAGCTGCTCTATCACTTGGCGAAGAACCCCAACCGTGTTTTTACCCGCGACCAGCTGTTGGATGAGATCTGGGGCTTTAAGTACTTTGGTGATTCCCGTACGGTGGACGTCCATATCAAGCGTATCCGGGAAAAGCTGGAGGGCGTTTCCGATCGTTGGGCGATCCGTACCGTTTGGGGCATCGGATATAAATTCGAAACGGTGGAATAAGTGCATAAGCGGATATTTTTTCGATATTTTAACGCTTGCGCGCTGATCATTCTGCTGATCATCTTCGTGCTGGGCACTGCCACCACCACGGTCTATACGCTCCGGAGCATTCGGGAGCAGGACCGGAATATGGAAAAGGCGGCAAGCACGGTGGCGGAGATGCTGGAGGGGATGCCGGCAAACTATAATGCGTTTGTGGGCACCATCATGGAAGGCTCTATCTCCGCCATCAAGCAGACCATTGATAGCGATGTGGTGATTGTCAATCAATGGGGGCGCGTGGTGCAAAGCACCCTTGGTAAAAACGTGACGATCGAGCTGCCGGAGTCGGCGGTGGAGCAGGTGCTTTCTGGCAAGGATTACCGGCGCCAAAGTGTCTTTATCAGTCAGCTGGGCAATTCCTATACCGTCGGCGTTCCCATCTATAACGATGGAAAGACGGCGGTGATCGGCTGTGTATTTGTGACTGCCCAGCAGATCCGGGTCAATACCGAAATGTGGGATATCCTGGGCGTTTATCTCTTCTGCGGTCTGGCAGTTATGTCCTTCGCCTTCGTTATCCTTTATTTTATCACCCGGCAGATCACCCGCCCCCTCAATGAAATGGCGTTGGCGGCGCGTTCCTATGCCAAGGGTGACTTTTCTCGGCGGATCAGTCTGTCGCCGGACGATGAGCTGAGCGCTTTGGCCACCACCTTCAATCAGATGGCGGATGGGCTGGATCGCTTAGAGACCATGCGGCGCGGTTTTATTGCCGACGTTTCCCATGAACTGCGTACCCCTATGACCACCATCGGTGGATTTATCGACGGAATGTTAGACGGCACCATCCCCCCGGAACTGCAAGAAAAATATCTGCTCTTGGTATCGGAGGAGGTCAAGCGCCTTTCCCGGATGGTTAATAATCTTTTGGACGTGGCGAAGATCCAATCCGGGGAGATCTCCTATCGGAGAGAGCCCTTCGATCTGACCGAGCTGACCCATCGGGTGATTTTGACGATGGAGGATCGGATCCGGGAAGAAAAGATCCAATTAGATCTCAGGATTCCGGAGGAATCGGTTTACGCCGTCGGCGACCACGATGCCATCCATCGGGTGATCTATAACCTGATGGACAATGCGGTGAAGTTTACGCCGGAAGACGGCACCATCACCGTCGGTCTCTATCGGCAGAATAATAAACTGCTGCTGACGGTGAAGAATACCGGCGAGGGTATTCCGCAAGCGGAAGCCGGCAATATCTTTGAGCGTTTTTATAAGACCGATAAGAGCCGCGGTCAGAATAAGACCGGCGTCGGCTTGGGGCTTTATATGGTCAAGAGTATCATAGACGCCCATGGTGAGGATATTTTTGTTACATCCAAAGAGGGTGAATTTGCTGAATTTGCATTTACTCTGGAAGAAGACAGAGGAGGATTATAATGGAAGAATTTGAACATAATCATCTGCCTGAAGAAGAAAAACTCCCGGTAGAGCAACCGGTTTATGAGGAGCCTGTGCAGGAAGAGTCGGCAAAGGAAGAGACTGCTGCTGCACCGTCCCAGGGTCAGGGCGGCTATACCTATCAGAATCCCAATCCCTATCAGTATATGGGGGAAACGCCCTATACCCAGCCTGCGAAAAAGCGGAGTAATGTGCCGCTCATCATCGTGTCTTGCATTGCGGCAAGCATTATGCTGATCTGCTGCGGTATGATCGCGGCGGCAATGATCTTTGGCTATACCGGCGCGCTGTCCTTTGAGCAGGATGAAGCCCATACCGAGCAGCAGGAAGAGCAGGAGCAGGAGCAGGGAAAGGATCAGCCCTCCTCCGGAAATGCCCAGCGCGATGAGAGCGCGGTCTATAATATGCCGGAGATCAATAAAGAGGAAAAGAAGGGCGAACTGCTTTCGCTGGTGGAGATCAATAAAAAAGTCAAAAACAGCGTGGTGGGCATTCTGATCTCTGAAGAAAATAAGGGCGAGACTGCTTTTTCCGGTTCCGGCTTTATCATCAGTCAGGACGGGTATATTATGACCAACGACCACGTGGTGGAGGGTGCCGCCCGGGTCAAGGTGGTGCTCAGCGACGGAATTACCGAGTATGACGCCGTCATCGTGGGTGAGGACGAGCGCTCCGACCTTGCGATCCTTAAAGTAGAGGCCACCGGTCTGGAGCCTGCCGAGCTGGGCGACAGTGACCAGCTGGAGGTAGGGGAGACGGTGGTGGCCATCGGCAACCCCTACGGGATGGAGCTGGCGGGAAGTGTCACCGACGGCATCGTCTCTGCCATGAACCGCAAGATCAAGATGAACGGCAGTTTTATGACCCTCATCCAGACTAATGCGGCCATCAACCCCGGCAATAGCGGCGGTCCTTTGGTCAACGCCTACGGACAGGTCATCGGCATCACCTCCTCTAAGCTGGTTGCCACCGATTATGAGGGGATCGGCTTTGCCATTCCCATCAATCACGTGGTGGATATGTCGGAGGAGTTGATTACCTATGGGTATATCAAGACCCGTGCTTATATCGGCATCCAGGGTAGCGATCTGACCGTCGCCTACGCCAAGTATCATAACCTGCCCCAGGGCGTTTACGTTTCCTATGTGGATCCCGAGTGCGATGCCGCGAAGAAGGGCTTGCAGGAGGGGGACGTGATCATCGGCTTTAATGGCGAGGAGATCACCTCCATGGCGGAGCTCAATGAGCTGAAGGACTCCTTCCGTCCCGGCGATACGGCCACCATCCGCATCAGCCGCAAGGGCGAGGAAAAGGAGATCAAGATCACCCTCACCGAAGCGTTTTAATGTAAAAATCCCTTGAAATGTCTGCGTTTCAAGGGATTTTTTGTTGTCTTCTTGAAAAAAGGGGAGTATAATAGAGAAAATGGGGGGATTTTGGATGAAGGGCTTTGTTTTTGATTTGGACAATACGCTTTTTGACCGCTATGGCACGTTGACGGAGATCATCACCCATCATTATGATGCGATTAAAAAATATATCAATCCGGGCTACGATCTTAATCGGGCAGTGAGCCACGCGTTACATACGGAAAAGCTCTTTGTGCAGGAATTTGCTTGGCGTGGCGTGTATGACCATCTTTTGGAGGAGCATTTCTTTAATGCAGACTGTACGCCCACCTGGGATCAGTTTCGAAATTTTGTGCTTAGAAACTTTCATCGGTTTGCAGCCCCCTTTCCCTTCGTGAGACCTCTTTTGGAAAAGATCCGTTCCAAGGGTTACGCTGTAGCGCTTCTTACCAATGGCGGTATCTCGTTGCAGAAGGATAAAATACGGTTGATCGGTTTGGAGGATGCCTTTGATCTGGTCGTTTGTGCCTCTCCCAAGGAGGGAGATGGCGATTTCCCCATCCAAAAGCCGGACCCGGCGCCGTTTTTATATACGGCAGAGAAGCTGGGGATCGAGCCGAAAGATCTTTATTACGTGGGGGATAACCCCATCAACGATATCCAAGGCGCGCAGGCGGCAGGATACGTCCCGGTCTGGATCCGTGCCCAGAGTCCGTGGAGCCGCCCCAATGCGGATCTGCCGAAGCTTTGCTACGACGATGTTCGTGGTTTGGAAGAATTGTTATAAAAGTGTAAAATTACACCGTTATTTTTGTAAAAAATTCCATTGCGTCACTTATTTTGTAATGATACAATTATAAATCAGAAGGAGGATCATATTATGTTCGGTTCGAAACTGGAAGTCAGGAAGTTTGAGAAAACGATCTTGAAATATGAGGCGATGCCGAAGGTGGAGGGGAAGATTCTTTTGTACGGTCATTCTCTCTTTACCCGTTGTTCCCCGGTCAGAAGTGTAGTAGAAAATCCGAATATTGAAGAGGAATTGCGGATGAACGACGGCTCTCAGGCCATCGTGAACCATGGCTTCGGTACCAGCAGTGCGGATGACCTTTTGTACTATTATTCTCGGATGGTACGTCCCTATAAACCCAAGGCTTTGGTGATTGCCACCGCCGCCAACGACTTTGCATACGGTTATTTCCCCAAGGACGTTATTGATATTGAGGCGAGACTCATTGACTGGTTCAAGGCGGATTTCCCCGGCGCATCGGTCTACTGTATGAACTATCTGCCTAATTGTAAGAACAATACGTCGAATCTCTATCTCCATGCCCGTGATACGTATAATAGACTTTTGGAAGATTACTGCAAGAAAAACGACTGTACTTATATTGCGTTGGAAAAGATCCCGTTCCTTCATTCCAAGGCGGGGGACAGCAGTAATTACGATTTGAATGAAGAAGACATTGGAGACTATAGTAAGGTCAAGTCTATTCATTACGTGGGTGATCAGGTTCACTTTAATCCGGCAGGATACAAAAAATTTATTGCCTGGTTCCGCGATTATTTGGAAAAGGAAGGTCTTTTATAATGTTTGGATCAAGATTGGAAGTCAGAAGATTTGATGATGAAATTGCAAAGTACTTGGAGCGTCCCATAGAGACCGGCAAGATCCTCTTTTACGGCGACTCTCTTTTTACCCGCAGTTCTTTTACATACTGCGACCGTCATCCCGAAAAGGGTCATCCTCTTATTGAGGAGGGGCTTTTGGCGAAGGACGGCTCCAAGGCAGTCATTAATCACGGTTTTGGCACCAGCAGTGCCGATGACCTTTTGTACTACTACGACCGTCTGGTGCGCCCCTATGCGCCTCGCGCACTGTTCATCTCCACCGGCAGCAACGATATTGGGTTTGGCTATAGCCCTGTCGAGTCGATGAACGTTACCGCAACCCTGATCGACTGGTTCCAAGCGGATTTTCCCGGTGCTCCCGTTTATATTTTTAAGAAGATGCCGGGTATCAAGAATAAAGGAACGGTGAACCACACGACCCGCTTCCGCCAAGAGTACAATGAATATTTGGAAGATTATTGTGCCCGGAAGGAAGGGGTTCATATCGTGGATCTGTATCAGGCTCCCTTCTTTTTTGAAAAGCCTGAAGATATTGGCGATCCCGAAACGGTGCGGGAAGATATTTACGATTCTGACCGCGTTCATTTCAATAAAATGGGCTATGAAATGTTTATCGACTATCTGCGCAATCTGCTTCAGAAAGAAGGTTTATTAGGATGAGTAAATTTACTGAATTTTTAAAGAAAAAGGATATTGAATTTTCCTGGAAGCGTTATTTTATTGACGCTTTGGGTGCCATGGCGCAGGGTCTCTTCTGCTCCCTTTTGATCGGTACGATTATCGATACCATCGGCGATCTGACCGGCTGGGGATTTTTGGTAGAGATCGGCAAGTATGCCTCCGCCATGTCCGGGCCGGCGATGGCTATTGCCATCGGCTATGCGCTGAAAGCGCCGAATTTGGTACTCTTTTCCCTGGCGGCGGTGGGTAGTGCCGCCAATGGCTTGGGAGGTGCCGGCGGTCCTCTGGCCGTTCTGGTGATCGCCATCGTGGCGGCAGAGTGCGGTAAACTGGTCTCTAAGGAGACTAAGGTGGATATTTTGGTCACTCCCTCGGTCACAATCCTGGTAGGGGTGGCACTTTCCGCCGGCATTGCGCCGTATATCGGTAAGGCGGCCAGCGCCTTCGGTACGCTGATCATGCAGGCCACCGAGCTGCAGCCCTTGCTGATGGGTATCGTGGTATCGGTTTTGGTGGGTATTGCGCTGACCCTGCCCATTTCCTCTGCCGCCATCTGTGCGGCGCTTGGTCTGACCGGTCTGGCAGGCGGAGCGGCGGTAGCCGGCTGCTGTGCTCAGATGGTAGGCTTCGCCGTCATGAGCTTCCGCGAAAATCGCTGGGGCGGACTGGTTTCCCAGGGTCTGGGAACCTCCATGCTCCAGATGGGAAATATCGTCCGGAACCCCAAGGTCTGGATCCCGCCCATCGTTACTTCCGCTATCACCGGCCCTCTGGCCACCTGTCTCTTTAAGCTGGAAATGAACGGTCCGGCAGTTTCCTCCGGTATGGGCACCTGCGGTCTGGTCGGTCAGATCGGTGTGTATACCGGCTGGGTGGAGAGCGGAAATCCCATCACCGCCTTTGATTGGATCGGTCTTGCGCTGATCTGTTTCGTACTTCCGGCGGTCCTTACTTGGCTGGGCGGACTGCTGCTCCGTAAGCTGGGCTGGATCAAAGAGGGCGACTTAAAACTTTAATTTAATAGGAAGAAACACCTTAAAACACCCCATTTTTGGGGTGTTTTTTTCATTTCTTAATTTTTTATCTTTTTAAGAAAAAACTATTGCATTTTCCTGATTATTTGATATAATTTAAATCAAGTGGAGTCTAAATGGGTACTTAGTGTACATTGAGTGGGTAAAAAACGAGAGGAGGTGTGTACATGGTTTATCTGACAGGCTATTACGAAAATTTCGTAGATGAAAAAGGCCGGGCGATCCTGCCGAAAGAATTCAAAGAGCTGATGGGCGGCGATCTGGTGCTGACCCGTGGTCTGGATGATTGCGTGTACGTGCTGACTCGGGAAGCATGGCTGGAACTGCAAAATAAGCTGGCCGCCATGCCGATGTCTAAAGGACGGGGCGTGTCCCTTTTCTTTAATGCCCATAAAAAGGACGTGGCTCCCGATAAGCAGGGGCGGATCCAGCTCCCCATCAAGCTGCGTGAGTTGGCAGCCATTGAGGGCAAGGCGGTCATTATCGGCAACGGCAATCGGGTAGAGATCTGGTCTCCCGAGCGCTATGCTGAGATGGAAGCGAAGATGGATAGTGAAAGCATCGTCGCCGCCATGGATGAGTTGGGCTTCTGATGAAAGAGTTTTCGCATTATAGTGTAATGGCGCAGGAGTGTATCGAGGGCTTGGCCATTGATCCCGATGGCATCTACGTGGACGCCACCTTGGGAGGCGGCGGTCATAGCAGCTTGATCGCTCAGCGATTGGAGAAAGGCTTGCTGATCGGCATCGACCAGGATCGGGACGCCCTTGCGGCGGCGACCAAGCGGCTGGAGCCCTTTGGTGAGCGGTTCCGGGCGGTGAAATCCAATTTTTCTGCGTTGCGCGCGGTGCTGGATGAGCAGGAGATTCCGGCCATCGACGGGATTTTGTTTGACCTGGGCGTATCCAGCTTCCAGCTGGACGAAGAAAGCCGCGGTTTTTCCTATCGGTTTGATGCACCGCTGGATATGCGGATGGATCGGGAAAGCTCCTTGGATGCCTGCCAAGTCGTCAACACCTATTCCAAAGAGCAGTTGACCGATATTTTATATCGCTACGGCGAAGAGCGGATGGCGCCCCGGATCGCAGGTGCGATCTGCAAGCGTCGGGAAGAAGCTCCCATCGAAACCACCGGTCAATTGGTTCAGATCATTGAAAAGATTTTTCCACCCAAGGAACGGTACGGCAATAAGCATCCTGCCAAGCGTACCTTCCAGGCGATTCGGATCGAGGTCAACGGAGAGTTGAAGATTTTAGAGCAAGCGATCCGGGATGCGGTGGCGGTGTTAAAGCCCGGTGGCAGAATTGCCGTCATGACCTTCCATTCCTTGGAGGATCGCATCGTCAAGACGACCTTTGCGGATCTTGCATCCGGTTGTATTTGTGATAAAAATCTTCCGGTCTGCGTCTGCGGACGCAAGCCGATCATCAAGCAGGTGACCCATAAACCGATCACCGCGTCGCAGGAAGAGCTGGAGGAGAATAACCGCTCCAAGCCTGCAAAACTGCGTATTGCAGAAAAGAAATAAGAAAGACGTTTTAATAAGGAGGTCCTTATGAGAAAACTTAATATTCATGGGATCCGCTGGTCGGCGGTACTTTGCCTGGCTCTGTTCCTCGCCATCGGCGGCTATCTCTTGTACAGTCATATTGCTCTCAATGAGGTCTCCAGTGATCTGCTTGCGGCAAAAGCCGAGTTGACCAAGCTGGAAGGGGAGACCGGTGCATTGCAGGTATCCATCGAAAGCAAAAACTCCATGGACGAGATCGAGCGGATTGCCACCGAGGAGCTGGGAATGGTCAAGATCGAGAACTATCAGATCCAGACCATCAACCTGCTGACCGACGATACAGTGGAGATCATCAAGGATGAGCCTACCAATAATAGCTGGTGGGACGGCGTCGTGGCAGAATTTAATATTATTTTGGAATATCTGAGCTGATGCTTCAATAATAGTGAAACGAGAGTGGGAATTTATTCTTACTCTCATTTTGCACTTTATATGGAACAAAAAAATTGCCTGTTTTTGGGCACGAGTGTAATTTTACACCGCTATTTTAAGAGAGAAAGGAGTTCCGCATGGGAAAGGGACCGAGCCGTTCAATGGTGACCCGCAGTACGGTGATGCTGGCGATCTTTGCATTTGCATTATTGCTTTGGTTGGCCGGAATGTTGGTGAAATATCAGATCGTAAATTATAGTTATTATCAGACGAAGGCCATCAGTCAGCAGACGATGGATACCACGCTGAACGCTCAGCGCGGAACCATCTATAGCCGAAACTATACGGCGCTGGCGAAATCGGCGCCGGTGGAGACGGTATATATCGCTCCCAACTCCATTGATAAGGAGGATAACGCCGAGTGCCGCCTTATCGCCTCCGGTCTGGCAGAGATCTTAGGGGTGGATGAGGAAACGGTCTATAAAAAGACCCAGAAGAATAATTACTATGAATTGATCAAGCGCCGGATCGAGTCAGACGTGGCCGATAAGGTGCGTGCTTTTGTAGACGAAAACGATTTAAGCGGTATTCATTTAGTGGAGGATACCAAGCGGTATTACCCTTATAATAGCCTGGCCTGTCATATCCTGGGCTTCACCGGCACCGATAACGTAGGGTTGGACGGCATTGAGTCTATCTATAACGAGTATCTCCAGGGGACTTCCGGTAAGCTGATCACCGCCAAAAATGCGGTTGGTACGGAGCTGCCCATTGAGTATGAGACCTACGTGGAGGCAGAAAACGGCAAAAACGTGGTGCTGACCATCGACGAGACGGTGCAGTACTATCTGGAAAAGCATCTTCAGGAAGCACGGATCGAGCAAAAGTGCTTAGAGGGTGCCGCCGGCATCGTCATGAATGTTAAGACCGGCGAGGTCTTGGGCATGGCGTCCTTGCCCAATTACGACCCCAATCAGTACTATACCATCACCGACCAGGTGGTGCAGGAAAGCCTCAGTGCTTTGACCGGCGAGGAGCTGGAAAAGGAGACCACCAGCTATCGCAATAAGATCTGGCGTAATAAATGTATCGTGGATACCTATATGCCCGGTTCTACCTTTAAGATCGTGACCCTTTCCATGGCGATGGAGGAGGGGCTGGTGACCTTAAACGATACCTTCGGCTGTCCCGGCTATATCCGGGTGGCAGACCGTACCATTCGGTGCTGGAAGTCCGGCGGTCACGGGCATCAGACCCTTTCCAAGGCGATCCAGAACTCCTGTAACCCGGCGTTTATTACCATCGGCGCCAAGATGGGGACGGAGAAATTCTATCAGTACTTCAAAAACTTCGGTCTGACCGAAAAGACCGGTGTAGACCTCAACGGTGAGGCCAGCGGCATCTGGTTTACCACCTTCCAGGAGGTGGAGCTTGCCACCGCATCCTTCGGTCAGAACTTTAAGATCACGCCGCTGCAGATGATTTCTGCCGTGGCGGCCGCCTCCAACGGCGGTAAGCTGATCACCCCCCATGTGGTCAAGGAGATCACCGAGACCCAGGAGGATGGCACCGAAAAGGTGGTAAAAAGCTTTGAGGGTGCGCAAAAGCGGCAGGTCATCTCGGCAGAGACCAGCGCTCTGGTCTGCGATCTTTTGGAAGAGGTCGTCACCGTCGGTTCCGGTAAGAACGCCTACGTAAAAGGCTATCGGGTGGCAGGTAAGACCGGTACTTCCGAGAAGATCGACGATTACGTCGCCACCGGTATCAAGAATTATATTTCGTCCTTTATCGGCTTTGCTCCGGCAGACGATCCGGAATATGCTATTTTGGTCATGCTGGATACCCCCAGTGCCGGCGAGATCTACGGCGGTATCATTGCCGCTCCTGTGGCAGGCGATATTCTTGGCGATATTCTGCCCTATCTGGGTGTTCAACCCCAGTATACCGAGGAAGAATTGGCGACCTTGGATATTGCCATCCCCTCCTTTATGGATCAGACCTTGGAGGAGGCGGAAAAGAACCTGATCGCCGAGGAGATCAAGTATAAGGTGAAGGGCAACGGTGATACCGTCGTAGCGCAGATGCCGGAAGCCGGCTCCACCATGCCCCAGAGCGGTACGGTGATCCTTTATACCGGCGACTCCAAGCCCTCTAAGAATATTACCGTTCCCAATTTGGTGGATTATTCCGTAGCAGGTGCTACCAATCGGATCAAGCAGTCCGGCTTGAATGTCCGGGTGGTCGGAAACTTCAATTCCGGCACGGACGTTCTGGTTATTTCCCAGTCCCCGGCGGCCGGTACGGTGGTAGCAGAGGGCGCTGTGGTGACCATCCGAACCAATAGCTCGGAAGGCGTATCAAGTATGTAATCGAGGTGTCAGAATGTTATTGTCTGAACTTTTAAAGGGTCTGGAACTCTTCAATACCTATGAGGATCGGGAGATCGTCGGTATCACCTGCGATTCCCGTGAGGTCAAGGAGGGCTGGCTGTTTGCCGCCATCCCCGGCGAGCAGGTGGACGGCCATGATTATGCCGAAAAGGCGGCGGCAAACGGCGCAGCAGTCATTTTGGCGGAGCGGTCGGTGAATGCCGGTGTGCCGGAGGTTCTGACCCCCTCCACCCGCTGGGCGTTTCAGGTGGTCTGCGCCAATTATTTCGGCCATCCCGAGCGTGAAATGAAGTTTTTAGCGGTAACCGGTACCAACGGCAAGACCTCCACCACCCAGTTTATCAAGAGTATTCTGGATGGGTTGGGAGAGACCGCCGGCTTGATCGGTACGGTGCATAATATGATCGGGGAGAAGAGCATCCCCGCCGTCTTTACCACGCCGGAGCCCTATCAGCTCTTTACCCTTTTGAAGGAGATGCAGACCGCCGGTGTCCGGACGGTGGTGATGGAGGTCTCCTCCCAGGCTATGGATCAAAAGCGGGTGGATAGCCTGCCTTATATGGCGGCAGGCTTTACCAATCTGACCCAGGATCATCTGGACTATCATAAGACCATGGAGAATTATAAAGAGGCCAAGGCGCGCCTGTTCACCATGGCTGAAAAAAGCGTCTTTAATCTGGACGATGCCGCAGGCAGAGAGCTTGCGAAGCGGTTCGGCGGACTGACCTATTCCGCCACCGGCGCGGCAGACCTTACGGCGTCCGATATTGCGATCGACGTATCCGGTGTTTCCTATACCCTGCAGATGGGGGAGAAAAAGGCATCCATCCGGGTCTCGACGCCGGGAATGTTTACCGTTCATAATACCCTTTGCGCCGCAGGCGTTCTGCTGGCCGCCGGCTATCCCTTTGAGCAGGTGGCGGAGGGCCTGAACCGCATCCCCAAGGTGGCAGGACGGGCAGAGATCATTACGGAGGGCTATCCCTTTTCGGTGATGCTGGACTATGCCCATACCCCCGACGCCTTGGAGAATATTCTGACCACTATCAAGACCTACGCCAAGGGCCGGGTGGTGACCCTCTTTGGTTGCGGCGGCGACCGGGATCGCACCAAGCGCCCCTTGATGGCCGCTATGGCCGCCAAATACAGCGATTATCTGATCGTCACCTCCGATAATCCCCGGACGGAAGAGCCGGGCACCATTATCCGGGATATTTTAGTGGGTCTTGAGGGCGTGGAGGTTCCTTATACGGTCATCGAAAACCGTAAGGAAGCCATCGGCTACGCCATCAAAAATGCAAAGCCCTACGATCTGATCCTTTTGGCCGGAAAGGGGCATGAGGATTATCAGATCATCGGTAAGACCAAATATCCCTTTGATGAAAAAGAGATCGTAAAGGAATTTTTAGAGCAATGCTGACAATCAATAGAATTGCGGCGGCCTTGGGACTTGCGCCGCAGCAACGGGATTTTGAGATCAAAAAGGTGGTCACCGACTCCCGGCAGGCAGAGGAGAATTGTCTCTTCGTCGCCATCGAGGGAGAGCGTGTGGACGGCCACTCCTTTATCCCTGTCCTTTCGGAAACGTTCGTAAATATTGCTTTTTTGGCTACGAAAAAGGCGGAAAAAGAGATAAAACAGCCCTATTTTTTGGTGGAAGACGCACTTTTTGCCTTAGGGCTGCTTGCCAAAGCCCATTTGGCAACGTTGCCGACCAAGGTGATCGGCGTGACCGGCAGCGTCGGCAAGACGACGACCAAGAATTTTATCCTCTCGGCGCTGGCTCCTGCCATGCAGGTCTCCGGAACCCTGGGAAATATGAATAACGAATTAGGCGTTCCGCTGACCGGGCTTGCGGTAAAAGAAACCGATTGGGCGGCGGTCATCGAGATGGGGATGCGCGGCTTAGGGCAGATCGAGTATCTGACGCAGTTCATCACCCCGGATATCGCGGTGGTGACCAATATCGGCGTGGCGCATCTGGAGCTTTTAAAGAGCCGGGTGAATATCGCCAGGGCAAAATTAGAATTGGTGGATGCTCTGCCGGCGGAGGGCAAAGCTCTCTTGAACGGCGATGAGCCGCTGCTTTACGGTGCGCGTCCGCAAAAGCAATGCTTTTATTTCGGTTTTTCGGAGCATAATGATTATAGAGCAGTGGATGTGGATAGCAGCAGCTTTATCCTCTGCTATCCCGGCGGCTCCATTAATATTACCTTACAGGTGGAGGGCGAGCATCAGATCATGAACGCGCTCGCCGCCTTTGGCGCCGGGCATCTTCTGGGAATTGAGCCAGAGCTTTTGAAGCAGGGGCTGGAGTCCTTTGCCGGAGACGGACGCCGGCAGTTTACCGAGCGGATCGGGGATATTACGGTCATTGACGATACCTATAACGCATCCCCCGATTCCATGGCTGCCGCCCTCAAGGTGCTGGCGGCAAAGCCCGGACGGCGGATCGCGGTTTTAGGAGATATGCTGGAGCTGGGCGCTTATGAAAAGCAGGGGCATCAAGAGGTGGCGGCGCAATGCGCCGCGCTGAAGATCGATGCGGTGGTTGCCATCGGCAACCGGGCAAAGATCCTTTACGACGCCCTGCCCGAACAGATAGAAAAATATTACTTTTTGGATCGGGATGCGGCGCTTCCCTCTTTGGAAACGCTGTTCCTGCCGGGCGATACCGTCTTATTCAAGGCATCCAATTCCATGGGCTTTGATAAGCTGACGGCGGCATTAAAGGAAAGGATGGGAAAATAAATGAACTACTGGCTGATCATTACCGCGCTTGCGGCAAGCTTTTTTCTGGCGCTTTTGCTGGCGCCCTGGATCCTGCCGTTTTTACGGCGGCTGAAATGCGCGCAAAGTATTCTGGATATCGGCCCCTCCTGGCATAAGGAGACTAAGCAGGGCACTCCCACCATCGGCGGTCTGATCTTTATCATTCCCACCTTGGTGGTGACGCTGGTTATTGCGATGGGTGAGATCATCCGGGGAGACTGGCGGCTATTGATCTGCCTGGTGTTTGTGACCCTTTGCGGAGTCGTCGGATTTATTGACGACTACATCAAGGTGGTCAAAAAGCGGAACAAGGGCTTGTCTGTCCTGCAAAAGACGCTGCCCCTGATGCTGATCATGGCGCTCTTTCTCGGCGCTCTCTACGTGAACAACACCATTACGGATACGATTTTTATTCCTTATCTGAACGTGCGGCTGCACTTATATTACTTCTACTTTGTTTTGATGATTCCGATGATCTTCTTTTTCGTCAATTCCGTCAACCTGACCGACGGACTGGACGGCTTGGTGACCAGCGTTTCCCTGCCCTATACCATTTCGTTCATCATCATCGGCTTCTTTTTATCCGGCATCAATAATACCGGCGTGACCGTCTTTGCGGCGGCACTGACCGGCGGCCTTGCGGCATTTTTAGTCTACAACTTCCATCCCGCCAAGGTCTTTATGGGGGATACCGGCTCCCTCTTTTTGGGGGCGGCCATCGTGGCGCTTGCCATGGCGTACGATATGCCGTATTTCATCATCATCGGCGGTGTCATGTATCTTTTGGAAGGTCTTTCGGTGGTTCTGCAGGTGGGCTTCTATAAACTGACCCACGGCAAGCGGATCTTCAAAATGACCCCGATCCACCATCATTTTGAGATGTGTGGCTGGTCAGAAAATAAGATCGTTGCGGTCTTTACCGCCATCAGCGCGGTGGGCTGTCTCTTAGCCCTTTGGGGAATGTTCTATTATCGCTACTTCAACGCGTAAAATGATTTTTTGATAAAGGAGGTGCCTCTTTGGCAAAGCAAAAGCTCCAAAAAAAGAATAAATGGTTTGTCAATAAGGCGGAGGCCGGCGGAATTGACTTGGTATTTTTGATCCTGGTGCTCTGCCTGCTGACCTTTGGCTTAATCATGGTGGCATCCTCCAGTTACGTCAGTGCCCTTTATAAATACGGCGACAGCTATCACTTTATCAAGCGGCAGTTGATCTTCGCCGTGGGCGGCGTGGCGGTCATGCTGTTCGTGCCGAAGTTTGATTATCATAATCTTCGCCGTTTTTCGCTGATCCTTCTGGCGATCGCGGTGGTGATGCTGGTGCTGGTACTGGTACCGGGCATTGGTATTAAGGTCAACGGCGCCCGGCGGTGGTTGGGCTTCGGTGCCTTCCGCTTCCAGCCCAGTGAGGTCGGAAAACTGGCCATTATCGTGACCTTTGCCTCCTATATGGCCGCCAACTATAAGCGGATGAAGGAATTCAAGGTGGGGATCCTCATGCCGGCCGCCGTACTTTTGCTGGTCTGCGGTCTGGTGGCGGTGGAGACTCATATCTCCGGTGCGATTCTGATCTTTGCTGTGGGTGCAGTCATGATCTTTGTGGGCGGCTCTAATCTTAAGCAGTTTTTGGGGATCGGCGCCACCGGTGTGGCGGCATTGGCAGGCTTTGCCTTCCTGACCCCCTATGCAAAAACCAGAATTGATACTTGGCTCAATCCCTTCTCCGATCCTACCGGCGACGGCTTTCAGACCATTCAATCCCTTTATGCCATCGGCAGTGGCGGTCTGTTGGGCTTGGGGCTGGGGCAGTCCCGGCAGAAATATCTCTATATTCCGGAGCCGCAGAACGACTATATCTTTTCTATCGTCTGCGAGGAATTAGGATTCATCGGTGCCATGATGGTCATCGTCTTATTCGTTCTTTTGATCTGGCGCGGATTTGTTATCGCCTATCACGCCAAGGATAAATTCGGTTCTCTTTTGGTGGTGGGGATCATTTCCCGCGTTGCCATCCAGACGGTGCTGAATATCGCGGTGGTGACCAACTCGGTGCCGCCCACCGGTATCAGCTTGCCGTTCTTCAGTTACGGCGGTACGGCGTTGGTAATGCTGCTTTTTGAGATGGGAATCGTCCTGGCGGTTTCCCGTCATTCGAGAATGGAGACGAAGGAATGAGAGTAATTTTAGCAGGCGGTGGGACGGCCGGGCATTGCAACCCTGCCATCGCCATTGCCAGTATTATAAAAGCAAAAAATAAGGATGCGGAAATTCTCTTTGTGGGAAATTCCGGTAAAATTGAGGAGACCCTTGTGCAAAAAGCAGGGTTTGCCTTTAAGGCGGTCAAGACCCAAGGCTTCCGCCGCAAGCTGACGCTGGATAACTTCAAAACCATCCAGCTGTACTTAAAAGCAAAATCCGATTGCAAGGCTTTAATTCGGGAGTTCAAGCCGGACGTGGTCATCGGTACCGGCGGCTACGTATCCGGTCCGGTGGTCTCGGCGGCGCAAAGCTTAGGGGTTCCTACCTGTATTCATGAACAAAACGCTTATCCCGGCGTCACCAGCAAGATGCTGGCGCGGAAAGCCGATATTGTATTTATCAGTTTTCCCGGCAGTGAGCAGTATTTCGGCAAGACCAAAAAGATGATCCTTTCCGGCAATCCCTTGCGCGAGGAGATCCTTTCCACCTCCAAGGAGGAGGCACGAAAAAAACTGGGTCTCCCGAAGGATGCTTTTTATCTGCTCTCCTTTGCCGGAAGCCTGGGTGCGCTGCAGGTTAACCGTGCCATGGTGGATTTCATTGCCAAAAACGCGAAAAAAAAGGACTTTTATCATACCCATGCCACCGGCGACCGGGGCTGGAAATGGATGCCGGATGCGCTGAAGGAGCAAGGATTTGATGCGGAGAAGCCGGGGATGATTGCGGTGAAGCCGTATCTTTACGATATGCCGGATCATCTGGCGGCGGCAGACGCTGTCATCAGCCGTGCCGGTGCCATCACGCTGGGTGAATTGACCGCATTGGGCAAGCCGGCGATTTTAATTCCGTCCCCCAACGTGACCCATAATCATCAGTACTATAACGCCCGCTCCCTTTCGGATCGGGGCGGAGCCATTCTCTTGGAGGAGAAGGATCTTTCTGATGCCAAGCTCTATGAGCTGGTGCTGCGCTTGAAAGAGCATCCCGAAGAGTGCGCAGAGCTGAGCCGTCATGCCAAAGAACTGGCGTTGCCGGAGGCTTCTGAAATCATCTACAAGGAACTCTATCATTTGATAAGGAAGTGAGAAGATGGGCAATAGCGTAGAACGCTACTATCAAAAAAAGAAAAGACGGAAAAAGCGCGCCAAGGTGGTCTTTTTCGGGCTGCTTTTTGTGTTGATGATGCTGACGCTGGCCATTCTTTCCGTAACCGTCTTTTTTAATGCTGAGACCATTCTGGTGGAGGGCAATCACCGCTATACCGCCGAGGAACTTTTGGAGATCGGCGACCTGCAGATCGGGCAAAATCTTTTCCGCCTGGATAAATTTGAAGTCATTGACCAGATGAAAAGTCTGCCCTACGTCAAGACGGTGACCATTAAACGGAAACTGCCCAATACGCTGACTATTAAGGTGGTGGAAAACCAGCCGGTGGTCTGGCTTAAGACCGATGCCGGTGCGGCTCTTCTGAATGAGGAGTATCGGGTATTGGAACTTTTAAATCTGCCGGAAGGCATGATTCCGGCAGACGAGGAGCCCGAAAAGGCTGAGAATCCCGAGAAAACAGAAGAGGCTGAGAAAACGGAAGAAGAACCCGAGGAAACGGAAGATGGGGAGCAAACTGAGGAAGAGCAGGTTGCTTCACCATTGGACGGTATTCCCCGACTGACCCAGATCGCCGCCACCGAACTGAAGGTGGGGGAGACGGCAGTTTTTGGTGAATTGGATTATACAGGCTTTTTGAAGCGTCTTTATGAAGGATTCAGCAAAAATCCGGATCTGGATTGGAATAAGGTGCGGGAAGTGCAATTCTTTGCCCGGTACGATATTCAAGTTCTATATGACGAGCAGTTGACCATTGATTTTGGTGCGTTGGATCAGACCGATACCAAGCTGGAGCTGGCAGCCTATCTGATTAAGGACAACGGCGCCGGACAGTCTGCCATCGTGGATGTTTCTGACGTCGAACGGGTTTATTTCAGACCCAAAAGACCGACAGAAGAAGTCCAAAAGTCCCCGACCGAAGAAAATGAAACGAACTAAAGTTTGCGACAGTTTTATAATATTGCGACGAGAAAGAGCTTCAGCTCTTTAGAGTCGTACTCTAAAGGATAGTAATAGAACGAATAAATCTCTCAATTTGGCTCCGTAGGCTGGATTGAGAGATTTTTCTATTTTTAGTCGATATGTTGGCCTCCTGCCAACTCGATATATTTGCGTCCCGCAAATTCG
>JAZQJH010000060.1:0-8795 GCA_045541555.1 Eubacteriales bacterium | reverse complement strand
AGAGTACAAGGTACTTTCAAAGTAGTCGGTGTTGATTATGAGTTGGTCCCACCCGTTCCCATTCCGAACACGGTAGTTAAGCAACTTCATGCGGACAATACTTGGCTGGTGACGGCCCGGGAAGATACGTAATGCCGACATCATGAAAAAGAGTCAGGATCCAGTAATGGCTCTTGACTCTTTTTCAATCATATGCACCTTTAGCTCAGTTGGTAGTTGCGACTGCGAAGCGCTGCCCTTTGGCAGATGAAGCGAGCAGGTCAGCAGCTGCAACAACACAAAAAATATCGAGCAAAAGCGAAGAATTTTTTGATGTTGTAAAGGTCTCGTTGATTAAAACTTAGAGCAGTAAGTTTTAAAGGCAAGGAAAAACTGAGCATATATAAATGCACCTTTAGCTCAGTTGGTAGAGCAACTGACTCTTAATCAGTGGGTCCCGGGTTCGAGTCCCTGAAGGTGCACCAAAGAAAAAAGACTACCAATCGGTAGTCTTTTTTCTTTGGTGCACCTTTCCTCCCTCCGGTCAGACGGGCAAAAGCATCGCTTCTTACTACTCGCGTTTTGCCTCGCAGGGACAAGCGGTCTATAAAAGGCTCCCCCGGAGCCTTTTACTTAATGCCCGCTACTGAAGGTACAACAAAAGAAAATCACCCCATTTGGGGTGATTTTCTTTTGGTGTACCTTTCCTCCCTCCGGTCAGACGGGCAAATGCGTCGCTTCTTATTGCTCGCGTTTTGCCTCGCATGAGACTTAATCGCTCAGCAACTTTGCGTAAAAGAACTGGGTGGCATAGTGAAGAAGTGCATTAAGCCGTTTTTTATGGTGCAAACGTGGAAACCGAAAACGGAATCATTAAAAGAGAGCAATAATCGCTCTCTTTTTTATTGCAAAATAGATGGATCTATGGTAGAATAGCATTGTTTATAATGGGTAATATGATGTTTTTTGAAAAGGAGTCCAAATGGAAATTTTTAATCTAACACTTAGCCAAATGCTTATGATGTTCACGCTGATCGCAGTGGGTTTTATATTGCGTAAAAAATGCGTTTTGCCGGATAATGCGGGGACGGTTCTTTCCAAGGCAGAGACCTGGATCTTCGTCCCGGCGCTTTCCTTATTTAATATGATCAATAAATGTACGGTGGAAAGCTTTTCCAAGAACTGGATGCTGATGCTCTACGGTGCGGTTACCGTCATTGCGGCGATTGGGCTGGCTTACCCTCTGTCTGCACTCTTTTTCAAAAAGAAGGATCGCGGAAGCTACCAGCGAAACGTTTATAAATATGCGCTGACCTTTGGAAATTACGGTTTTATGGGCAATTTTATCGTTCTGGGTATTTGGGGGAACGATATGTTTTATAAGTATGCCCTCTTTACCTTTATCGTGGGTATCTTTTGCAATGGATGGGGGATGTATATTTTGATCCCCAAAGATAAAAGTGCAGGTCTTGCGGCCAATTTGAAAAAGGGTCTTTTAACGCCGCCCATCATTGCATTGGTGGCAGGTATTATTCTGGGTCTTTTGAACGTCAAGCAGGTGATGCCGGACTTCTTACTGAGCGCGATGGAAAATGCCAGTAAATGTCAGGGACCGGTGGCGATGGTGCTGGCGGGCTTTGTTATCGGCGGTTATAACTTTAAGGAACTGATCACCAATAAGAAGGTATATATCGCTACCGCTTTGAGGCTGGTGGTGATCCCAGCGGTGATGATGCTGGTACTGCATTTCTTAGGGACCTCCAAGGAAATTATGACCTTAGCGCTGATCTGTTTTGCAACACCTCTGGGGCTGAATACCATCGTATATCCGGCAGCATACGGTGGCGAGACCAAGACCGGTGCTTCCATGGCGATGATCTCTCATACCCTTTCGGTTATTACCATTCCGTTGATGTATTTAGTGTTTATTGTATTATTATAAGGAGAAAAAATGTCTACTAAAATCATCATGGTACGCCATGGCTTCAGCATGGCTAATGAACAGTCCAAATTTGCTGGCCATTGGGACATCGAACTGACGGAGCTTGGCAAAAAGCAGGCAGAGAAAGCCGGTGCTTATTTTAAGGAGCACCCGGTGGATGCCATCTATTCCAGCGACCTTTTGCGCGCTTACCAGACGGCGGCGCCCATCGGAAAAGCCTTGGGACTTCCAATTCATAAAGAAACCGGACTCAGAGAGATCCGCGCCGGGGAATGGGAGGGTATCTCATTTGATGAGATGGCGGTTCGCTATCCGAAGGAGGCAGAACTTTGGGTCACTGATATCGGTCGTAGCGGATGTCCCGGTGGTGAGAGCGTGGTGGAATTGACGGAACGGATCGTTGGAACAGTCCGCCGTATTGCAGAAAAGCATGACGGCCAGACCATCTGCATTACCACCCATGCCACCCCCATCCGCGCCATTTGTGCCGTCGCATCCGGAACTCCTGTGGAAGAGATGGTTAAGGTGCCTTGGGCAGCCAATGCGTCTATTAATGTATTTGAGTACGAAGACGGTGCTTTTAAGGCGATTGAATTGGACGTCGTGGAGCACTTGGACGATCTTTTGACCCAGCTTCCTGCCAACGTCTGATAGGAAAAAGATGGGCATATTTACAACGACTTTAAGCCAGATAGCGTTTCTTTTTTCGCTGATCATCATTGGTTATCTTTTGGCGAAATGCGGCGTTGTGCAGAGCAATGCCGCCGGTGTGCTTGCCAAGATGGAAAGCTACGTATTCATCCCGGCGCTGGTCATGATGACCTTTATTGAGAAGTTTACCATCCAAAGCCTTTCCATCATGTGGAAGCCCTTTTTGATCAGTTTTATTCCCTTAGTGTGCCATTCCTCTGGCATTATTGACTGCATGGTTACTTTCTAAAAAGAACCGCTATATCCGCAATATCGATACCTACGGCCTTTGCTTTTCCAACTTTGGGTTCATGGCCAATGCCATTGTCATCCAGTTATATCCCTGATTATATCTTTGAATATCTAATTTTCACCCTTCCCCTTTGGATGGGGATCTATGTCTGGGGTGCGCCCTTCTTGCTCATAAGTAAAAGCAGGAAAAAAATGACCTTGGGTCAGCGCTTTAAAGTGTTTTTAAATCCCATGTTCATTGCCATGATCATAGGGATTGGGATCGGACTTTCGGGGATTGTGGTTCCCGGCTGGATCGGAATGATGCTGAATTCTGCTTCTGACTGTATGTCGCCGGTGGTGATGCCCTTGAGGTTGAATACCATCGTGATCCCCAGCGCCTATGGAAGGACACTGCCGAGGCAGCCGCCCATACCGCCGCGGTCATGCTGGGAATGCAGAATCTGCCGGTGGATATGCTGATGTACTACGACGCGCGGTTCGGCACCTCCGTGTATGGTGGACTCTTTAACTGCGAAACCCGTCAGCCCTATGCTACCTACTATACCTTAAAGGCCTTTGGTGAGCTGTACGTGTTGGGTAATCAAGTAGAATGTACGGCGGAAGAGGGGCTGTAAAAAAACATGCGGTTTTTTAGAGTCGTACTCTAAAGGATAGTAATAAAACGAATAAATCTCTCAATTTGGCTCCGTAGGCTGGATTGAGAGATTTTTCTATTTTTAGTCGATATGTTGGCCTCCTGCCAACTCGATATATTTGCGTCCCGCAAATTCGATATAATTTTGCAGGCAAAATTTCGATATGATATAAATTCCTTTTTCCTCGTTGCGAAGCAACATATCGAGAAAAGGGTCGGCGGAGAAATCCGCCGACCCTTTTCATATCGAAAATTCCAAAGGAATTTATATCGTCGCCAAGTGTCCTTTGAGACACTTGGCCTTACAGCCCCTTTTTATGTTTACTTTTCTTCGATGACGGTCATGCCCCCCATATAGGGACGAAGGGCTTCGGGAATACGGACGGAATACTTGCCATCCTTATACTCCAGGTTGTTCTCTAAGAATGCGATGAGCATCCGGGGGGGAGCAACGACCGTATTATTAAGGGTATGCGCCAGATACTTCTTGCCGTCCTCGCCCTTTACGCGGATACCGAGGCGACGTGCCTGTGCATCGCCCAGGTTGGAGCAGGAGCAGACCTCGAAGTATTTCTGCTGCTTGGGAGACCAGGCTTCTACGTCGTAGGACTTGACCTTCAGATCGGCCAGGTCACCGGTACAGCACTCTAAGGTGCGGACGGGGATATCTAAGGAGCGGAATAGCTCGACGGAATAGCTCCACATCTTATGGAACCAATCCATGCTTTCCTCCGGCTTGCAGATGACGATCATCTCCTGTTTTTCAAACTGATGGATGCGGTAGATGCCGCGCTCCTCAATGCCATGCGCACCCTTTTCCTTACGGAAGCAGGGGGAATAGCTGGTCAGGGTCAGAGGCAGGCTGGACTCGGGGGTGATGGTGTCGATAAACTTACCGATCATGGAGTGCTCGCTGGTGCCGATGAGATAGAGGTCTTCGCCCTCGATCTTATACATCATGGCGTCCATTTCCTCAAAGCTCATGACGCCAGTCACCACGTTGCTACGGATCATGAACGGGGGGATACAATAGGTGAAGCCCTTATTGATCATGAAATCCCGGGCATAAGAGAGGACGGCACTGTGCAGACGGGCAATATCACCCATCAGATAGTAGAAGCCTTCACCGGCTACCCGGCCGGCAGCCTCTTTATCAATACCGGCAAATTTTGCCATAATATCGGTATGGTAGGGAATCTCGAAATCCACGGTAGTCTTTTCGCCGAAGCACTCCACCTCTACGTTCTCCTCGTCGTTTTTACCGACGGGTACAGAGTCATCCACCATCTGGGGGATCTTCATCATGACTTCATTGAGCTTAGCATGCAGTTCGCTTTCCTTAGTCTGCAGGGCGGCCAGTTCATCTGCCTGAGCGCTGACCTGAGCCTTGATGGCCTCGGCTTCCTCGCGTTGACCTTTTGCCATCAGACCGCCGATCTGCTTGCTTAAGCGGTTGCGGTTGGCGCGCAGCTCGTCGGCACGTTTATTGGAAGCCAGCTTCTCTTCGTAGAGTGCGATGGCTTCATCCACCAGGGGGAGTTTGGCGTCTTTGAACTTTTTGCGGATGTTTTCCTTGACTGCTTCAGGGTTTTCTTTAATAAATCTGATGTCTAACATTTCATGATCCTCTTTTTATAAAATATAAGATAATTCTATCATAATTCGGCGTTTTTTCAAGAGTTTTTGCGATTTTTCAGCGAGGAATACGGCACGACTGCCTCAAAGACGGGGAGCATACCTTTCTTCTCCGGATTTTGGGGGACAAGCTGGTAAATATCATGACCGGGGAAGTGATTTCCTTCCACCAATACAGGACCTTTGGGGGTGATGGCCAGATCCCAACCCACAAAACGAACGGTGGGGATCCGTACCGCCGCCTGAGACGCCAATTTACAGCAGGTCTTCCAGCAGGGGACCTGATAGCCGTCAAATTTCACACCGGTGTCCGGATGCTTTTCAAAGGTCTGGCCGGCTTTGTTGACCGCCACGCCGCGGAGAGTTCCTTTTTCCGGATTGATGGGAATGACCATACCGCCGCTATTGAAGTTATCTACCACCGCGCCGCCACTGCCCAGCCGCATGGCGGCGTAAAGCAGGTGGGGTTCACCAGCATCGTCGGTCATGGTGACCATCCGGACGGTATTGATGGCGCCGGGGTATAGGTGATTGACTTTTTCGTGCTGTTCCAGGACCTCTTCCAGGAGGGTCTGACCATTGGTTTTAAGACTGTTATAAAGAGCGATGGGACTTTCTTCCTCGGCGGAGATCTTCTCGACACCCTTGCCGCAAAGACCGTCCTCCGGCTTAGCCATAAAGACAGGATGGCGGGCAATAAACGCCTCAAAATCTGTAATATCCCCTTGGTTCAGATCCAAAAATTCCCTGCCGCATTCTTTTTCAAATACCCGGAGAAACTCCGTTTTATTATTAAAATAGTGGGTATCCTCACGCTTATTGAGGGCGGCGACATATTTGGTATTCTTGCCCCGGGTGAGGATTTCCTTGCGCTGTTCGTGGGTCATATCGTACATCCCGAAAAGGGTGTAGTCAATATATCCGGCCTCATAGCGCAGACCGCAGATCAGCATATCCAGAAGGATATAGGCCTTGCTCTTTCCGGTGCGTTTATGCACCTGATGCAGCCGTTCTTTCAAGCCGTCCAGATTCATATTGGCGGCGCGCTTGATGAGATAGGTCAATTTGCTCATAAATTCATCCTCTTTCTCAGTTCCGCTAATTCAAAGGAGGAGGCCAGCGTTTCTGCGCTGCGGCGCAGACGGTAAAGCTGGCTGGCGGCGTTTTGCTCGATCACGTTCTCTCCCAGCTCTAAAATGGGAACCCAATTGGAATAGGGGGAGTCCACCGGCTGAAGATAGGCGGTATCCTCCGTCAATGCACGCAGAAGCGCCGGTATATCGGAGCCGAAGGTCAGCGTGATCTCTTTGGTGTTTTGGAATAGGGTGCAGAGTGTTACCGCTCCTTGCCACCCCAGTGAAGAACGCCATTTTTCAATTTCAACCAGCGTCTTTTTGGAAATTCCCAAAAGGACGCTCATTTTTTCCTGGCTATAGCCCAATTCATTGCGCACCAGCTTTTCCTTGCGGTCGCAAAGGGCGATGAAAGATTCACGTGTCAAATGCGATCACCTCGTTAAATTACTTGTTATACAGGTGTAATTTTACACCTTTTCCTTCTTTCTGTCAAGTGCCGGCAGCTGGGCGAAGATGACGCCGCCCAGAATGAGGGCGCATCCCAGCCATTCCCGTCCGGTCATGGTATCGCCAAAGACCAGCCCTGCCAATACGGCAAAGACCGATTCCAAGCTCATCAAGAGGGAAACGACGGTGGGATTGGCGCCTTTTTGTGCCACGATCTGCAGTGTAAATGCTACGCCGCTGGAAAGGACACCGGTGTAAAGGAGAGGAACTGTACATTGAGGCAGGATGCTCCAATCCGGTTGCTCAAAGAAGAACATTCCAATGAAAGAAACAATCGCTACCACAAAGAACTGCAGGCAGGAAAGACGGATAGCGTCTACCTTTTCGGAAAAGTGGTCGATGGCCAGAATCTGCGCCGTATAACTGATGGCGCAGAAAAAGGTTAGAAGATCTCCTTTCTCGATGGTGAAGGACTCGGTGATGCAGAGGAAATAAAGACCGACTGCCGCCACCACCACGGCGATCCATACTGTAAAGGGTGCCTTTTTTTTGAAGAATAATCCGGCAATGGGGACGAGTACCATATATAAAGCGGTGATGAAGCCTGCTTTACCGGGATCAGTGGTTCCCAGTCCCATTTGCTGAAAGGTCTGAGCGGCGGCCAAAAAGGCACCGCAGACCAAGCCGCCGATCAAAAGGTTTTTGCGGTTTTTCTTGGGCGGTAAAAAGGGCTCCTTTTGAACCTTGGAGAAGATTGCCCGTACCAGCAGGAGGACGACCACGGCGATGACGGACCGAATGGCATTGAATGCCAGAGGCGGCATCAGCTCTGCCCCCTCGCTTTGGGCGACGAAAGCCGTACCCCAGATAAAGGCGGCTAAGATGGGTAATAACGTTTGTCTGATTTTTTCCATATGGAACCTCATTTTAAAAGAGATAGAAATATTGTATCAATTTTCGGAATAAATTGCAAGGTTTTCCATTAAGTCCTTATTAAGAATATGAAAAAAACTTGCCATTTTGTCGAATTTCGTGTAAAATGAAACTGTATTAAATTTTATTGGGGGATAAATTTAATGAAAAGAAAAGACGGCGTTCGGATCAAAAACTCCGATCCTATGTATATGGTGGCCGCTCACGTAATGGATAAGCGGATGGACTCCATGAATATGATCACCATTGATATTCCCGTGGACCCTATTGCAGACTATGTGCATCGCAAACGGGACGAGGGCGGAATGAAGATCTCTCGTCTGGCGGTTCTTTTGGCAGCCTATATTCGGGTGATCGATGAATTTCCGAAGTTTAATCATTTTGTAGCGAATAGCAATGTCTATGCCCGTAATGAAATTGCAGTGGGTATGGTGGTATTGAAGGGCGGCTCGGTGATGGAGAGCGGTACCATGTCCAAGGTCTATTTTCAGCCCACCGACGATGTCTTTAAGGTGCAGGAACGGCTGAATAAGTACATCGAGGAAAACCGTGCAGAGGAGCCGGATAACGGTACTGAAAAGATCATCAAGATTTTGTTGGGGACGCCGGGCTTGTTGCGTGGCGGTGTCAAGGTATTGCGCTGGATGGATAAGCATGGAATGCTGCCCAAGAGTATTATTGATATGAGCCCCTTCCATATCTCTTTGGTGATCACTGATCTTGCCAGCATCCGGCTGGATCCCATCTATCATCATATCTATGAATTCGGTACCACCTCGGTGGCAATGGCAATGGGCGTCAATCGGGAGGTTCCCCGCCGTAAGGGCGGCGAGATCATCCATGAGAAATGTATGCCCCTCGGCATCGTTATGGACGAACGGATCGCCAGCGGCAGCTACTTTGCCTTGGGATTCCGTCGGTTTAAGGATTATCTTAAGCACCCCGAAGTGCTGGAGCAGCCGCCCGAGAAGATCGACGATGAGATCAAAAAGATCTTTAAAATTGATTAAAAAAGAGAGCGAAAGCTCTCTTTTTTAATGCAGCGTGTCAAAGAACCCTCTTATTTATCTTTGACACGCTGGGCAGACTCTCAAAAATGTTTCCGAATTCGTGGGGGCGGTCTCGTCAGCGTACATGGGTACGGTAGAGAGCGGCCCCGCGGATAGCAGAAAATTTTGATTAAAATCCGCATGGTTATGCGGAT
>JAZQJH010000059.1:0-85687 GCA_045541555.1 Eubacteriales bacterium | reverse complement strand
GGATCTCCACGCCGTCGTAAATGTAGTCGGCGCCTTTTAAGAGGGGCGGCATTGCCATCAAAACCAAGTATTTCCGCACGCAGCGACGAACGGGGTTGGCGGCATGCTTTGCCTGCTGTTGGTGTTGGATCATGGTGCGCTCAATACGCTCGATGCTGAATTCATAATCCAGCGGGGAGAGAAGAAAGAAATCGCCGCCGCTGTCCAAAAAGCGATTAGCCATCCGATCGTTGCGGGAACGGCTGATCATAATGGTGACCAGCGGGCGGGAGTAGGTGCCGGAAAGCTCCTCTATTATTTCATCGCAGTTGCGCCCGATCAGATAGGGGTCTAATAAGAGGGCGTCCGGTTGGAGCTGCTGTACCAAGGCGGCGGCAACCTTGCCGTCGGATCCGGTGGCGGCAATGTCACAGCCCAACCGCTTGAATTGATGGGCGGTGTTGCTTGCTTCCAGTGGGTCAGATTGTAAGATGATTAGTTTGAGTGCCACAACGAGATCCTTTCCATAAAATACTAATAAAAAGTATAGCATCTTTCGTCGGTAAGTGCAATCGGAATCTGTCGAAAGGGGCGAAAAAGCAAAAAATTAAGTCGTAAGAGAGAGCGAAAAAAGATTTCTCGATTTTTTTATAAAAATATATTGACAATTGCAGTAATTGAGGGTATAATAATCAAGCATCGAAAGAAGGCCCCATGGTCAAGCGGCTAAGACGTCAGCCTCTCACGCTGAAATCGGGAGTTCGATTCTCCCTGGGGTCACCATAGACATTCCTCCTTAGCTCAGTCGGTAGAGCATGCGGCTGTTAACCGCAGGGTCGTTGGTTCGAGTCCAACAGGGGGAGCCAAAAAAATAAAGACCATCGAAAGATGGTCTTTATTTTTTTGGCTCCCTTTGCCGGCTTGCACCCGGCAACCCTGCGGCTCGCAGCCTTATGCTCACCGACTGAGCGTGGCGAAGTCGGTGGTCGTGGCGCCGAAGCGCCGCCGGTGGCGGATGAAGCGAGGCGCTAACGGCTGCCGCAACACGGCAGTTATCGAGCAAGCAATGCTTGGATTTCATCGTACATTAGCACGATTTCATTAAATCTTGCGGCTTCGCCGCTTTTATGCTATGCTTGTGCTACAATAGGGACAAAATTCTACATTAAAATTCAACTCTTAGTTGAAAAATATCGTTTTGCAAGTTATTGTCAGCATAAAAGTTGTATGATATACTTTAACTGAGCTCGAGAATAAGTGCACTTTATTTCATTTAGGAGGCACGTAATGAATATTGGAAATAAAATTAGAGAACTACGCAAACAACGAGGCATAACTCAAGAACAGTTAGCAGAGAGTATAGGAATCTCTTTTCAAGCTGTTAGCAAATGGGAAAATAATATTGCTCTTCCCGATATCACACTTGCTCCTGTCTTGGCGAGTTATTTTGGTGTATCTATGGATGAATTATTCGATTTCAATCTAAAGGAAATCGAATGTGCAGTTAAGAACATAACCGATGAGGCATATAAATTCAGGGAGAACGATCCTGCCGAGAGCAAGCGAATACTTGAAGAGGGGTTAAAGAAATATCCTGAAAACGATATTTTATTAAACAACCTACTTTATGTAATGAATTATTCAGAAAAACCAGATGAAACGATTAGCGTAGCAAGTAAACTTATTGAAAAAACAGATCAAAGCGATGTGAAATATGATGCTCTTAGATTCCTTGCTTATGCTTATAAGGCAAAAGGAGATTTTGAGAGTGCAGAGGCTGCCATTGAGCAAATTCCCGAAATATATTTTACTAAGTTGACAGAGAAAGCATATCTTTTGTCAGGAAAAGCTAAGTTTGAAGCTGCTGAAAAACAAAAATGGATTTCATTTGAAAACCTGCTTCAAATGATGTGGAAGTTAGCAGAATATCACGAGGAAAACGGAAAAGTAGAGGAAGCCATTGAGGAAACTGAAAAAGCTTTAAATCTTATATCTGTCACCAAAAACACGCAATTTGACACTTATGTAAAATATTTCAACAAACAAATAGAGAGATTAAAAAACTAGCGTTAAACCATCAATTATTAGGCAAGGCAGGAATAACCGTCATACTTTCGGCAGTTTTACTGCTTAAAAACAAAGTTTTTAACTGCATTTCCTTTGGTATGATTTTCAATGTGTCAGTATTACTTTTGTCATACCATCAAAAACAGAGTTATCTCGTAAGTTCGGGATAACTCTGTTTATATATAACTTGAAAATTATAATGAAAAATGTTATATTAAGTTAAAGAAAATGCTTGTTGTTATGAGGAATTTTCAACTTGTGGGAATGACTTCCACAAGTTATAAAAAAGAGCCTCCACTTGTCAGGGGAGGTGGCAAAACGAAGTTTTGACGGAGGGGTAGTTTTCTCTCCCTCAGTCAGCTACGCTGACGGCTCCCTCGTCAGAGGGAGCCGAAAACTAATTTGTCTCTCATTTGACACAAGCATACAATGAGCCAAAGAAAGGCGGTGATCCTACGAAAGGATTTTGTTTTACGGTTGATGACAACATTCGGTTATTGAAAGAGATAACCGAAAACCGTTATGGGAGTATATTTGATCATCCGTATCTTGCTATGTATCAACGTCTTCATAAAGAGTTTGGATTGAAGGTACAGCTGAATTTATTCTACCGTATGGAAAATTTTGATCTTTCCCAAATGAGTGCGGCTTATTATGAGGAATGGAAAGAGAATTCAGACTGGCTCAAGCTTTCTTTTCACTCTGATATGGAAAATGTCAGACCTTATAAAAGCTCGGGATACGATGAGGTCTATGAGGATTGTAAACGGGTGCATGAACAGATCAAGCGCTTCGCCTCCAACGAAGCATTGGCGAGTACCACGACAATTCATTGCTGCTTGTTGACCGAGGGGGGTCTAAAGGCAGTAGAGGATAACGGTGTCGTGGGATTGTTGGGACTATTTGGCACGGATGAAAATCCACGCACCTCATACGGGATAGAAGAAAGTAAGGCGACGCAGATCCGCAATGGTGAAACTATAAAAATTGAAAAGATCTCTTTTGCCTCTATTGATATTGTCTTAAATTGTTTTTCGATAGAGGAAATATTGCGGCAATTGGTGCAATTGATTGGGCGTGACTGCATTCGGGTGATGATCCATGAGCAGTTTTTTTATTCAGATTATAAGAATTACCACCCCGATTTTGAGGAAAAGCTTCGAACGACCTTTTCTTTTTTGTCAGAGCACGGCTATCAAAGCAGCTTTTTTGAGGACTTGATATGATATTGTATTGGATTTGATATTTTGTCTTCCGCCCTTCTATGCTATACTAAATGTGCCTTTGAAAAAATTCCAGATAAGGAGGTGTTCGTTTGGCAAAGGGCATGAAGACGGTTGCATGGAACTCGATCCTGTTGACCGCTATTTTTGTGATCATTTACCGACTAAAACCGCTTGGAATGTTTTTGACAATTGCGATTACAGCAGGAACGATAGCATATCACTTCTGGATGCGGCTTTTGGTAGGCGGCATACTCAATTTACTTTTAAATAATAAAGTAGACTACAATAAAAAATGGTTCAGAGTAGGAAAGACCGAGCAAAGACTATATAAAGCTTTAAAGGTAAAGAAATGGAAAAAGTTCCTTCCCACTTATGACCCCAATGTGTTTGACAAGCAGCAACATACCTGGGATGAAATTGCAGGAGCAATGTGTCAGTCGGAACTGGTGCATGAAACCATCGTAATACTAAGCTTTTTGCCGATTTTATTTTCATTTTGGTTCGGCTCCGCCCTTGTTTTTGTTTTAACCTCGTTGTTTTCTGCTTTATTTGACCTAATGTTTGTGATAATTCAACGATACAACAGACCGCGGATTTTAAAAATTATAAGAAGCTCTTCAAAATAAAGACCATCTTACGATGGCCTTTATTTTTTATCCCACAGCCCAATTCACCTTGACAAAGACAGTGGGATTTTGTTATCATTAAGTATCTTAAATTGGAGGATATGGATGATGCAAAGAGAACATTTGGGTAGCCGTTTAGGCTTTATTCTATTAAGTGCCGGCTGTGCCATCGGCGTAGGAAACGTATGGAAGTTTCCTTGGATGGCAGGGCAGTATGGCGGAGGAGCCTTCGTGGTTCTTTATTTACTGTTTTTGGTCATTTTAGGATTACCTGTCATGGTAATGGAGTTCTCGTTGGGCAGAGCCAGCCAGAGTAGCCCGGTCCGGTTGTACCAGAAGCTGGAAAAGCCCGGTCAGAAATGGCATCTTCACGGCTACGTGGCGTTGGTGGCAAATTTCCTTTTGATGATGTTTTATACCTCGGTCACCGGCTGGATCATGCATTATTTCGTCAAGTTCCTGAAGGGGGACATGACCGGCATTACCAATGAGGCATCCGCGCAGTATTTCAATGAAATGCTCGGCAGTCCGGCCGTTATGGTGGGCTTTATGGCGATCGTGGTGGTTCTGGGCTTTTTGATCCTTTCTTTTGGACTGCAAAAGGGCGTGGAACGGGTCACTAAGTATATGATGGTGGCACTTCTGGTGCTGATGACGGTTCTGGCGGTCCGCAGCTTTATGCTGGACGGTGCGGCGGAAGGTCTCACTTTCTATCTCAAGCCGGATTTCTCCAAGATTGATGGAAACGTCATCGTCGGCGCCATGAATCAGGCATTCTTCACTTTGAGCCTCGGCATTGGCTCGATGGCGATCTTTGGAAGCTATATCGGTAAAGAGCGTTCTCTGACCGGCGAATCCATTAACATTTTGGTGTTGGATACCTTTGTGGCAATCGTTGGCGGCTTGATCATCTTCCCGGCCTGCTTTACTTTTGACGTGGAGCCGGGTGCCGGTCCCAGCCTGCTGTTTATCGCGATGGCGAAGGTTTTTAATAATATGGTTGGCGGAAGATGGTGGGGTTCGCTGTTCTTCCTGTTCATGGTGTTTGCCGCTTTCTCCACGATCATCGCCGTTTTTGAAAATATTCTGGCCTGTGTACGGGAGCTGACCGGCTGGGGACGGAGCAAGGCGTGCGTGATCTGCGGAATTGCGATCCTGCTGCTTTCCGTTCCTTGCGCGCTGGGCTATAATCTTTGGTCAGATTTCGTGCCCTTTGCATCCGGCTCTGCAGTGCTGGATCTGGAAGACTTTTTGGTCAGCAATTGCTGTCTTCCTTTGGGTGCGCTCTGCTACGTTCTTTTCTGCGTCAGCAAAAAAGGCTGGGGCTTTGAAAACTTCTTGGCAGAGGCCAATGCCGGCAAGGGGTTGAAGCTGGGAAAATGGATTCGTCCGTATGTTACCTACGTGCTGCCGATCATTATTTTAGCACTCTTTATTTTGGGCATTTTGAATTTCAGCTTTGCTGACGGATTTACCATTCTCGGTTGGTTAAAGGGACTGTTTTAAAATGAGAATCATGGCGAATATCATCGGCATTGCCGCGGTGGTGATGTTCGTCTTGAGATATTAGCTTAAAACGAGAAAAGGGAACGGTTGTAATTTGTCGAAAACTGTGTTATGCTTAAAAAGGCAGGGCACTGCCAAAGGAGGGAAATAATATGAAAGTAGCGACAAGTTTAATTTTCATTATCATCGCAGTAGCGTTGATTGCCGTGATTGCGGCAGTCGTGGCATTGGCGGTAAGTAAGGGTAAGGATCAGAATGCCCCTACCGAGGATCGCTCGTATTTTGACGGCGGTTATTTTGCATTCATCGGATATTCCATCCTGGTCGGGTTTGTGACGATGATCACGCTTGGCATCGCCTTTCCCTGGATGTGTTGTTTGATGCAGCGTTGGAAGGCGAAGCACACCATCGTTTGCGGCAAACGGATGTACTTTGACGGTACGGGTGTTCAGCTGATCGGGCGGTTCCTTTTGTGGAGCTTCTTGACCCTGATTACCTTTGGTATCTACGGTTTTTGGATGGCGCTTGCCATCAATCGCTGGATCACCAAGCATACGCATTTTGTAGGCGAAGAAGATAACAACAGTTATTTCGACGGCCGTATCTGGGGCTTTATCGGCACCAATATTCTGGCAGGGCTTGTGACTATTGTACCCGTAGTGGGCGTGGTATGGGGCGTACTCATCCGTACCCGTTGGATGACGGAGCATACGGTGGTAGATTCCCGCCGGCTGGTCTTCACCGGCACGCTGGGTAAGTTCTTCTTGAAATATCTTCTGTGGGGCTTTTTGACGGTGATCACCTTTGGGATTTTCGGCTTGTTTGTCGCCGTCAAGAATATGCGCCTTGTGGCGGAGCACACCATTGACCATGAGCACACCCCCGAAGCGCTGCTGAAGCAGAGCGAGTATCGCAATACCGTCCGTACCGATTGCGCCACCTTCAAGAGCTATTGCGTGGAGGACGAGATGGAAGGCATCAAGGCGGGCATTACCGATGCGACCGATCGGGAAAGCCTGAAGAGTATGGCGGATAGCGGCGTGAGAGCGGCGCAGTATCTTTATGTAGATCGGTATGCAGAGGGGCAGGATACGGCAGAGCCTTATTCTCCGCTCCTGAAAGCCTCGGCAGAGGCCGGCTATGCGCCGGCGATGTGCCGCTACGCCTTGAGCCATCGGGGTGAAGATGCCCACGACTATTTGAATAAGGCGGCGGAAAGAGGTCAGCTTCTGGCCATCAGAGACCGGATGGGCTACCATGCGGCGCAGGGCTTTTCTGCAGCAAACGATCAAGCCGCATTGCCTGCCTTCCGGGAGGCGGTGCGTTGCGGAGACCTTCTGGCAGAAAGCGGAGAATCCCTTTCGGCAGAGGAGCAAGAACTTTTGAAGAAATGTACCATGGCGATCCGCCGGATCGAGTCGGGGGTTCAGAAAAAATCCTCCGGTGCCGGAAAGATCGCCGCCATTGTCATTGCGGTGGTGTTGGCCGTATTGCTTTTGCTGGCATTTGTTTCCACGCTGCTGTTTAAGAGAGTTGCGGTGCCGCAGCTCGATGCAAGCGGCAACGATGCCTATTATGGCAGTAATATGATGGACGCGGCAGTCGCTACGACTTTGAATTAAATCAAAAAACAGACTGTAAAATTTTTACAGTCTGTTTTTTATATTAACAATTCCAGCAGATCTTTTTGGTAAGGGTGTGATCCAAGGGCAATTTTGAGGGCATCTTTGGCAAAGCGTACCCCGGTAAGGAGGCTTTCAATCTGTTCGGAGAGGGTCCAGTCCAAAGCGTCGGTATAGACCTTGCATTTTTGAATACGACCATCTTTGACCTCTAATTGTATTTGAACACTGCCCCAATCAAAGCGTTTTTCGCAAACGAGGGAGAGGGGGAGGGGCGTGCCGTAAAGATAGTTCCAATCGGCGTATTGGGCGGCCAGCTCTGCAATTTCCGCATGGGGAATAGACGGAAGCTCCAGCCCTTTCAATTGATAGACCTGCTCTGCAGCAGAGCAAAGATGCTTTTTCATCAATTCCGGAGTCAGCTTCGGTGCAAGCTCCGTCAGGTTCACGATCCGGGAGCGCACTGATTTGACGCCCTTGGCTTGAAGCTTTGCCTGCGAGGGGGTCAGATAGCGCTGTACCATGGCGGTGTCTGCGCGGATCAGCAGCGTGCCGTGGTGGTAGGCTTTTCCGCCGGCATGGTAAAAGGCATTGCCGGAAAATTTCCGTCCCTCTGCCAAAAGGTCGTTCCGCCCGGAGACCTCTGCCCGAATTCCGGCAAGCCTGCAGGCGTTCAATAGCACCTCCTGCTGCTTTGCAAGGTCATAGTCCTCTTCCCGGCAGATAAAGGTAAAGTTCAGATTTCCCAGGTCATGGAAAACCGCACCGCCGCCGGATAACCGCCGGGCAAGCCTTCCGCCCTCCTCCTCCAAAAGCTGGCAGTTACATTCCATCCAAGGGTTTTGGTTTTTGCCAATGACTACCGTCTTGCTGTTTTGCCAGAGATAGAGGATCAGCGTCCCTTCCGCCACCGTGTCCAGGAGATGTTTTTCGATGGCGAGATTTTCATATGGGTCGGTTTTGCTTTGGATATAAAAATATAGATTCTCAATCATAAAATCACCGTTTATATCATACCAAGTTTTTTCCCTTGGGTCAATGCGAAAATTTGGAAAAGTCATTGACGGACGGGGGGAATTGTAGTACAATGAATTTTGGATAATTATATATTGAATAATTCTATATAAATAAGGAGGAATTGTTTTGGCAAATGCAGTCATTATGCCTAAGGCCGGTATTACCGTTGAGAGCTGTATCATCGGCACTTGGGAAAAGAAAGTCGGCGATCCGGTAAAGGTGGGAGATATCCTCTTCACCTATGAGACGGATAAAGCCAGTTTTGAATGTGAATCCACCGCAGAGGGTACCCTTCTGGAGATCTTTTTCCAGGAAGGGGATGAAGTTCCCTGCCTGCTGAATGTCTGCGCTGTGGGTAACCCCGGCGAGGATTGCTCCGCGCTGCGCCCCGAGGGTGCTGCGGAAGAAGCCCCTGCCGCCGCTCCTGCAGAGGAGCCTAAGGCTGCGCCTGCTGCCGCTCCTGCCCCCGTTGCGGAGACGACGGCTGTAGCCGGTGAGAAGTCTGCGATTTCTCCCAGAGCCAAGAAGCTGGCAGAGCGTGCCGGCGTGGACGCATCTCTTGCTACCCCTACCGGTCCCAACGGCCGGATCATTGAGCGGGACGTCCGTACTTTGATGGATAATCCCGTTGTCGCTGCCGCTCCGGCTGCTGTTCCTGCTGCCGCTCCGGCTGCAGAAGAGTATGAGGACGTGAAGTTCAGCGGCATCCGCCGTGCGATCAGCAAGTCTATGCACACCTCTCTCTCCACCATGGCTCAGCTGACCCACAATACTTCTTTCGATGCCACCGCCATCCTGAACTATCGGAAGGTTCTCAAGGCTTCCGAGGGCGAGGTTGCCGGCATCACCTTGGGCGATATTGTGCTTTACGCCGTATCCCGTACCCTTTTGAACCATCCCGACCTCAACGCCAATATGCTGGACGATAATAATATCCGTCTCTTCAAGCACGTCAATCTGGGCGTTGCAGTGGATACCCCCCGCGGCTTGATGGTTCCCACCATCTTCCATGCGGATGAGATGAGCCTTCTGGAGATCTCCAAGGCGGTCAAGGATCTGGCGGCGCAGTGCCGTGAGGGCAGTATCAGCCCCGACCTGCTGAGCGGCGGTTCCTTCACGGTTTCCAACCTGGGTAACCTGGGCGTGGAGTCCTTCACTCCGGTCATCAATCCCCCCCAGACCGGTATTCTGGGTGTTTGCGGTACCACCGACCGTGTCCGTAAGGGTAAGGACGGCAATATCGAGATCTATCCTGCCATGGGTCTCAGCCTGACTTATGACCACCGCGCGGTAGACGGTTCTCCTGCCGCCCGGTTCCAGAAAGAGCTGTGCCAGAACCTGGAAAACTTCACCACCCTGCTGGCGAAATAAGGAGTTAGTATTATGGAAATTTTTGACGTATTGGTCCTGGGCGGCGGCCCGGGCGGTTATCTTTGCGCCGAGCGCGCGGCGCAGGGCGGTCTGAAGGCGGCTGTCTTTGAGAAAAAAGCGCTGGGCGGTACCTGCCTGAATGAAGGCTGTATCCCCACCAAGACCCTTTTGAATTCTTCTAAAATGTATCGCCATGCCAAGGAAAGCGAAGCCTTCGGCGTGACGGCAGAAAACGTTACATACGATCATGCCAAGGTCATCGACCGCAAAAATCAGGTGGTCAAGACTTTGGTGGGCGGCGTGGGCGCTACCATGAAGGCCAATAAGGTCACCGTGGTCACCGGCAACGCTGTAGTTAAGGGCAAGACCGCAAATGGTTTTGCCGTGGAATGTAACGGCGAAACCTATGAAGGCAAGCGCCTGGTCATCGCCTCCGGCTCCGAGACGGTGGTTCCCCCCGTTCCCGGTCTGAAGGAAGGCTTGGCATCCGGCTTCGTGGTGACCAACCGCGAGGTGCTGGACGAGAAAGAGCTTCCCAAGGAGCTGGTGGTCATCGGCGGCGGTGTCATCGGTCTGGAGATGGCTTATTACTTTGCCAGCGTCGGCACTAAGGTGACCGTCATCGAAATGATGCCCAAGATCGCCGGTGCTACCGATCCCGAGATCTGTAAGGTACTTTCCGATGCTTTTGAGAAGCGCGGTATGGTCTTCAAGCTCTCCTGCAAGGTGCTGGAGGTCAAGACCAATAGCGTGATCTATGAAGAAAACGGCGAAAAGAAAGAGATCGCCTGCGATAAGGTTCTGCTCTCCGCAGGACGTAAGCCTGCTACTGCTGATATCGGTCTGGAGACCCTGCAGCTGGAGATGGATCGGGCGGCTGTCAAGACCGACCGCCATCTTTGCACCAACGTTTCCGGTGTCTACGCCATCGGCGATTGCAACGGTAAGCTGATGCTGGCGCATACCGCATACCGCGAGGCGGAGGTTGCCGTCAATCATATGCTGGGCAAGCCCGATGAGATTCGCTACGACGTCATCCCCTCGGTCATCTATACCGATCCCGAGGTAGCCAGCGTTGGCTATAGCAAGGAAGCCGCCGAGGAAAAGGGTATGAAGGTCAAGGAAGTCAAGCTTCCCATGAGCTATGCCGGCCGCTATTTGGCAGAGACCGAGGGCGGTAAGGGCTTCATCAAGCTGGTGGTGGATACCGATAAGAACCGCTTGGTGGGCTGCCATATCGTCGGCTCCTACGCCTCTGAGATCATTATGACCGCTACCATGATGGTGGATACCGAGCTGACCCCCAGCCGGTTGCAGAAGCTGGTCTTCCCCCATCCGACGGTTGCCGAAATCATTCGTGAAGCTATTTTTCATATATAAGGAGTGAATAAAAATGCCTAAGAGTTTATTTGTCGATCCTGCTGAGGTACGTAAGTCCGGCAAGGTCAAGTTTAAGGATATCCCCGTAAACCAGTATAAGAAGACCGTAAAGGAAGAGCTGGAGTCCGGTAAGTATACCAAGGAAGACCTCATCCGGATCTTCCGTGATATGACGGTTCTCCGTGAGTTTGAGACCATGCTCAATCTCATCAAGACCCAGGGCTCCTATAACGGCATCGACCATACCTATCCCGGTCCTGCCCACCTTTCCACCGGTCAGGAAGCCGCTTGCGTCGGCCAGGCTTATCTCCTGGATGAGAATGACTTCGCATTCGGTTCTCACCGTTCCCACTCCGAGATCCTGGCAAAGGCTCTGTCCACCATCAATAAGATGAGCGACGAGCAGCTGATGGACGTGATGGAGAACTTCCTGGAAGGCAAGTGCCTGCGCTCCACCCAGAAGCTGGGCGAGTGCAAGGACGTGAAGGAGCTGGCAATCCGCTTCATCCTGTACGGAACACTCTCCGAGATCTTTGCCCGTGAGACCGGTTTCCATATGGGTATGGGTGGCTCCATGCACGCCTTCTTCCTGCCCTTCGGTATCTATCCCAATAACGCCATCGTTGGCGGTTCCGGTACCATTTCCACCGGTGCAGCCCTCTTTAAGAAGGTCAATAATAAGAAGGGTATCGTCGTCTGCAACGTGGGCGATGCCGCTATGGCACGCGGTCCCGTCTGGGAAGCTTTGAACTTCGCGGCCATGGATCAGTATAAAACCCTTTGGGAGTCCCATAACGATGGAATGCCCATCCTCTATAATATCTTCAATAACTCCTACGGTATGGGCGACCAGACCCGCGGCGAGACTATGGGTCAGGATCGGATGTCCCGGATCGCTTCCGGTGTCAGCCCCACCCAGTTCCATGCCGAGACGGTAGACGGCTACAATCCTTTGGCAGTCATCGACGCCATGGAGCGTAAGTTGGAGCTGCTCCGTAAGGGTCAGGGTCCCGTCATGCTGGAGACCGTTACTTACCGTTATTCCGGTCACTCCGTCTCCGACCAGAATGCATACCGCACCAAGGAAGAGATGGACGCTTGGAAAGAGGTCGATCCTCTCCTGACCTATCCCGCAAAGCTCATCGAAGCCGGCGTGATGACCCAGGAAGAGGTAGACGCCATTCTGAAGGAGACCTCCGACCGCATGACCATGATCTGCAAGGCCGCCGCCGATCCCGAAATCAGCCCCTATTGCGATTTCAAGAAGGATCCCGCTGTGGTTGAGCGTCTGATGTATTCCAACGAAGTTGTGGAGAAGTTCGACGATCGCGAGCCCGAGTATACCGTTCCCAAGGAAGAGGCTGAGGGTTATAAGAAGATCAAGAGCAAGATCCGTAACGTGGTGGATGAGAACGGCAAGCCCGTTTCCAAGATGAAGATGTATAACCTGCGCGACGCCCTGTCCGAGGTTATCTATGATCGTTTCTATGAGGATCCCACCCTCATCGCTTATGGTGAGGACTGCCGTGACTGGGGTGGCGCCTTCGCCGTCTATCGCGGCATGATGGATGCTCTGCCCCATAGCCGTCTCTTCAACTCTCCTCTGGCTGAGGGTGCTATCGTCGGTACTGCCGTCGGTTATGCCCTGTCCGGTGGTCGTGCGCTGGTTGAGTTGATGTATGCCGACTTTATCGGCTGCGCCGGCGATGAGATCTTCAACCAGATGTCCAAGTGGCAGGCAATGTCTGCCGGCATCCTGAAGATGCCTGTGGTTCTGCGTGTGTCCGTCGGTTCTAAGTACGGTGCGCAGCATAGCCAGGATTGGACCGCTCTTTGCGCCCATATCCCCGGCTTGAAGGTCTGCTTCCCGGCTACTCCTTGGGAGGCAAAGGGCTTGATGGAGAGCGCTCTGAAGGGCACCGATCCGGTCGTCTTCTTCGAGAGCCAGAGAATTTACGACGTGGGCGAGCAGTTCCATGAGGGCGGCGTTCCTGCCGAGCGTTATGAGATCGAATTTGGCGATGTCAATAAGGTGCGCGACGGTAAGGACGTGACCATCATCACCTTGGGTGCTGCTTTGTATCGTGCCATGGATGCCGCGAAGATCCTCAGTGAGAAATACGGCATGGAAGCCGACGTTATCAACCTGCACTCCCTGGTTCCCTTGGATTATACCAAGCTGGTGGAGTCCGTTCGTAAGACCGGCCGTGTGGTTCTGGTCTCCGACGCTTGTGCACGTGGTGCCTTTATGAACGACGTTGCTCAGAATTTGACGGAGCTGTGCTTCGACGATCTGGATGCTCCTGCCGTTGTGGTAGGCGCACGCAACTGGATCACCCCGCCCTTCGAGTTTGATGAGTTCTTCTTCCCGCAGGCCGGTTGGATCCTGGATGCCATCCATGAGAAGCTGGTTCCCCTGCCCGGTCACGTGGTAGAGAACGGCTGCACCGAGGCGGAGGCATTCCGCCGTGCAAAGCTGGGCGTATAATGAAAATAGAGAGAACGTGCAATGCCGGCATCCTGCTGGAGTTGGATGGGGTCACCATCCTGCTGGACGGCGTTTGCGAGGAATTGCCCCCCTATCTTCCGGTTCCGGAAGAGATAAGAGCAAGACTTTCGGCAAATTACCCCGACCTTTTGGCGTTCACCCATCGGCATGAGGATCATTACGATGAAGCCTATGCCAAAACCTATGAAAAAGCGACTCTCAGGGCCCCCATGGGACCTGAGAGTCCTCTTTGCAATGAGGTGGGTGGCGTGAAGGTCCAAGCAGTTCCGACCCGGCATATCGGCAGAATGGATATCGACCATGTGGGCTTCATCATTGATGGAAGTCAATGCGTTTGGTTCACCGGCGACGCCTCTCCCATGAGCTGGAAACGGCTGGAGGGGTTACCGAAACCCGATGTAGCGGTCATCACCTATGCCTTCGCCATCACCGAGTCTGCCTGGCGCGCCGTCAAGAGCTGGGGCGCCAAGCATATCGTGCTGGTGCATTTGCCTGATCGAAAAAACGACCCCCACGGACTTTGGCAGATGGTGAAAGCCACCACCGGGGGTGACTCACAACTGCTGATCCCCGCCGTCGGTGAAACCTTAATTTTATAGAAAACTAAAAAGAGCCCAGCCGAAGCCGGGCTCTTTTTAAGTGATTCTATTCTTTTGTGCTAAGCAGACAAATTGTGACACAAATATGATAAAGCTATAATATAAGCATCTCATATAAAGTTTCGTTTGTTTCCTTGCTTTTGAATTGTAAATAACGGGAATTTAGATGATCTTTTTTAAAAAAGAAGCAGACGCCGTTTCCATTTGCATTATTAAGAAAATATGAATTTGAAAAAAGTGTATTTTTTTTCTCGTCAATGATACAGATATCGATTTTCTTTTGATAGTATGGATTATTTACGTCAAATCTCAAAAAAGCCGTACCGTCTGATTCTATATATTCATTCAATTCAAATTGAAAATCATCAATAACAATAGTTCGATTGATTTTTTGACAAATAGAGAAGTGTTTGATGTTGGTTAAAAGTAAATTTGTCAAATCGGCAAACTGTTTGTTCTCTCGCTCAAAAATTTTGATGGTTTTAATATTTCTGAAGTCACCGATCGTGCCACAAAAAAGGTAGATATCTCCATTTTTATTTGTTTTACTTATATAAAAAGTGGGGGGATATAATTCGTCATCCACATAGATATCAAACCGCTTTTTTCCTATGTTCTTAAATAGCAATAAAACCATACAATTGTCAGCATAACTTTCACATAGTAGCCCAGAAGTATTCAACTGTTGATTAATTTGATTTAATGGGAGAGAATGCGCCTTTATTTTAGAACGGCATTCTATGCTGACTTCTGCATGATCAATATTCATGAAATCCTCTATAGTGAGTTCAGAATTGGAGGGAGCGCAAGCGAGCATTCCCCCAATAAACATTGTCAAAATAACAAAAAGAGAAAAATGCTTCATAGGCCTTCTACTCCAAATTGAGTTGACTTATATGTGATCATCCCTATGACATTATCTGCGTTATTAAACAGTGGTGCTCCGCTACATCCAGGGCTTAAATCCATGTTGGTTTGTAGTAAGGTTTGAGTTCCAAATCCTTGAATATCTATGTTTGTAAGAATTCCATCTGAATAGGTTTGACGTAGATAAAGAGACAGCGGTGTCGAAAAACTGAATACTGATTGACCAATCTCATAATTGTTCGAATCCTTCATCTTAAGTGGAGGTAAATCAATGTCGGCTTGAATGATAGCAATATCAAAAGTTTCATCTTTAGCAATTATTCTTGCTTCATGAACACTACCATCATCTGTAACAATATGAATATTACCGCCGTCGACATTGTGATAATTCGTCAGTATTTTTCCATTTTCATCAAAACAAAAGCCGCTTCCTATGGACATATCCTCTGTCATAATTCCTTTTTCCATATCAATCCCAGAGAATACAGAAACAGTGGATTTTCTTGCTTTTTGCTGTACTTGATTTTTGAAAAAAGAAGGAACATATACCATACAAATAGTAATAAAACAAATTAAAATAAAACAAGGGAAAAGTACAAGGATTATTTTTTGATGTTTCATGTTTTTTCCTCTAATTATTTATTGGTACAAAGAGCAGAATGATCATAAATCAGATATTCCGCTCTTTGGTCAGCAAGTTTTCTGACTACTATAGTCAGTGATACTTTTGCTGTTACTGCCGCTATAGACGGTGTAAACAGCCTTCACACGGTAAGTGCCGCTTTTGACGGATGCGGTTTTGGAGAGCGTGCCGTAATAAGTATTATAGGTAGCGCTCCAGGTTTCCACCTCACTCCACCAAAGCAACGTCTTCCTTTGCCCTATAACTCGTTTGAGAGGAACGATTTGTGACAAGAAATCTGGAATTTTTTTAAAATTTTTTATTTTTCCTCAAAAGGGATGGATTCAGCGATCTTTATGATCTCTTCTTGAGAGACTGTTCCAACGAAAGAATACATGTATTCGTTATCATTGAAGATTAGAAAAGTATTCCCCTTGTTTTGAAAAATCATGCCCTCGTAGGAATCAGAGATCACCATTTTTTTGTAATCGACGCCCTCTGTGTTGACTGTTAACTTTGAATCTTTTAGCTGTTGCTGATAACTTATATTTTCTGTTTCCTGTCCTTCATAGATCATATTTAATTCAATTTCATCACTCATATCCGCCACTAAGTGATACCCCTCCGGTAAGTAGGTTGGAATTTTAGGAGTGATGGGCTGATAGGTAAGAGTGTCTTCGTCTTCTTTAGAAAACCAGATGGCACTACCCTTTTCAAAGGTCTCTACCACAAAGCGGATAAAGCTTTCCCGCAGGGCCTCTACGCTGACGGTGGTGATGGTGGCGGCCAAAAAGATTGCCACTAAAATACAGGCTACACGCTTGGCGGCGGTGTTGATCCAGGTATAGTAAAAATGCTTTTGATGATAGAACAGCCGTTTCATCCGCCGCTCCTTTTTTGAGATGGCCATCGCTGTCTGCAAGAAATGGGAGATCCCCTATCTGGATCTCTGGGAGGAAAGCGGCTTAGATCCGCTCCTGCCGGAGCAGTACGATCCTCGAAAGACCCCGGAGGAAAATATCGCCGCCGGCAGTCTTTATCTGGACGGTCAGCACCTTACCGCCAAGGGCTACGACCGGACGGCCGTGTTGGTAGAAAACTTTATAAAAACCGCCTTATAAAGGCGTTTTTTCTTTTTGGAGAATTGCATTTTTTATCGGGTTATGTTATAGTAATTCTATATAGATAGGAGACGATTATGGAAAAACAGTACGTTAAGCATTATTCCAACGCTCTCGGCCGGGAGATGGAATGTGAATTTTACGGCCACGGCGGCATGCCGATCCTCTTTATCCCCTGCCAGGACGGCCGCTATTTCGATTTTGAAAACTTCAATATGACCGATACATGGGGGCCTTGGCTGGAAAGCGGCCAGGTGATGGTGCTGGCCATCGACACCATTGATAAGGAGACCTGGTCGGATCGGGATCGTCCTGCTGAGGAGCGTGCCCGGCTTCATGAAGCGTGGATGCGGTATCTCATCGATGAGGCGGTGCCTATGCTGGAAGAGCGGTGCGGTCGGAAGGGCGTGACCGCCTTTGGCTGCAGCTTAGGCGCGACCCACGCGGTCAATCTCTTTTTGCGATTTCCCGATCGCATCACCGGGATGCTGGCGCTGAGCGGAATTTATGACGCCTCTTACGGCTTTGGTACTTATATGGACGAGATCGTCTATCAGAATTCCCCGGTGCACTATATGGCGCATTACCCGGCGGATCATCCTTTTACCGAAAAGTATAACCGCAACCGGGGCATCATCTGCGTCGGTACCGGCGCTTGGGAGGAGCCTCATACCACCTTCCGGCTGAAGAAGCTTTTTGAGGAAAAAGGTATTTCCATCTGGGTAGACATCTGGGGCGAAGACGTCAACCACGATTGGCCCTGGTGGCATAAGCAGGTAGCCTATTTTGTGCCGAAGCTTTTAGAAAAATAAATAGAGAAAAGAGAACAATATGAAAAATATCATTTTTATTTCCCCCAATTTTCCCACCAACTACTGGATGTTTTGCCGGGAACTCAAAAATAACGGCATGAACGTCCTCGGCATCGGCGATCAGCCCTATGAGGAGCTGAAGCCGGAGCTGCGGGAGAGCCTCAACGAATACTATAAGGTCGGCAGTCTGGAGAACTATGAGGAGGTCTACCGGGCAGTTGCTTACTTTACTTTTAAGCATGGGCGTATTGACTGGCTGGAGTCCAATAATGAGTACTGGCTGGAGCAGGATGCGCGTCTCAGAACTGATTTTAATATTCAAAGCGGCTTCCAGACCGCCGATATGGTACGGATCAAGCATAAATCCAAGATGAAAGAGTATTACCGCAAGGCCGGGATCCCGGTGGCGCGCTACTATATGGTCAAGACCCTGCAGGGCTGCCGCAAGTTCATCACCGAGGTGGGCTACCCGGTGGTCGTCAAGCCGGATAATGGCGTGGGTGCCGCCGCCACCTATAAGTTGACCTGCGATGAAGAGCTGGTTCACTTCTTTGAGAGCTATCCCAAGGACGTGCCGTATATCATGGAGGAATTCGTCCATGCAGAGGTCAATTCCTACGACGCCATCATTGACGGCGAGGGCAACCCCATTTTTGAGACCGGCAACGTCACCCCCGATTCCATTATGGACATCGTCAATAACCGGGATAACAGCTGCTACTATATCGTCAAGGATCTGCCGGAGGATACCCGGAAGGCCGGTCGGGCGACGGTCAAGAGCTTCGGCGTCAAGAGCCGGTTCGTTCATTTTGAATTCTTCCGGCTGACCCGGGATCAAGAGGGGCTTGGCAAAAAAGGTGAAGTCATCGCCCTGGAGGTCAATATGCGTCCTTGCGGCGGCTTTACCCCCGATATGATCAATTTTGCCAATTCCACCAACGTCTATAAGATCTGGGCGGATATGATCGCATTCGGCGAAAGTCGGATGCAAGAGGGCGAGCATTATTATTGCGCCTTTGCCGGACGTCGGGACGGAAAGAACTTTGTCCTCTCCCATGAAGAATTGGCGGAAAAGTATCAGGATCATATGCGGATGCTGGATCGCATCCCCGATGCCCTGGCCGGTGCCATGGGCAATCAGATGTTTGTGGCGACCTTTGCCACCAAGGAGGAACTGGACCGCTTCTACGATGATGCGGTGGCTTGTAAATAAGCATGAAATCATTACTTTTTGCATTAAATGCGGTGACGCCGATCATTTTATTGGTGGTCATCGGCTATTGCCTGAAACGCAGCGGCTACGTCAAGGAAGCCTTTATCAAGGCGGCCAATAAATTAGTCTTTCATTTCTTCCTGCCGGCGATGCTGTTCCTTAATATCTATAAAATTGAGGACTTTGCCCATATGGAGCTGGGGTATATCCTCTACGTGGCGGTGGTGCTGCTGGCGGTTTTTGCCGTCTCCATCCCTCTTTGCCTGGCGGTCGCCAAAAAAAGAGAGAGTGTCGGCGCGCTTTTGCAAGCCACCTTCCGCTCCAACTACGCTTTGATCGGGATCCCTTTGGCGCAGTCCCTTTTCGGGGACGAGGGAGCCAAGGTGGCGACCCTTCTTTCGGCGGTCAGTATTACGATGTTTAATATTCTGGCGGTGGTCAGTCTGACCGCCTTTCGCGCCGGCGGTAAAAAGGCCTCCGCGCGGGAGATCCTTTTGGATATCGTCAAAAACCCCTTGATTCAAAGCATCGCTCTGGGACTTTTGGTGCTGGGCGTCCGTGCGCTCTTTGAGCGGTGGGGCGTGTCCTTCCGGCTGACCGACGTGGAGCCGGTCTATAAGGTCTTGGGCTATCTTTCCAATATGGCGACGCCCCTTGCGCTTTTGGTGCTGGGTGCAGAGTTTGAATTCTCCGCCATTAAAGGGCTTCGCCGTGAGATCGTCTTTGGCACGCTGATGCGGACGTTTTTCGTTCCGGCGGTCGCGCTGGGGATCGCCTTTCTCTTCTTCAAGGGCTCCTTTACCGGTGCGCATTTCGCCGCCTATGTGGCGGTATTCGCCACGCCGGTGGCGGTGTCCTCCGTGCCGATGGCGCAGGAGATGGGCGGCGACGCCACCCTGGCCGGGCAGTTGGTAGTCTGGACGACCCTCTTTTCGGCACTTTCGGTCTTTCTTGCCGCTTTTTTACTGAAGTTAGGAGGAATTTTCTAAGATGGCAAAGTACGAACGCACGTTAAGCGGAGATTTCAATGGGTTGTTGCGCCGCATTGAGGATGGGATCCTCAACGGCAGTTTTTCCGCTTCCTTAGAGGAGACCAGCGATTTTTATGAAAACGGTGCCCGGTGCAGCGTTCGGGTCTTTGAGCGGTACAGCTATACCGGCGGAAATCGGCTCAGTATGAGCGTCACCTTGTTTCAAAACGGCGGTCCCATTCACCTTTCGGCGATCACCTCCGGCGGCAGTCAGGCGCTCTTTTTTAAGATCAATACCTGGGGCGAAGAAACTTTTTTGGACTGTATTAAAAAAATCATAGAAGAATAAAAAATAAAAGCTCGGACTGAATAAGCCCGAGCTTTTGATTATAGAATTTTTATACGTCGTTGATAGATTTAAAGCCTTCGCCTAAAACCTCGCGGGAGTCGTTAATGACGATGAAGGCGGATTTATCCTGCTCCCGGACGGTACGGATCAGTCGGGGAAGTTCCTTGGGACTGACGACGCAAAGGAGGGTCATTCCTTCCGTCTCGGTATAGCAACCGACGCTATGCAGGGCGGTGACGCCGCGCTCGAATTTTTCCATCACCTCAGCGGCGATCTTTTCATGCTCCTTGGAGATGATATAGACGGATTTTGCTTCATCACCAAAGGTCATGATCCGATCGGTGACGATGGAGGAGAGGTAAAGGGAGAGCACCGAATAAGCGGCGACGGTGAAGCTGCGGAAGACGATCGACGCGCCTATGATGATGGTGCAGTCGATGATCAGAATAAAGGTGGCCACCGAGATATGGGGCAGGATCCGATGAAGGATCAGCGCCGTTAGGTCACTGCCGCCGGTGGATCCGTTCTGGCGCACCACCAAGCCAACGCCGGCCCCCATCAGCACGCCGCCCAGGAGAGAGGCGATCATCAGGTCGCCGGTATAGGCCGGGAAATAAGAGGTGAACTGCAGGAAAAGGGAAAGCAGGACGATGCCCATCGCCGTCTTGATGACGGCACCCTTACCGAGAAATTTATAGCCCGCCGCAAAAAGAACGGCGTTAAAGACGATATTGGTTACCGAAAGAGGGATTTTAAATAGATGGAGCAGTACCGTACCGATGGAGCTGACACCGCCGCCGGAGATCTTATTGGGTGCTAAGAAGATATTTAAACTGACGGCTAAAACTAAGGTGCCCAAGGCAATCAGCAGGTAGTCGATCGCCACCTGTTTCCAATTAGTTTTCATTTTTATACACCTCTTAAAAAATATTTCTATAATGACTATTTTTTTGGAAATGAATAAGGTATAATTATTATAAATTTTTATAATTTTTTGTCAATTGATTTGAAAGGATTATTTTATGAACCGACCCTGGCTGCATCATTACGGCGCGGTACCGCATCATCTCCAATATCCGCATGGCTCCATGAGCGATGCGGTGCTTTGCTGTGCAGAAAAGCATCCGACCAGAGATGCGCTGGCCTTTATGGGACGCGCGGTCTCTTACGAGCAGTTGGCAAAGAAGATCAAGGAAACCGCGAAAGCCTTTTGGGGCTTGGGGGTACGGAAAGGGGATCGGGTCACCCTCTGTATGCCAAACATTCCCCAGACGGTCTATTGCCTCTATGCCCTTAACCAACTGGGGGCGGTGGTCAGCCTTATTCATCCCCTTTCGGCGGAAAAGGAAATCGTTTTTTATCTTCGGGAGGTGGAAAGCACCACGTTGGTGACCATCCACCAGTTTTATGAAAAATTGATGCAGGTGCAGGAAGAATATCCCTTAAAGCACCTCATCATCACCGATATGGACGATGCATTGACGGGGATGAAAAAATGGGGCTATTGCTTCGGTGTCAAGCGGAAGTTCCCGAGATTACGTCCTGCTGATAATCTGATTTTATGGCAAGATTTCCTGGCCGGGGGCAAGCCTTTTGAAAAGGCGGAAATGCGTGCCGAGGACGGCGCGGTGCTTTTATTCTCCGGCGGAACCACCGGAATCAATAAAGGAATACTGCTCTCTAATCTCAATTTTAATGCTCTGGGGCTGCAGACCGCCGCTATGTGCGCGCGGCCGGTGGAGGGCAAGCGGATCTTAGCCGCCATGCCGATGTTTCACGGCTTTGGGCTGGGGGTCTGCGTCCATACGGCGCTGATCAACGGCATGACTTCCCTCCTGGTGCCCCGGTTCAACGTCAAGGAATACGCGCGGCTGATCAAAAAGGAGCGTCCGAACTATATCGCCGGCGTCCCCACCCTTTACGAGGCGCTGACCCGTACCGACTATCTGGACGGTGCCGATCTTTCCTGCCTTTTGGGGGTCTTCTCCGGCGGAGACAGCCTTTCGGTGGAGCTCAAGAAAAAGATGGATCGCTTTTTGGCGGAGCGCGGTGCGACGGTGCGTATCCGGGAAGGCTATGGGACGACGGAGTGCGTCACCGCCAGTTGTTTGACCCCCGACCAAGAAGAACGGGAGGGAAGTATTGGCCTTCCTTACCCCGATATGGACTATAAGATCTGCAAGGTGGGCACCACCGAAGAGGTTCCCTATGGCGAAGAGGGAGAGATCTGCCTGAAGGGTCCCACGGTGATGATGGAATATCTCGGCCACCCGGAGGAAACGGCAGAGGCGCTCCGCCTGCATGACGACGGTGCGCGTTGGCTTCATACCGGCGATCTGGGAAAGATGGATGCAGACGGATTTATCTATTTCTGCCAGCGCTTGAAGCGCATCATCGTCACCAGCGGTTATAACGTCTATCCCTCCCAGATCGAAAACGTCCTGGACGGGCATCCCAAGGTACAGCTTTCCTGCGTCATCGGCGTCCCCGATCCCTATCGGATGCATCGGGTCAAGGCTTACGTCGTCCCGAAAAAAGGCGTGGCCCCTACCGTGGAGCTGAAAGAGGAGCTTTTAGATTATTGTAAGACTTATATCGCAAAATATGCTTGTCCCCGGGAATTGGAATTTCGGGAGGAACTGCCGAAAACCCTTGTGGGAAAGGTAGCGTATAAAAAATTAGAAGAAGAAAACTCGGCGGCAAAAATCAGCGCAGATCAAAAGAATGTTCATTCTTTTTAGCACGATTTCTTTATAATAAACAACGCCCGGTCTATATAAGACCGGGCGTTATTCAGACTGTCAAAAACGAACGTTTTTCACAGCCATTTTTTAATCAAACTTCAGGAACAGTTCCAGAATTGCCTTGGCTCTCTTTTGCAGATCGCCGGTGGTGATGCGGTTATTATAGAGGGATTCCTTCAGCACGTCGGGATCGCCTACCGGCATCCGGATCTCCGTGCCGCCCAGGACGCAATAGGTCTGGTCGCAGGGGGTGTTCCAGTCGGTGATGACGATGCCCTCGTAGCCCCATTCTTCCCGGAGAATACCGGTCAGCTGCTCATAGCTGGTGCAGCAACGGCGGTCGTTGATGATATTATAACTGCTCATGATGGTCCAGGGCTGAGCCTCCTTGACGCAGATCTCAAAGCCGCGGAGGTAGATCTCCCGAAGGGCGCGCTCGGAGACCCGGCTATCGCTCATCTTACGGTTGATCTCTTTATTGTTGCAGGCGAAATGCTTGACGGAGGAGGCGACGTTTTCGCTCTGGATGCCCTGCACCTTGGCGGCGGCAAATTTACCGGAGATCAGCGGATCTTCGCTGAAGTATTCAAAGTTCCGGCCGCAGAGCGGGGTACGGTGGATATTGAGCGCAGGGGTCAGCCAGGTGGCCATGCCGTTTTCCTTACATTCCAAGGCACCGGCTTTACCGATCTCATAGAGCAGACTGGGATCCCAGGTGCAGGCGATGAGGGTGGCGCAGGGCCAGGCGGTGGTGGGAAGTCCTACCCGGGGCGACATACGGATGCCGGCAGGGCCGTCGGCGGTCATGAATGCCGGGATACCCAGGCGAAGAATATCACCAAAGCCCTTGGTGTTGGCGGCACCGCGATCGGGAACACCGCTCACAAGTCCGATCAATTCATCATCGGTCATCTGCATGATGAACTGCTCCATCGTGATCTTTCCGATTGCCACGTCCTCCAGCTTCCAGGCCCGGCCGGGGCCTTTGGGATGTTCCGGTACCTCCACCTGCAGGGCAGGGTTCTCGATGCCGTAGTCTTTAAACTCCTTGACCGGGAAAGAGGGGAGGGCTTCAAAGGAGCCGTCTGCCAGCATTCTCTTTTCCAGATTATTGGGAGCGCATTTTTGGGTGAGCTGCTTGGTGACGATGAATTCTTCCGTTACCGTATAGCGATAATCAGCCTCCTGCAGATTGCGGCAGCTATTGCCGGCAAAGAAGCGGTAATCGCCTTTTTCCAAAACGTAGGCAGACATCTGCAGTTTTCCCAGGTCATCATAGCTGGCCATATCGCTGACGGGGAAAGAACAGGTGATCTCTTCGCTTTCACCCGGCTGCAGAAGGGCAGTCTTTTTAAAAGCTGCCAAGGAAATGGCCGGCTTGCCCAGCACGCCCTGAGGGGCGGAATAATAGATTTGCGCCACCTCTTTACCGGCAACCTTGCCGGTATTGGTCACTGTCAGGGTGACTTCAATGGTATCGCCCTTGAGGGCGGCTTCCGGCTTGGAAAGCTCGAAGGTGGTATAGGAAAGGCCGTAGCCAAAGGGATAATTGACCCGATCCTTTGCTTTGGGGATGGTCTCAAAGTAGCGGTAGCCCACATAAATATCTTCATAGTAGCAGACGTAATCGTCGCTGGCATTAAAGGTATCGGTGGAGGGATAATCGGCAAAGGTCTTGGCGAAGGTATCGGTCAGCTTACCGGAGGGGTTGACCTTACCGGTAAGAATATCGGCAATCACCAGACCGCCCTCCATACCGGCCTGCCAGCCCATCAAGGCGGCATCGATCTTGGCATTATTCTTGATCCAGGAGACGTCCACCATACCGCCGACGTTCAGGACGACGACGCTATGATCGAAAGCCGCGGTGACGTCGTCTACCAATTTCTGCTCGGTATCGGTGAGGTAAAAATCGCCCTTTTCGCCGGAGCGGTCAAAATGCTCCCGGGAATAACGGTGAATGGTGATGATCGCCACGTCGGAATGGGCTGCCGCATCGGCGATTAGCTCGGCAGGCAGTTCGATTTCGTCGTAAAGTCGGTCGCTATCATACTCCGGCAGGAGGGGAACCGCATAATCATAATAGTACTTACTTACCTGCTCATAAACGGAGTAGTCCGGAGCCTGGCAAAGAAAGCCTTCATAAATATTGCGGATATATTCGCAATAGACTTGGCCGCTTCCGCCGCCGCCCTTGACGTAGTCCAGACTGCCGATGCCGAAAAGGGAAACGGCAGTTCCCTTTTTGAGGGGCAGCAGTCCGTTATTCTCCAAAAGCACCATGCCTTCGCCGGCAACCCGACGGGAAAGCGCGATGTGCGCAGGGCAACCGCTGAGGCGTTGGCCGTTCTCGCCGAGGGGGGTGGTCAGATTATATTGGTATCTGGCCCACTTTTTAGGCTTTACCTGATAGCGGGGTCTCATGAGATTCATAAGAAAATCCTCCTGAAATTTATAATTCTAATTGCATTATAAGACGAAATGTGTTAAGATACAAGTAAATAATTGGGAAAAACAAGACAAATTGTGCAAACGGAGAGCAAAATGCAGGAAATTTTCAGAGAGATCAAAACGAATATTGAGTTTCGCCGCCGTCCGTCCCTCAATTTTTCGGCGCATATCCATGAGGATATTGAGCTGGTCTACGTGAAAGAGGGCGGCGGCTATGGAGATTGCAACGGCAAGCGCTATCGGTTGACCCCCGGCTCCTTCTTTATGGCTTTTCCCAACCAGGTGCATCGGTATGCCGACTGCGTTCCCGGAGAGTATCTGGTATTGATCGTCAAGCCCAGTGCCCTTTTGAGCTATGGGGAGGTCTTTTTGGAGGGGGAGCCCAGCTCTGCCCTCTGGCAGGCGGAGGACGAAAACGTCGTCTATTTGCTGGAAAGGGCGCTGGCAGAGTACAAGGAAGAGGGGGATAGCCCCGTCATCCGGGCGTATCTTACCGCCCTTTTCGGGAAGCTTCTGCGGCATTATCCCATCGAGAAAAATCGGGTCTCCGGCGATACGGTGCTGGAGATTTTGCAGTACTGCGCCCGGCACTATAAAGAGGATCTTTCGGTGGCGTCTATTGCAGAAGAGCTGAAGCTCAGCCGCAGCTCGGTCTCCCATATCTTCAGCCTGCGGATCGGGATGAATTTCTGCGACTATCTCAACGGTCTGCGCCTGTCGGACGCCGTCTCCTTACTGAAGAATAAAAGTTATTCTATTACTGAGGTGGCAGAGCGGTCGGGCTTTTCCACCCTGCGCACCTTTAATCGGGCGTTTCTCAAGCAATACGGTGTTTCTCCATCCTTATATAGAAAAAACCTGAACAGGGGTTGAGAAAAGAATGCTCGTATGTTAAAATATTAGATATACTATAAGAAAGGCGGTACCGCATTGAACCCAAAACTGCGAGAAAAAACTTTAGAATCTCTATCGGCGGTGCTGCCTATTACCGGTATTATGATGCTGATCAGTATCTTTTTGGTGCCGATGGAGCTGGGGACGATGGTGATGTTCCTGGTAGGTGCGGTGATGCTGATCCTGGGGATGGGATTTTTCCAGCTGGGCGCTGAAATGTCCATGACCCCCATCGGGGAGGGCATCGGTGTGCAGATCTCCCGGACGCGCAGGGCTTGGGTCGTGGCGTTGATTGGCTTTATCATGGGCGCGATCATCACCATCTCCGAGCCGGATCTGCAGGTGCTGGCGGAGCAGGTGCCCTCTGTCCCCAATCTGGTGCTGATTCTGACGGTAGCGGCCGGTGTCGGCATCTTCCTGGCGGTGGCCATTCTCCGTATTAAATTCAAGATCGACCTTTCCCGGTTGTTGATCATTTTATATTCGGTGCTGATCATCGTTTCGTTCTTTGTTCCCAAGGAGTTTTTGGCGGTAGCCTTTGACTCTGGCGGCGTCACCACCGGTCCCATGACCGTTCCGTTTATTATGGCCATGGGCGTGGGGTTGGCGTCGGTACGCAGCGATAAGAATGCCGCCAGCGATAGCTTCGGTCTGGTGGCGCTCGGGAGCGTCGGTCCCATTTTGGCGGTGCTGATCTTGGGTTGCTTTTTTCATCCCACCGAGGCGGCCTATTCCTTGGGCGAGGTGGCAAAGGTGGATACCACCCGGGACGTGGTAGAGGTCTTTTTTGGGGAGCTGCCGGCGTTTGCCGGAGAGGTTGCGGCATCTCTCTTACCTATCCTTGCGGTATTTCTGCTCTTTCAGCTGATGACCCATCGTTATCAGAGGCGGCAGATGAAGCGGATCGCCGTCGGTATGATCTATACTTATATTGGCTTGGTGCTGTTCCTTTGCGGCGTGAACGTCGGGTTTGCGCCGGTGGGCTCGTTCCTCGGAAAGGAGCTTGCCAGCCTCTCCTATAACTGGGTGCTGATCCCCATCGGTATGATCATCGGTTACTATATCGTTAAGGCAGAGCCTGCCATTCAGGTCTTGAACCATCAGGTCGAGAACGTAACCGATGGCGCCATCTCCGTCCGGGCGATGAACCGCAGTATGTCGGTGGGCGTCGCCATCAGTATCGGGCTTGCCATGCTTCGGGTGCTTTTAAATATCCCCATTCAATGGATCGTTGTCCCCGGGTATCTCATTGCGCTGGGAATGTCGCTCTTTGTGCCGCGGATCTTCGTCGGTATCGCGTTTGACTCCGGCGGCGTGGCCAGCGGACCCATGACCTCCACCTTTTTGCTTCCCCTTTCTATCGGCACCTGCCGGGCACTGGGCGGCAATCTGATGACCGACGCCTTTGGCGTGGTGGCATTGGTGGCCTTGACCCCGTTGATCGCCATTCAGATCATGGGGTTGGTCTATCGGGTCAAGACAGCGAAGCTGCAGAAGAATGCTCTGCTCCATGCCGGTCTGACCGACGATAGTGATGAGATCATTGATTTGGAGGTGGACTTTGATGAATAAAATGAAAACCTATCAGCTTTTGATGCTGATCGCCACCCCCAAGCTGGCGGATCGGGCGGCAGAGTTATTCTTAAAAAGTGCTCTGCCCATCCAGTACCGCCTGAATGCGCAAGGTACCGCCTCCAGCGAGATCATGGATACGCTGGGACTTGGAAGTATCGATAAAGGCGTGCTGGTCAGCACGGTGCCCCAAAGCTTCGGGCAGACCATGCTGGGGCTGCTCCATTCGGAGCTGCGGCTGGATGCGGTCAATAGCGGTATCGCATTCACCATTCCCCTCACCGGTGTCAGCAATCTTTTGCTTCGGATGATGGATCAGACTGCAAAAGAAACAGACTCCGCCAAAAACGGAAAGGATGAAATGTCTATGGGAACATCGAAATACGTATTGATTTCCGCCATCGTAAACCGTGGCTTCAGCAGCGAAGTTATGGATGCGGCGCGCGCTGCCGGTGCCGGCGGCGGTACGGTGCTTCATAGCCGCAGTATCGGCAGTGAGGAGGGTACCAGCTTTTGGGGCTTGAGCGTGCAGGAGGAAAAAGAGATCGTCTTGATCCTCGCCGATCATGAGAAAAAGACCGATATCATGAGTGCCATCAGCAAGAATTGCGGAATGCACAGCGATGCCAAGGGCGTTGTTATGTCCTTACCTATCGATTCGGTAATGGGTTTATAAAAAATACGGAGCAGATTTTCTGCTCCGTATTTTTCAGCGTGTCAAGAACCCTGTTTTTTATCTTTGACACGCTGGGTAGACTCTCAAAAATGTTTCCGAATTCGCGGGGCCGATCTCGTCGGCGTACATGGGTACGGTAGAGAGCGGCCCCGCGGATAGCAGAAAATTTTAATTAAAATCCGCATTTTCATGCGGATTTTTTCCTTATAAAAAAACAACGAGAAAGAGTGGGTTCTCTTTCTTGCCGTGATATTGCAAAATCAGTACAAACTTTCAGATCTTTTCTTTTTCTGCGGTCGGGGACTTTTTTGACAGTCTGTAAAATACGGAGCAGATTTTCTGCTCCGTATTTCTATTTATATAGGTTGCGAAAAGCCGACGGGGAAAGCCCGGTGCGCGCCTTGAAGGTGCGGCTGAAGTTGCTGCTGTCGCTGAATCCGCATTGCTCCACGATCTCGCCGATAGGGAGATCGGTCTCAATCAGTAGATTTTTAGCAGCGGCCAGTCGGCAGGAAAGAAGATATTCCATTACCGACATTCCGGTGACCTCCTTAAACCGATGGGAAAGGGAGGAGGGGCTGACGTTATACTCTTTCGCTAAGGCCTCCAGGGTATAAGGGTCGTCGTATTGCTCCGCAAACCGATGCTGGAGATCCAAAATCATCTCCGTCTGCTCTTGCTCCAAAAGGGCAAGCGGGTTCGGCAGGCGGCGCAAGCCATGGAGGGGTGTGACGGCACCCCCGGTGGCAGTCCCGATACGCTGACCAAGCGGCGGTATCAGAGGGTTGCCGAGGGCGGTGTGGGACTGCTTTGGTTCGAGGCCACCGCCGTCTTGCCAGAGGGGCGCGCCAATCCCCGGCAGTTGTACATTACCGAGGAGAACCTGGACGATTTTAAGCGCCAGGTGGAAGCCATCAAGGAAGCAGGACTGCGCACCAACGGCTATGAGCCGGTGGTGATCATGCAGGCCACCCATTCCGGACGCTATTCCAAGCCGGAGGGAACGCCGGCACCCTTGATCGCCTATAACAATCCGATCTTTGAAAAGGATGCCCCCATCTCGTCGGAGCGCATCGTCAGCGATGAATATCTGGATCGGGTGGGAGATGCCTTGGTGCGTGGCGCGGCCTTGGCGGAAAAGGCCGGCTTTGATGGTGTGGATATTAAATGCTGCCATCGCTATCTCAATTCAGAATTGCTTTCCGCCTTTGAGCGTCCCGGCCGTTACGGCGGTTCCTTGGAAAACCGGACGCGCCTTTTGCGGGAGAGTATCCAAGGTGCCATCCAGCGAACCGGCAGGGACTTTATCGTCAGCTCTCGGCTGAACGTCTACGACGGCTTTCCGTACCCTTATGGTTTTGGCGTAGGGAAAGAGGGGCTGGACTTTGATCCCACCGAGCCGGAATGGCTCATCAAGGAGCTTTACGGCTATGGCGTCCGCCTCTTGAATATCACCATGGGCAATCCCTATTTCAATCCCCACGTCAACCGCCCCTTTGCCCAAGGCGGCTATGAGCATCCCGAGCATCCCTTAGAAGGGGTTCGGCGTGTTCTGGAGGGAACGGCGCAATTGAAAGCGTCCATCCCGGAGATGGCCATCCTTTGCTCTGCCGTTTCTTATCTGGGTGTGGCGGCGCCCCACGTGGTGGCCGGCTATATCAAGGACGGAAGATTTGACCTCGCCGGCTTTGGCCGCACCATCTTTGCCTATCCGGATTTTGCCAAGGAGATCTTAGCTACCGGCGAAATGGATAAAAACAAGCTTTGTCTTTGCTGCTCCAAGTGTACCGAAATCATGCGTAAGCCCGGCGGTACCCCCGGATGCGTTATCCGGGATCGGGATCCCTATTTGTCCATTTATCAAGAATATTGTAAGTAAAGGAAGATAACAGAATGAAAGTTGCATTAGTGACCGGCGTGGCAGGCGGAATCGGCTTTGCTACCGCAGTAAAACTTTTAGAAAACGGCGTGGCTGTCGTGGGCATGGACGTCCTGCCCGAAATGCCCCATTCTTTAAAAGGAGAATTTACCTATTTTCAGGGCGACCTGAGCGCGGCGGAGAGCCGCGAAGCCTACGTGGCGCTGGCGATGGAAAAATACGGAAAGATCGATATTCTGGTCAACGTGGCTGGTGTGGCGCCCAGGGTCCGGGCTGATATTCTGGAGATGACCGAGGAAAGCTATGATTTCGTCATGGGCATCAATACCAAGGGCACCCTCTTTCTCACTCAGTTGGTCGCCAACCGGATGAAAGAGCGGGGCGAGGGGAGTATTGTCAACATCTCCTCCATGTCCGGCTATACCAGCAGTACCAGCCGCGGCGAATACTGCATCTCCAAGGCCGGTGTTACCATGATCACAAAGCTCTTTGCTGATCGCTTGGCGGAGTACGGCATCACCGTCAATGAAATTCGCCCCGGCATCATTGCTACCGGCATGACCGATAAGGTCAAGGCTAAGTACGACGCCCTCATCGATGGCGGACTTCTGCCCATCAAGCGTTGGGGTCAGCCGGAGGATATCGCTGGTGCGGTATGGACGCTTTGCAGTGGGGCGTTGCCCTACGTGACCGGTCAGTCCATCGACGTGGACGGCGGATTTCATATAAGGAGATTATAATGAAGATCTTAAGCTACGATTGCCTGGTGGTGGGCACCGGTGCCGCCGGCTTTAATGCCGCCATCCGGCTAAAAGAGGCCGGAAAAAAGGTGGCGATCATCACCGAGGGCAAGAATTGCGGCACCTCCCGCAACACCGGCAGTGATAAGCAGACCTATTATAAATTAGGTTTGGGCGGCGATGCAACCGATAGCGTTCGCCGGATGGCAGATAATCTTTTTGCCGGCGGTTCGGTGGACGGGGATAACGCCCTCGTTGAGGCGGCGCTTTCTGCCCGTTGCTTTATGAACCTCTGCGAGCTGGGGGTGGAATTTCCGGTCAACCGCTATGGAGAATACGTGGGGTATAAGACTGACCACGATCCTTATGCACGTGCCACTTCGGCAGGTCCTCTTACCTCCAAGTTCATGACCGAGGCGCTGGAAAAAAGAGCTGCCCAATTGGGTCTGGAGCTTTTTGACGGGCTTTTGGCCACCGAAATTCTCACGACGGAGAATGGGGTCGCCGGTTTGCTTTGCATCCGGGTGGAGACCGGCGAGGCGGTGGCATTCCGTTGCGGCGACGTCGTCCTTTGCACCGGCGGTCCGGCAGGTATTTATGCGGATAGCGTCTATCCTGAATGTCATACCGGCTCCACCGGTCTTGCACTCCTCGCCGGCGCCAAGGCGCAAAATCTGACGGAATGGCAGTTCGGTCTGGCGTCCATTGCGCCGCGCTGGAACGTTTCCGGTACTTATATGCAGGTATTGCCCCGGTTCGTCTCGGTGGACGAGGAGGGGGAGCACGAATTCCTCAGCGACTATTTTGAAGACCCCTATGAAGCTCTTTCCGCCGTCTTTTTGAAGGGCTATCAATGGCCCTTTGACAGTAAAAAGGTGCTGGAGGGCTCCTCGGTTATCGACCTTTTGGTCTATCGGGAGTGCGTTTTGAAAAGCCGTCGGGTCTATCTGGATTATACCCAAAATCCCTTCGGGCTGGCGGAGATCGACTATCAAAAGCTTTCCACCGAAGCCTATGAATATCTCTGCAAGGCGGAGGCTTGCTTCGGCACCCCCATCCAGCGGCTTGAAAAAATGAATACCCCTGCCATCGAGCTTTATCGCGGTAAGGGGCTGGATATTACCAAAGAGTACTTAGAGATCGCTCTCTGTGCCCAGCATCATAACGGCGGTATTGCTGTGGATCTCTGGTGGCAGACTTCGGTCAAGGGGCTTTTTGCCGCCGGCGAGTGCGCCGGCACCCATGGGGTGACCCGTCCCGGCGGATCTGCACTCAATGCCGGGCAGGTGGGCTCATTGCGGGCGGCTCAATATATCAGCGTCCATGGGCGCCCGTTGGTGGATGAGCGCGTATTTGAAAAACTATTGGAAGATAAAAAAGAAACGGCGACCGATACGGATCTTGGTGCCGCATTGGAAAAGGCGCGTCGGCGGATGAGCGATACCGCTGCAGCCATCCGCAATCAAGAGAAGATGCAGGAAACCCTGGACGCAGTCCGGGTGGAGCGCAGGGCGCTGATCCTGCCGACTAAAGAGCAGCAGTTCCTTTATTATAAACTGCGCGATACCTTGGTGACCCAGGAGGCGGTGCTGACGGCGATGATCGACTATGCCAAGTCCGTCGGCGATACCCGTGGCTCTGCCCTTTGCTCGGATGAAACCGGTCGGTTGCGGGATGGTTTGCCGGAACTCTTCCGGTTTAACGAAGAGGATGGGGCCTCCCGGCAGAAGGTGCAGGAGACCGTCTGGAATGGAGAAGATTTCGTCTGTTCCTGGCGTCCGGTGCGTCCCATTCCTGCCGATGAAGATTTCTTTGAAAATATTTGGCGCACCTATCGGGAGAATAAAAACGTTTATTGAGGGATATAATGAGAAATATTTATTTGGACATTATTGAAAAAACGCTGGCGGCTTATTCCGATACTGCCCTGGATCAGGAGATCGAGCGGTTCACCAAGGTGGTGGCGGAAAACCTCAAGACGGAGCATGATTTTCATCGTATTGCCGTCAATATCGCGCTGCTCAATTCTGTGGGTCGGCGGATGGATCTTTATCCCCGGATGCTCCGGATGATGGATCTTTGCTTTGAGGGTCGGATTCGCGTCCCTGACTTCACCATCCGGGAATTGGCACCCATTTTGGGCGTGCTTGAAAAGAGCGGTTTAGTGGAGCAAGAGCGGCTGGAACAATGGAAGGCAGTCCTTGCCGCCTTTGATCCCTTTGAGGAATACCGCATCCGTACCTGGACCATGCCGCCGGAATGGAAATGCACCAATATCCCGGCCTTTAATTCTGCCGGCGAGGCGGCGCGGTGCGGCTATCTGGGGCTGGATGCAACGCCCTTTATTGACCGGCAGCTGGAGCGGCTGATGCCCTCCTTGGATGAAAACGGAATGTTTAAGGATAAGGCCGGGTATCACCTCTATGATATGGCTACGCGGTCTCTTCTCAGTCAAGTCTTAGCCTCTGGTTATAATGGGAAATATCGGGCAGAGATCGACGATAAGCTGAAAAAAGCAGGTCTTTTGACCCTGAAGATGCAGTCGGTCACCGGAGAGATCCCCTTTGGCGGACGGAGCATTCAGTTTTTGCATAATGAGGGATTGCTCTGTATCGTGATGGAGTATGAAGCGGTACGTTATGCCCGGCTGGGCGATGGGGAGACTGCCGGAAAGTTCAAGGCGGCGGCCCAAAAGGCGGCGCAATATATCCTGCGGACGCTGGAGGAAAATCCCACCCATCATAATAAGAACTACTATGAGGATCTGCAGATCGGCTGTGAGGGCTACGCCTTTTTCAATAAGTACATGGTCACCCTCGCATCTTGGTGCTATACGGCTTATCTTTTTGCAGACGATTCCATTGTTCCGACGGCGGCGCCGGCAGATGAGGGCGGCTATTTTGCCATGACTTCCCCGAAGTTTCATACCGCATTTGCCAATGCCGGCGGCTATTTTTTGGAATGGGATTTAGATGCGCGGGATATGGTGCTTTATGACGCCAACGGCTTGGGGCGGATCCACCATCGGGATTGCCCCTCGGCACTCCTGCTTTCGGTTCCTTTTTCCGCTGAGCCGCGCTACCGTCAAGAGGGAAAAAATCCGCGTCCCATGAGCCTTTGCGGCTATCTGGAACTGGAGGAGTTCGGGACCCTTTGCGGTGCGGACGTTCCGGCAAAATATATGCTCGTCTCTTATGAGGAGCATCCCGACCGCATTGCCGTCACCTTGGATGCGGATCAGAAGAACAACTTTATTATTCGGGAAAACTACGTGATCACGGAAAGCGGCGTGGAGATCACGCTGGGAGCCTACGGCGACGGATTTTACCTGCCGGTCCTGGATTTCGACGGCAAGGAAAAGACGGTGATCGAAGAGTCTGACGGCAGTATCACCGTCCGGTATAAGGGGTGCTTTGCCCGCTATATCTTTGAGGGCGAGCCTTTGGGCTATGAATTGTATTATAACCGCAACGGACGGTATCGGGTCTATAAGGTCAAAACCAAGGCGGTACGTATCGTAATGGGAAAGGAACAGGCAGATGCAAGCATTTAAATTGGGATTGGTTTCGGTGTCTTTCCGTAAAAACTCTCCAAAAGAGGTCTTAGAGGCGATGCAAAGGGTCGGGCTTTCCCATATCGAATGGGGGAGCGACGTGCATTGTCCCCCGGAAAAGGCGGAGGAGATCGCGGCGCTACAAAAGCAATACGGGATCACCTGCTGTTCCTACGGCACCTATTTCCGCATCGGGATTACTCCCATAGAGGAATTGCCCGGCTATATCAAAGCGGCCAAGACCTTAGGAACGGACATTTTGCGTCTTTGGGCAGGGAAAGAAAAGGAGTTTGCCGATTATACGGTGGAAGAAAAGCAGGCGTTTTTTGCGGAGTGCCGCAAGTGTGCGGAAATGGCGGAACAAGAGGGCGTTATTCTCTGCATGGAGTGCCATAAAGGCACCTTTACCGACTGCAAGGAGGGTGCTTTGGAGCTGATGGAGGCGGTGAACTCGTCCCATTTCCGGATGTATTGGCAACCCCATCAGAATAAGCCGGTGGAAGAGAATTTGGCGTACGCTGCTTTGCTGGCGCCTTATACCTACCATCTTCACGTATTTAATTGGAAAGAAAAAGAAAAAATGCCCCTTGGGGAAGCCGTCCCTCTTTGGGAGCAGTATCTTTCCCATTTTGAAGGAGAGCATCATCTGCTTTTGGAATTTATGCCGGACGGCTTGTTCGAAAGCCTGCCCCGGGAAGCGGAGGCGTTAAGGAGGATCACGCAATGAATGCCATTTTTTTAAATAGAAGCGAAGCGCGCATTCGCGACGTTTTCAATCCGGAAAATACCGCCGCGCTCCATGCCTTGGTGGATTTAGACGATACCGTCTATTCCCTCCCGGCGGTGGAGGCGGAGCCGGAAAAATTCAAGGACGTACGATATATCTTCTCCACCTGGGGGATGGAATGCCCCGATGAGGAGCAGATCCGCCGGATTTTTCCTTCTTTGGAGGCGGTATTCTATGCCGCAGGCTCGGTGCGAAAGTTTGCCGCGCCGTTTCTGCATTGTGGGGTCAAGGTCTGCAGTGCTTGGGCGGCCAATGCCGTTCCGGTGGCGGAGTCTACCTTTGCGCAGATCATTTTAGCCAATAAAGGCTATTTCCGCGCCACCCGGATCACCCCCGGCGGCGGACATAAAAAGGCGGATGATTTTTGCAAAAATTATGTCGGCAATTATGATGCCACCATCGGCATTATCGGTGCCGGTATGATCGGTAAAATGGTGATCCAAAAGCTCAAGACCCTCGAGCATATGACCGTCCTGGTCTTTGATCCCTTCCTGCCGGAGGCGGTAGCAGAGGAGCTGGGAGTGGAAAAGGTCAGTCTGGAGGAGCTTTTTGAGAGAAGCCACGTGGTCTCCAATCACCTGGCCAATAACGAGCAGACCAAGGGGATGCTGCAGGAGCGGCATTTTGCCTCGATGAAGCCCTACGCCACCTTTATCAATACCGGCCGCGCGGCGCAGCTGGAGCAGGAGGGCTTTTTCCGCGTCTTGCAGGAGCGCCCCGACCTCACCGCCCTCTGCGACGTCACTATTCCCGAGCCGCCGGAGGAGGGCAGTCCCTATTATACCTACGAGAATATTTTCCTCACGCCCCATATTGCCGGCAGTGAAGCCCATGAGCGCCGCCGGATGAGCAAGTATATGGTGGAGGAGCTGGAGCGTCACTTGAAAGGCGAGAAAAATCTATATGAAGTTTCCCTCAAAATGCTGGAAACCATGGCATGAAAAACACCGTAGACTTCTTTAGAGGTCTACGGTGTTTTTTTACTATTAAAAAAACTATTGACTTTAGTATGATAAAGTGATAAAATGTAAAACATCATTTATAAAAGTGAGGAAAAAACTTCATGAATAAGATCCGCAATGAGGAAATTGATACCTTGTTTCAAGCCATTCTGACGCTGAAAAGCGTGGATGAATGTTATTTATTTTTTGAGGACGCCTGCACCATCAAGGAATTGAATGAGATTGCCCAGCGTTTTCAGGTTGCCTGCCAGCTGGCGGACGGCCGCAACTATCAGGAAGTCAATAAAGATACCGGCGCCAGTACGGCGACCATCTGCCGGGTGAATAAGTGTCTGAATTACGGCGGCGGCGGTTACCGCACCGCCATCAAACGTCTGAAAGGGGAGACAGCAAAATGATCGAGGAGAAGATCATCAAAAGCGATGAGCGCGCGGTCTTTGCCCTCCGCAGTCTTTACCGGCGGTTTGGATATGCCCGGTATAAGATGAGCCGATTTGAGGAATATGACCTTTACGTTCGCAATAAGGATTTTTTGGTCAGCGATGAGGTCATCACCTTTACCGATCATACCGGTCGGCTTTTGGCGCTTAAGCCGGACGTTACCCTTTCCATCATCAAGAATACGGTGGATCGTCCCGGTGCGGTGCAGAAGGTCTATTATAATGAAAACGTCTATCGGGTAGCCAAGGGCACCCATTCCTTTAAAGAGATCATGCAGGCAGGCTTGGAGTGCATCGGCGATCTGGGGGAGTATGAGATCGCGGAGGTGCTGCATCTGGCAGTCGAAAGTCTTAGCTTGATCGGCAAGGAATATGTCCTGGATCTTTCCCATATGGGCTTGGTTTCCGCCATACTGGAGGAGAGCGGTCTTTCGGAGGAGCAAAAGAGCAAGGCGCTCGGTTTCATCCATCAAAAGAGCGGTCATGAGCTTATGGCGCTGGGGCTTTCGGCGCAAAGCGTCGAAAAATTGAATGCTTTGATCGACTGCTGCGGTGCGCCCGGCGAAGCCCTTGCCAAATTGGAGCCTTATCTCACCGGAGATGGGGAGAAAAAAGCGTTTTTGGAATTCAGCCGTCTTTGCGCCACCTTGGAAAAGGACGCCCGCGTTCGGGTGGATTTCTCGGTGGGCAACGATCTGAAATATTATAGTGGCGTGGTCTTTAAGGGCTATATTGAAGGGATTCCTGCCGGCGTTCTTTCCGGCGGTCAGTACGATAAATTATTGCAGAAGATGGGGCGCAAGAGCGGCGCCATCGGCTTTGCGGTCTATCTCGATCTCTTGGAGCAGAGGGAAGAAGCGGAGTATGACGTGGATACCGTCCTGCTCCATGAGGCGGATGCCGATCCGACCGCTTTGATCGCCGCGGCGGAGCAGCTTTCCAAGGAGGGAACCTTGCTGGTGGCAAGAGCCTTGCCGGAGCAGGTATCACCCCGGCGATTACTGCGCTTTACCGAAAGGGGGATCGAAGCCGTTGAAAATGGTTAACGTAGCCCTGCCGAAAGGGCGATTGGGCGAAAAGGTTTATAAAATGTTTAAGGAGGCCGGCTTTGAATGCCCCTCCATTGAAGAAAATAACCGCAAGCTGATCTTTGAGAACCCGGAAAAAGGGGTGCGGTACTTTTGGGTCAAGCCGTCGGACGTGGCAATCTACGTGGAACGCGGTGCGGCGGATATCGGCGTTGCCGGGAAGGACATTCTTTTGGAGTACCGCCCGGACGTCTACGAGCTTTTAGATCTCAAAATGGGCAACTGCCGGATGGCGGTGGCCGCTAAAAAAGGCTTTCGGGATCCCATCGGCTCCACCCTCCGGGTGGCGACCAAGTTCCCCAATATCGCCGGTGCGTATTATAATGAAAAATGCCGGGATATTGACATCATCAAGCTGAACGGCTCCATTGAGATCGCGCCCATCTTAGGGCTTTCCGACGTCATCGTCGATATCGTGGAGACCGGGACGACCTTAAAGGAGAACGATCTCATACCCTATGAGACCATCGTCCCCATCAGCGCCCGGCTGATCGCCAATAAGGCAGGATATAAGTTCAAAAATGAAGAGATCCGCGCCATCCGCGCGGGATTGGAGAAGCAGATAGAACAATGATCAAGGTATTGAATTACGGCGAGCTTTCTTATGAAGAGATCTTCGCCCGGCAGGAGCAAAAGACCAACGTGGAGGCCATCGTGGCGGAGATCATCGCCACGGTTCGGAAAGAGGGCGACAAGGCACTCTTTGGCTATAATAAAAAATTTGACGGCTGTGATCTTGCAGCGCTGGAGGTCAGCGAGGCGGAGATCGAGGAAGCCTTTAGAGCAGTAGAACCGCGTTTTCTGGAAATTCTTCGCAATGCGGAAAAGAATATCCGTGCTTTTCATGAAAAGCAGGTGCGTACCAGCTTTATTATCAACGAGCAGGACGGCGTCATCACCGGGCAGAAGATCACCCCCATTGAAAAGGTGGGTCTTTACGTACCGGGCGGTACTGCCGCCTACCCCTCGACCGTCTTGATGGACAGCGTTCCGGCCAAGATCGCCGGCTGCCGGGAGATCGTCATGGTGACGCCTCCGGGTAAGGACGGTAAGATCAATCCGGTTATTCTGGCGGCGGCCAAGATCGCCGGCGTCCAGCGCATCTTTAAGGTGGGCGGCGCGCAGGCGGTGGCGGCGCTGGCATACGGAACCGAGAGTATTCCTAAGGTGGATAAGATCGTCGGCCCCGGCAACGCCTTCGTGGCGGAGGCCAAAAAGCAGGTCTTCGGGCAGGTTTCGATCGATATGATCGCAGGCCCCAGCGAGATCTTAGTGGTCGCCGATGGCAAGAGCGTGCCGGCGCATGTGGCGGCGGATCTCCTCTCCCAGGCGGAGCACGATAAACTGGCCAGCGCGGTGCTGGTCACCGATAGTATGGAGCTTGCCAAAGCGGTGCAGGCGGAGCTGGAACGTCAAATTCCGCTCCTTCCTCGGGCAGAGATCGCCCGGGCTTCCATCGACAATAACGGCAAGATCATCGTGGCAGAGGATCTGCGGGTGGTCATCGAGATCGCAAATGAGATCGCACCGGAGCATCTGGAACTGATGGTAGAGAATCCCTTTGATTATCTGGACGGCATCAAGCACGCCGGTTCTATCTTTATGGGACGCAACTGCCCCGAGGCGTTGGGCGACTATTATGCCGGTCCCAACCATACCCTGCCTACCAGCGGTACTGCCCGGTTCAGTAGCCCCCTTTCGGTGGATGATTTCGTCAAGAAAAGTCAGTATACCTATTATACCCGGGAGGCGCTGGAGCGCGTAGGACGGGACGTGGCGTACTTTGCGGAGCAGGAAGGGCTTTCTGCCCATGCCCGAAGCATCACCGTCAGATTGGATGAGGAAAAATGAGTCGTTTTTTAAAAGAGCAATACCAAAAATTAGAGGCCTATACCCCCGGTGAGCAACCCCGGGATATGCAGTATATCAAGCTCAACACCAATGAATCCCCTTTTCCTCCGGCACCCTCGGTGGTGGCGGCGATGAACGGGGAGGAGGTGGAAAACCTCCGGCTGTACTCCGATCCCACCGCAAAGGGGCTTCGGGAGAAGCTGGCCGGGCTGTATGGCGTGGAGCCGGAGAATATTTTTCTTTCCAATGGCTCCGATGATATTCTGAACTTCGCTTTTATGGCCTTCGGTGCAGATGGCGCGGTCTTTCCGGATATTACCTACGGCTTTTATCCGGTCTTTGCCGACCTGCACGGCGTCCCCTATGAGGAGCAACCCTTGCAGGATGATTTTACTGTCAACAAAGAGGATTATTTCGGCAAGAATAAACTGATCGTAATCGCCAATCCCAATGCGCCCACCGGAATTTCCTTAGCGCTTTCCGAAATTGAGGAGATCTTGAAGAGCAATCCGGAGCAGGTGGTGGTGATCGATGAGGCCTACGTGGACTTCGGCGGCAAAAGCTGCTATCCGCTGATCGCCAAATATGAAAATCTTTTGGTGGTACGTACCTTTTCCAAATCCCGTTGCCTGGCCGGCGGACGGCTGGGCTACGCCATCGCCCCCAAGGGGTTGATCGAGGACTTAGAGAAGATCAAGTATTCCACCAATCCCTATAATATTAACCGCCTGACCATGCTTCTTGGGGAAGCGACGGTGGAGGCGGAGGAGTATTATCAAGAAAAATGCCGGGAGATCATCCGGGTGCGGCAGGAAACGGCGGCGCGTCTTAAGGAACTGGGCTTTACCGTCCTGCCCTCCGACGCCAATTTCCTTTTTGCCAAAAGCGGGAAGATCGACGGAGAGACACTTTATCTGGAACTGAAAAAACGGGGCATCCTGGTGCGGCACTTTACCAAGGCGCGCATCAAGGACTTTAACCGCATTACCATCGGTACCGCCGAGCAGATGGACTGCTTCTGCCGGACGGTAGCGGAGATCCTGGAGGAACAAGTATGAGAACTGCAAATATTGAGCGAAAGACCGCAGAGACCGAAATTCAGCTGACTCTGAATTTAGACGGCACCGGCAAAAGTACCGTTGATACCGGCATTGGCTTTATGGATCATATGCTGACCCTCTTTGCCGCCCACGGTAAATTTGATCTTGCTATCACCTGCAAGGGCGACGTTCAGGTGGACGATCATCATAGCGCTGAGGATATTGGCATTTGCTTAGGCAAAGCCTTTGAGGAGGCACTGGGGGAAAAGCGCGGCATCAATCGATACGGCAGCTTTATCCTGCCCATGGACGAGGCGTTGATCCTTTCTGCTGCCGACCTTTCCGGCAGAACCTGCCTTTGCTATGATCTCGCCATCCCTACCGAGAAGATTGGCACCTTTGACAGTGAACTGATCGAGGAATTCTGGCTTGCCTTTACCCGTCAGTGCCCCATGAGCCTGCATATCCGCAAGCTTGCCGGCACCAATGCGCACCACATTGCGGAAGGATGCTTCAAATCGGTGGCGCGTACCCTTCGGGCGGCGGTGGCGGAGGACGGCACCCAGGACATTCCGTCCACAAAAGGAGTATTATAATGATTGGAATTATCGACTACGGCGTGGGAAACCTTTTTTCCCTGAAATCTTCTCTGGAGTCCATCGGTCAGGAGGTCTTCGTTTCCGGTAAGGAAGAGGAACTGGCGAAGGCCGACCGGCTGATCCTGCCCGGCGTGGGCGCCTTCGGAGACGCGGCGGAAAAGCTTCGGGAAAACGGCCTGGACTGCTTTGTCAAAGCCCAGGCGGCCGCCGGAAAGCCTTTGATGGGCATCTGCCTTGGAATGCAGCTGCTTTTTGAAAAGGGCTATGAATACGGCGAGCATGAGGGACTGGGGCTTCTTAAGGGCAAGGTCGTTCCCATGGAAGGGGTCATCCCAAAAGAATTGAAGATCCCCCATATCGGCTGGAATGCCCTGCATTTTCAGCAGAAGGACTGCCCTCTTTTCAAGTACGTTCAAGAGGGCGACTGCGTTTATTTCGTTCATTCTTATTATGCCGAGGGGTGCGGAGACGCCCTGGCGGCTTCGGCGGAATACGGCGAGGAATTGACCGCCGCCGTGGCGAAGGACAATATATTCGGCTGTCAGTTCCATCCCGAAAAAAGCGGCAAGGTGGGACTTGCCATTCTGAAAGCGTTTTGCGAGGTATAATGCATGAATATTTTTCCTGCAATTGATCTGGTGGGCGGTAAGGCGGTGCGCCTTTTCAAGGGCGACTATGCCGAGATGACCGTCTATCATGAAAATCCCCTGGAGGTGGCCAAGGTGTTTGAGGCCGCCGGGGCAAACTTTATCCATTTGGTGGATCTGGAGGGCGCCAAAAGCGGTGTTCCTGCCAATCTTGCCACCATTGAAAAAATTGTAAAAAACACCGATCTCTTCGTGGAGGTGGGGGGCGGCATCCGCAATATGGAGATCGCCGAGGCCTATCTCGAAATCGGGGTGGATCGGGTGATCCTGGGTACGGCGGCGGTGACTGACGAAGCCTTTTTAAAGGAGGCTCTTTCCAAGTATGGCGAAAAGGTGGCGGTGGGCGTCGATCTCAAGGACGGATTTGTCGCCATCAAGGGCTGGACGGAAAAATCCACCGAGACCGCCGACGACTTTTTTTCCAAAATGCAAGCCCTCGGCGTCCGAACGGTGATCTGTACCGATATTTCCAAGGACGGCGCCATGCAGGGTACCAACCGGGAGCTTTATCGGGAATTGAGCGAAAAATATACGATCGACCTCATTGCCTCCGGCGGCGTATCCTCCATGGAGGATATTGCGGCGCTTCGGGCAATGGATCTATATGGCGCCATCATCGGCAAGGCTTATTATATCGGCGCCATTGATTTAAAACAAGCGATTGAGGTGGCTAAATGATCACAAAGAGAATTATCCCCTGCCTGGACGTCAAAAACGGACGGGTGGTCAAGGGTGTCAATTTCCAGGGTCTTTCGGACGTTTCCTCTCCGGTGGAGCTGGGAAAATATTATAGCGAATGCGGTGCGGATGAGCTGGTGTTTTACGACATCACCGCCTCCGCCGAGGGGCGCACCATCTTTACTGATATTCTGAAAGAGGTGGCGCGCACCATCTTCATTCCGCTGACGGTGGGCGGCGGCATCAATACCCTGGAGGATTTCGATCGGGTATTGAAGTGCGGTGCCGATAAGGTCAGCGTCAATTCCGGCGCCATCCGTAATCCGGATCTCATTGCCGCGGCGGCAAAGAAATACGGCGATCAATGCGTCGTCATCTCCGCCGACGTCAAGCGTGTGGACGGCGTCTATCGGGTCTTTGCCAAGGGCGGCAGAGAGAATACCGGGATGGAAGCTATCGAATGGATCAAGCGTTGCGTCGGCAACGGTGCCGGTGAGGTGGTGCTCAATTCCATCGATACCGACGGCGTCAAGGGCGGCTTTGATCTCCCCATGCTGGAGGCGGTCAGCAATGCGGTCAACGTCCCGGTCATTGCCTCCGGCGGAGCCGGATGTGTGGAGGACTTTGTCACCCTCTTTAAGACCCTGCCCAAGGTAGATGCCGGTCTTGCGGCCTCCATCTTCCATTTCGGGGAGGTCAGGATCGCCGATCTGAAGCAGACATTGAAAGAAAACGATATTAACGTGAGGTTATAAAATGGAACTTAGTAATCTGAAATTTGATGCAAATGGACTGATCCCCGCCATCGTGGTGGATGCGGAGACCGATCGGGTACTGACCTTGGCGTACATGAACGAGGAAAGCTTGAAGATTTCCCTGGAAAAGGGGCTGACCTGCTTCTGGAGCCGCTCCCGGCAGGAGCTTTGGCTGAAGGGGGAGACCAGCGGTAATTATCAGCATATCCTCTCCATCACCGCCGATTGCGACGGTGACGCCCTGGTGGTCAAGGTGAAAAAGGACGGTCCTGCCTGCCATCTGGGCACCGATTCCTGCTTTACCAATGAACTTTTCAATAATGGGGAAGAGCCGTTTTCCTTAGAAGGGCTTTATGCCCTCCTGAAAGGGCGCAAGGAGACCCTGCCTGAGGGCTCTTATACCACCTATCTCTTCCAAAAGGGTTTGGATAAGATCTTGAAAAAGGTGGGCGAGGAGTCCACCGAGGTCATCATCGCCGGTAAGGCGGAGGACAAAAAGGAAACCGTCTATGAGATCGCCGATCTGGCGTATCATATCATGGTGCTGATGGTGGAAATGGGGATTTCGGTGGAGGATATCCGCAAAGAATTGGCGGGTCGCCACGTCATTGATCATAAGGTTAAGCAGGAAAAGATGGTATGATTAAAGGGGACTTTCATATCCATACCGTTTTCAGCGACGGTGAAAATACGCCGGAAGAAATGGTGCTTGCCGCCTTGGCGTGCGGCTATACCCATCTCGGTTTTTCCGACCATTCCTATGTCGCGACCCAGTTCGGTTATTGTTTAAAAGAGGGCGGTGCGGCTGCTTATCGGGCAGCGATCCGTGCCCTGCAGGAGGAGTACCGGGGCAAGATCGAGATCCTTTGCGGTATCGAGCAGGACTATTATTCCAAGGATCCGACGGATGAATATGATTATCTCATCGGCTCGGTGCACGAGCTGCATCCCCGGGGCGTGGATTGCAAGATGGATGACGGACTGGCTTTGCAGGAAAAGGCGATCGCGGAATGCTACGGCGGAGATCCTTACGCCTTTGCGGAGGATTATTTTGCCCACGTGGCGCGGTTGTCACCCTGCGATATCATCGGTCATCTGGACCTTTTGACCAAGTATCAGGAGCAAAAGAGGCTCTATGATGAAGACCACCCCCGGTACCGGGCGGCGGCCGCAGAAGCGGTGCGTGCGCTTTTGCCGATGGGGGCACTTTTTGAGGTCAATACCGGTGCTATGAGCCGCGGCGTCCGTACGACGCCGTATCCCAGCCCTTGGCTGCTGCAATATATCCGGGAGCAGGGCGGAGAGGTCATTCTTTCCGGCGATTGCCACGATGAGAAAGCTATGGGCTATGGTTTTGATCAGGCATTGGCGCAGATCAAAGCCGCCGGCTTTGAACGAATGGTGACGTTGACGTTGCATGGAAGGGAGTATATAAAAATCTAATCAAAATCCGCATTTTCATGCGGATTTTTCCCTTATAAAGAAGAAAAGAGAAAGAGTAAAATCTCTTTCTCACCGTTATACCGCGAAAGCGGCAAGATCTTTTTGGATCTTTCGGGGACTTTTTTGAAATTCTAAAAAAACGTGCGAGATGCTTCAGCATCTCGCACGTTTTTATTGCTCTGTTATTTTACTGTAGTACCGGCTGACCTCCGCCATATATTTCAGCGATAGAGGCCAGAGCTCGGGGGCTTGCCTGCAGAAAAAGTTGTCTGCCTCTAAGGTAAATATTCCCTGATAGCCGATCTCATGCAATGCCTTAAAGATGGAAGCCATATCCATCCGGGCGTGGCCGGGGAGGGTATGGAGATCCTTTTTGTAGTCATTATCGTGAATATGCAGGGCGGTGATCCGATCGCCCATGGTGCGGATCATTTCGACCGGATCCTGACCCACCAAAACGATATGACCCAGATCCAGGCAGGCGGTGAAGCAATCACCGTATTTTCTCTGCAGGGTATCCAGATAGCGGTTGAATTCTTCCGGTCGGGAGCAGACGCAATGGTCGATGAACCCCCGCAGCTTATTGGTTGCCCACATATTTTCCAGACAGATCTGGATGCCGTATTCCTTGGCCACGGAAGCTAAGCTCCCGTAATAATTCATATTGACCTCAAAGCTTTCTTCGATATGCTCAAAGTAAGGGAGGATGCTCCGGGGGTGGACGACGATCTTTTTAGCACCTGCCAAGGCGGCGATCTCAATACTGCGGGAAACGATGGGAATGACCGTTTCTTCCAGGTCTGCTTTTCCAAAAGCAAAGGGTGCGTGCGCCTGGAGGATGGGGAGCCCGATCCGCTCGGAAAAGGCGCGTAGTGCGGACGCCTTTTCTTTATAGTCCGCGCCATGCCAATGGCAGTCCGCGGCTTCTTCCATGCAGGTGAGGGAAAGATCTGCCGCATCAAATCCGGCGGCTTTGAGCATTTCCAGGGCTTTTTCTTCGCCGTATTTTTCGGCAAGTGTGGCGGTTGGATTACAGATGATCATAAGTGCTCCTAATAGACTGATATAGTTGAGATATTACTTTAGTTTGCGGTAGGCAAAGAATGCCCAAAGGGCAACAGCGGAAAGTGCCAGCGCGCCTGCTCCAATGCCGACCCAAAGCCAGATTTTCCCTTTGGGGGCGTTGCCGGTTTGATTGGAGGGCTCTCTCAGGGAGGGGACGTCCTGCTCGATGACTTCGAAGCTGCCGTCCTCGTTGCCCTCCACCTTGATGGAGCCGGCTTCTTTTCCGGTCTCTTTGTCCTTCAAGATCACTTCCGTCACCTTGCCCGGCTCCGGCTTTTCGGTATATTCCGGCTCAAAGACGGTTTCCTCGCCCTCTTCGGTTATATGATAGATGTCTTCGGTCTCGGGATCCACGATCCAGCTGCCGGTGGGCTTTTTATCCTCTTCTTCGGGCTGGGGATCGCCGGCAGGATCCTTTTCAATTTCCGGTGCGGTTACGCCCTCTTGATCGCCGGGGGCGATTTCAGGGGTGCCGTCCGTCGGGGTATCGTTTTCCGGCTGATCGGTCGTGCCGTCGGCCGGGGTATCGGTGGGGTTGCTGACGGAGGTGTCTCCATCGTCGGCAGAACCGGTGCTGCCGTCCTCGGTAGAAGAGCCGGGATTGGAAGGAGTAGTGCCACCTTCGTTAGAATCGGTGTTGCCGGGGTTGGAAGGCGTGGTACCGCCTTCGTTTTTATCGGTATGATCGGGATTGGAGGGCGTGGTACTGCCTTCGTTAGAGCCGGTATTTCCCTCGGAGGAAGAGCCGTCGTTTCCGGCATTGGGATCTGCCGGCTTATCGTCGCCCACGTAGACGCAGCCGATCTCTATGTTCGGCTGAATGGGCAGGGGCTTGGGGGTACTGGGATCAAAGAATTCCTTATGCACCAAAGTAAACGGAGAACCGTCCGTCTCCGGAGACTCGGCCAAAATGGTAAAGGTAATGGAGAAAAGCTGCACGCTTCCCTCAAAGGATTTTTTGGAATCGACGGAGAGGACGTTGATGGCAGATTTTCCTTGATATACAAAGCTGGTATTGGACATAAACAGACCGCTGCAGTCCAGTTTCTTTACCTTTTCCGGTTTGAGAACTTTATTATCATAAGTGAAAGTGACGCGGAAAGAAGCACAGGCCGGTGCATTTTCTACCGAACCGATGACGGTGACGGTATCCCCCACGTTTCCCTTGGCATCTTCCAGACGGAAGGTCATTTTCTGCTCATCTGCCATAGCAGACGGAATGAGAAGCAAAAGGACCAGGATAAAGCAGAGTAGTCTTTTCATAAAACATGTTCCTTTCGGGTATTTGGATCCATGCAAAATTGCTTTGCAAACGTCCCCATATTTTGCTACAATTATATCATTAAGATTATATTACTGTCAAGAAGTAACCTTTGGAAGAAGTTTAAGGGCTTAAGGTGAAGAGCAGGAGCAATTGACCCGTTTTTTGCAGGAAGAAAATAAATGGATTTTATGTTTTTTTATTGACATTATTCGCGTAATTTGATAACATAATTCTGTGTTATAATATATGTTTGCTTAGGAGAACGCTGCATGAAAGCATTGGAAGAACGCATCTTAAAAGACGGTAAGGTTCTGCCCGGGCACGTCCTGAAGGTAGGGAGCTTCCTCAACCATCAGATCGATACACCCTTCATGATGGAGATGGGGCGGGAGATCGCCCGGCTCTTTGAGGAGGATAAGCCCGATAAAGTCCTGACCATCGAAGCCTCCGGCATCGCTTTGGGGATGGCTGCCGCTGCGGCGATGGAGATCCCCTTGGTGTTCGCCAAAAAGAAAAAATCCATCAACGTGGAGGACGATCTTTACAGTACCATCGTTCATTCCTATACCCATAATACCGACTATAAGGTCGTTGTCAGCAAAGAAAACCTGCTGGCAGGAGAGCGGATCCTGATCGTGGATGATTTTCTGGCCAATGGATGCGCCATCCGGGGGCTGATGGATCTGGTCGCGCAGGCAGGGGGGGCGGTCATCGGCTGTACCACCGCCATCGAAAAAGGCTTCCAGGGCGGCGGGGACGCTCTGCGTCGTGAGGGCATCCGGGTGGAATCTCTTGCCATCGTGGAAGAAATGTCCGACCGGTCTTTGACGTTCAGACGGTAATAACTACCCAAGGGTAGATATTATAAAAATATTTATTTGGAGGGAAAACCCAATGAAAAGACTGATTTCCGCGCTGTTGATCGTGGCAATGCTGCTGGTTGGTGTTACCGCCTGCGGCCCTGCTAAAGAAGATGAGTTCAAGATCGGCTTCATTATGCTGCACGATGAGAACTCCACCTACGACCTGAACTTCATTAAGGCCGCTAAGGAAGTCCAGGAAAAGCTGGAGCTGACTGATGAGCAGGTGATCATCGTCACCGGCATCCCCGAAGAGGGTGAGGACTGCTACAATAAGGCTTGCGAGCTGGCTGAGGACGGTTGTGACATCGTCTTTGCCGATAGCTTTGGCCATGAGGACAATATGATCCGTGCCGCCAAAGAGTATCCCGAAGTACAGTTCTGCCATGCTACCGGTACTAAGGCTCATACCGAGGGCGTTAAGAACTTCCACAATGCTTTCGCTTCCATCTATGAAGGCCGTTACCTGGCAGGTATCGCTGCAGGTATGAAGCTCAACGAAATGATCGCCGCTAAGAAGATCACCGCTGAGCAGGCTAAGATCGGTTACGTTGGTGCTATGCCCTATGCAGAAGTGAAGTCCGGCATGACCTCCTTCTTCCTGGGCGCTCGTTCCGTTTGCCCCACCGCTACCATCGACGTAAAGTATACCAACTCCTGGTATAACTATGATACGGAGAAGCTGTATGCCGAGCAGATGATCAAGGACGGTTGCGTTCTGATCAGCCAGCATGCTGACTCCATGGGTGCTCCCGATGCCTGCGAGGCTGCCGGCGTTCCCAACGTTTCCTACAACGGTTCCACCTTCTCTGCTTGCCCCAATACCTTCCTGGTATCTTCCCGCATCAACTGGGCTCCTTACTATGAGTTCATTATCGACTGCGTGAAGAACGGCAAGGAGATCCCTGCTGACTGGACCGGCACTCTGGAGACCGGCTCCGTTGAACTGTCTGACCTGGGTACCGCTTGCGCTGCAGGTACCAAGGAAGCCATCGAGGCTGCTAAGGACAAGATCATTAAGGGCGAGCTGGAAGTCTTCGCCACCTCTACCTGGACCAAGGGCGGCGAGACCCTGACCTCTTATAAGGCTGACGTGGATTCTGACGCTGCTTTCCAGGGCGACACCGAGGTTATCAAGGATGGCGCTTTCCTGGAGTCCGAGTATCGCTCCGCGCCTTACTTCGATATTGATATCGACGGTGTTACCACCAAGTAAGAAACCTGAAATAATCTGAACCGACAGGCGAGGTGGAAAATTTCCACCTCGCCCGTTGAGGTTATTTTGCATTGAAAAGAGTTCACCTTAAGGTGACAAGAGTAATCCGAACCTTGTTTTAAAAAGGCGGATTATTCTTGTTCCCTTATGGAATGTTTTGAGTGCAAAAGGAGGAGATGCAATATGAATCAGCAACCGGCAACGCACCCTGCCATTGAGCTTAGAAACGTTACCAAGACCTTCGGTAGCGTAGTTGCAAACAATAACGTCAATCTTACTGTCGATAAAGGAGAAATCCTCTCTATTTTAGGAGAAAACGGCAGCGGGAAGACCACGCTTATGAATATGATCTCCGGCATCTATTTTCCGGACGAAGGGCAGATCTATATCAACGGCGAGGAAGCGGTCATCGCTTCTCCAAAGGATGCTTTTGACTATAAGATCGGTATGATCCATCAGCATTTTAAGCTGGTTGACGTCTTTTCGGCTGCCGAAAATATCGTTTTGGGTCTGGAGCAGGAGGGGCGCTTTGATCTGAAGAGTGCCACCGCACGGATCAGTCAGATCTGCCAGCAGTACGGCTTTGAGCTGGATCCCAAAAAGAAGATCTATACCATGTCGGTCTCTGAAAAGCAGACGGTAGAGATCATCAAGGTCTTGTATCGTGGGGCGGATATTCTCATTCTGGACGAGCCTACTGCGGTATTGACGCCCCAGGAGACGCAAAAGCTTTTTGCAGTCCTTCGGCGTATGCGGGACGATGGAAAATCTATCATCATTATTACCCACAAAATGCACGAAGTACTTTCTCTCTCTGACCGCGTGGCGGTATTGAGAAAGGGCGAGTACGTGGGAACGGTGGTCACTGCCGAAACTTCTGAGGCGGAGCTGACGGAGATGATGGTGGGCAAGAAGATCTCTCTGAACATCGAACGTAGCGAACCCAAGGAACCTAAAGCCCGGCTGGAGGTGCATCACGTGAATTGCACCAATCGGGAGGGGACTTTGGTGCTGGACGACGTCTCCTTTACCGCCTATTCGGGAGAGATTCTGGGCATTGCCGGCATCGCCGGATCCGGTCAGCGTGAGCTTTTGGAAGTGATCGCCGGCCTGCAAAAGAGCGATAGCGGCGCCGTCCTTTATCATAATCCAAAGACTGATAACGTTGATAATCTGCAAAATAAGACTCCCTTACAGATCCGGGAGTTGGGCGTTCGCCTTTCCTTCGTGCCGGAGGATCGTCTTGGCATGGGTCTTGTGGGCAACATGGATATTATTGATAATATGATGCTCCGCAGTTACCGAAAGGGAAAGGGCGCATTTTTGGAGCGCAAGGCACCCAAGGATCTGGCAGAGCATATTATCGAGGAGCTGGAGGTCGTCACCCCCGGGGCCACCACACCGGTGCGCCGTCTTTCCGGTGGTAACGTGCAGAAGGTACTGGTCGGCCGTGAAATTGCTGCTTCTCCCACCGTTTTGATGGCGGCTTATCCGGTGCGGGGGCTGGACATCAACTCTTCGTATACGATCTACAATCTGCTTAATCAGCAAAAAGAGCGTGGCGTGGCCGTCATCTTCGTGGGTGAGGATCTGGACGTTTTACTGGAGCTTTGCGACCGCATTCTGGTCATTGGCTCCGGTAAGGTAACCGGTATCGTGGACGGACGGACTGCTACGAAAGAGCAGGTAGGACTTTTGATGACCAAGACGGAAGGAGGGAATGAGGCATGACGCAGAAGGCAAAAAAGCATCATGAGCCGTTTATCCATATTTCCAAGCGTGCAAGCCTGGAATGGTGGAAGGCTTGGCTGATCCGCGGCATCGCCATCGTTGCGGCGATGATTGTGGCAGGTGCTGTCATTATGCTTCTGACCGGATTAAATCCCATTCGGGTCTATGCGGAGATGTTTAACGGAAACTTCAGTTCTTCTCGCCGCTTTTGGATGCTGCTGCAAAAGACGGCAATTCTGCTGTGCATCGCTTTGGCGGTGACGCCGGCCTTTAAAATGCGGTTTTGGAACTGCGGCGGCGAGGGGCAGACCCTTTCGGGATGTATTGCCGCTGCTGCTTGCATGATCTATTTGGGGGATTCCATGCCCAATATCGTGTTGATTCCTATTACCTTGATCGCCAGTATCTGCGCAGGTGCGCTTTGCGGTGTCCTTCCGGCAATCTTTAAGGCAAAATATAACACGAACGAGACTCTCTTTACCTTGATGATGAACTATGTTGTGATCCAGTTGGTAGAGGTTTTAGAGGTGCTTTGGGAAAATCCGAAAAATTCCGGAAACGTCGGCGTTATCAACCGCCAGACGGAGTCCGGCTGGCTTCCCTCCCTTTTCGGGCAGCAATATTTACTGATCATCCTTATTGTGGCGGTGGTCTGTGCCTCGGTTTATATCTATTTAAAATATAGTAAGCAGGGATACGAGGTTTCGGTAGTAGGCGAAAGCCAAAATACGGCGCGGTATATCGGCATCAACGTTAAGAAGGTCATTATCCGCACCATGCTGGTTTCCGGTGCAGTCTGCGGCGTCGCCGGCTTCCTTTTGGTCAGCGGTACCGGCCATACCATCGGTCCCAATACGGTGGGCGGTCAGGGCTTTACGGCGATGATGGTCTCCTGGATGGCGAAGTTCAACCCCATCACGATGATCGCCACCTCTGCCTTGATCATCTTCTTGCAGCAGGGTGCCACCACCATCGCGACCTCCTTCCGGCTGGACTCCAGCTTGGCAGACATCGTAACGGGGATCATCTTGTTCTTCATTATTGGCTGTGAATTCTTTATTGAATATCAGATCAAATTCCGCCGGAGCAGAAAGGAGCTGGAAAGATGAAGGAATTTTTAGTATTTCTTTGCGGCTTCATCGTCGTTGCCATTAAGCAGGGCACTCCGCTGATCTTCGGCTCTACTGGCGAGATCTTGACGGAGAAGTCCGGTAATTTAAATCTGGGCATTCCGGGTATTATGTATATGGGCGGTGTTTCCGGTGTGATCGGTGCTTTCTTCTATGAGAAAGCCATGGGCGGTGCGCCCCTCAATCCGGTTCTCGGAATTTTGATCCCCTTCGTTGCTGCCTTGGTTGGCTCCGGATTTTTAGCGTTGATTTATAGCTTTTTGACCATCACCCTGCGTGCCAATCAGAACGTGACCGGTCTGGCGCTGACCACCTTCGGCGTGGGAATCGGCGATTTCTTCGGCGGCTCTCTTGCCCGTTTGTTTGGCGAGGGTGGCTCCCTCTCTATTCGGCAGACCAGTATGCTTTACCGCACCACCCTTCCTTTTGCGCAAAAATGGGGGCCTGTCGGAGAAGTCTTCTTCTCGTACGGATTTTTGGTTTATCTGGCGATCGTGGTAGCTTTTATTTCCGCTTTCGTCCTCAAACGGACGAAGATAGGGCTTAATCTTCGTGCTGTGGGCGAAAACCCTGCTACTGCCGATGCTGCCGGCATCAACGTTACACGATATAAATACGTAGCAACGGTAGTGGGCGGCGCGATTGCAGGGCTGGGCGGCCTCTATTATATTATGGACTATGCCTTCGGTACCTGGAGCAGCGGAAGCTTCGGCGACCGTGGCTGGTTGGCGATCGCCTTGGTTATTTTTGCTCTTTGGCGACCCAATACGGCATTGTTGGGCTCGTTTCTTTTCGGCGCTCTTTACGTCTTGCCGGCATATATTCAATACGGGGAAAATCGGATGGTGCAGTACGTTGTGATGATGCTTCCCTACGTGGTGACCATCGTCGTGCTGATCATCACCAGTATGCGTAAAAAGAGAGAGCATCAGCCGCCGGAGAGCCTGGGCTTGCCGTATTTCAGAGAAGAAAGATAAAATTAACAAATTTACACTTGCAAATGCCGTTGTTTTCGCTATAATATTTCATGGCTCAAAAACAACGGCATTTGTTTGGAGGATAGAAAAATGAATTGTGACGTATTGATTATCGGTGCCGGCCCTGCCGGTATCTTCACTGCTCTGGAGATGATCCGCAAGGGCAGTAAGAAAAAGATCGTGATCGTAGAAAAGGGGCTGCCGGTGGAAAAACGTCGGTGTCCCAAGCATAAAACCAAGCAGTGCGTCAGCTGCAAGCCCTATTGCCATATTACCACCGGTTTTTCCGGTGCAGGTGCGTTTTCTGATGGAAAGCTCTCCCTGAGCTCCGATGTGGGCGGCGATCTGCCCGATCTCATCGGCGAGGAGCTGGCGCAGGAGACCATCAACTATACCGATAGCATTTATTTGGACTTCGGTGCCGATACCCACGTAGAGGGCGTCAGCAATCCCGAGGCGGTCAAGGAGATCCGTAAGCGTGCCATCCAGGCAGGACTTAAATTGGTGGATTGCCCCATCCGTCACCTGGGGACAGAAAAGGCGCAGGATATTTACTACGCCATCGAGCAGTACCTCTTAGAGCGCGGGGTGGAGATGTTCTTTAATCGGGAGTGCACCAACCTGATCATTGAAGACGGCGTCTGCAAGGGTGGCTATATCAGCGATGGAAAGTCCAGCGAGGAATTCCACGCCGCCCATACCATCGTGGCCACCGGCCGCCGCGGTGCGGAATGGCTGGAGCACCTTTGTACCGAGCATGAGATCGAGCATATGCCCGGTACGGTAGACATCGGCGTCCGGGTGGAGGTGCGTAACGAGGTCATGGAGCAGGTCAATGAAGTGCTCTATGAGTCCAAGCTGGTGGGGTATCCCCAGCCCTTTAAGAATAAGGTGCGTACCTTCTGCCAGAACCCCGGCGGTTTCGTCAGCCAGGAGAATTATGATAACGACCTGGCGGTGGTCAACGGACATTCCTATAAGGAACTCAAGAGCAATAATACCAACTTGGCCATCCTGGTCTCCCATAATTTCAATACCCCCTTTAATCAGCCGATCGCCTATGCTCAGAAGGTGGGCGAGCTTTCCAATATGCTGGCAAACGGGCATATTCTGGTGCAACGCTTTGGTGATATTCTGGATGGTAAGCGTACCTGGCAGAAGGAGCTGATGCGCGCTAATCTGAAGCCCACTCTGCCCGATGCGGTGGCAGGCGATATTACCGCTGCCATTCCGTACCGCGCCATGATGAATATCATCAATTTTATTCAGGCGTTGGATCACGTGGTGCCGGGCTTTGCCTCTACGGAAACCTTGCTTTATTCTCCCGAGCTGAAATTCTATAGCAATCGGGTAACCATGGATACCGACTTTAATACCAGCGTCAAGGGTCTTCATTGCCTGGGCGACTCCAGCGGCTGGACCCGCGGCTTGATGATGGCGTCCGTCATGGGCGTGCTGATGGGGCGTAAGCTGGTAGAAGAGAAATAAAAATGATATTTCTTGCGTAAAATAGCAAAAAGGAGTGTGTTTTGATGAACCAATTGAAGATTTCTGCATTATATGATCTTTCCCATACCGCCGCCCGCCCTCTTTTGGAGCGGGTGGAATATCCCTGGGAAGCCCTGAGGGAAATTCATCATTTTATTCTGGAGTTGGGGGAGACCCTTTCGCCGGAGGAATACGACCATCCTGCCGAGACGGTCTGGATCCATAAGACTGCCAAGGTCGCTCCCACTGCCTTTATTGGCGAGGGGGTCATTATCGGCGCCGGCAGCGAGGTGCGCCATTGCGCCTTCATCCGGGCGAATGCCTTGATCGGCGAGGGAGTCGTGGTGGGAAATTCCACCGAGCTGAAAAACGTCATCCTCTTTGATAACGTCCAGGTTCCTCATTATAACTACGTGGGCGATTCGATTTTGGGGTATAAGGCGCATATGGGCGCCGGCTCCATCACCTCTAACGTCAAGAGCGATAAGACCCTGGTGGTCATCAAGAACGGCGCGGAGCAGATCGAGACCGGCATCAAAAAGGTGGGCGCCATGCTGGGCGACCGGGTGGAGATCGGCTGCGGCAGCGTCCTCAATCCCGGCACCGTCGTCGGTCGGGATAGCAACGTCTATCCGCTTTCCGCCGTCCGCGGCGTTGTCCCGGCAAATTCCATCTATAAAAAACAAGGCGAGATTGCTGAAAAAAGATAAAAAAGAGCTGTGAAAACGCAAGTTTTCACAGCTCTTTTTGAATTTTATAGGAATAGACAAAGCAATAATGGCAGGAAGCAGGCGGGGATGAAGTTGACCACCTTGATTTTGGTGAGCCCCAGCATATTGAGAGAGATGGCGACGATCAACAGGGAGCCGACGACGGTCATCTCGCCGATCATGGCTTCGGTGAGAAAGCCGGCGATGGCGCTTCCACCCAGGGCGATGGCGCCCTGATAAAGGAAGCAGGCAGGGCCTGCAAAGGCGACGCCCACCCCTAAGGTGGATGCCATGATCATGCAGGAGCAAAAGTCGATGAGGGACTTGGCAAAGATGGTGGTGTTATCACCGCGGATGCCGCTATCCAGCGCGCCGGTGATGGCCATGGCGCCGACACAGACTAAAAGAGTGGCGGTGACAAACCCCTCGCCAAAGGTGGAGCCGCCTTCGTTTTTGGTCAGCTTCTTTTGCATAAAGGCGCCGAACCGATTGAGATAGCGGTCGATGTCGATCCAATGCCCCAAGGCACCGCCGATGGCGATGGAGAGGATGGTGATGAGGAAGTTTTCACCGTCGAAAAATCCTTTGACGCCGATCCCCATGACGCAGAGCGCCATGCCCTGCATAATGCCGTTGCTGACCCGCTCCGGCAGTCCTTTTTTCAAAAGTAAGCCCAAAAGGGCGCCGGCAATGATGGCGATGCCGTTTACGATGCTACTGAGTAATACCACGTTTACCACCTTTTTGTTTCTACGGTTTTTAAATAGTTGATACTCATTTTTGCGCACCAGTTCTTGACGTTGGCGGCATCGTACCCGAAAAGTCCGGCAAACTCCACGCCGTCGTAGCCCAGCTCTTTGACCTTGAGTTGGGTTTCTTTAAAGTCCTTTTCCATCTCGTTCCGTACGGAATAGAGTTGCAAAGCAATGGGCAAAGCCATGAATTTTTCCTCCTATTTATAGTGATTTGAGAACATTCTATCACCAAATTTGTCAATTTTCAACCGAAAGAGACGGAAATGAAACATTTTTTTGAGATATTATGGCAAAGTTGCAAAAAAATCAAAATTTTTCTTGTAATGGCGTGAAAAATTCGATATAATAAATGTTGGTAAATTAAAAAATATTTTTTAGGAGGCTATTAAAATGTCTGTTAAAGTTGCTATTAATGGTTTCGGCAGAATTGGTCGTCTGGCTTTCCGTCAGATGTTCGGTGCTGAGGGTTATGAGATCGTTGCCATCAACGACCTGACCGACGCGGCTATGCTGGCTCACCTGCTCAAGTACGATTCCGCTCAGGGTCGCTACGAGCATGAGGTTGTTGCCGGTGAGGGCGAAATCACCGTCGACGGTAAGACCATCAAGATCTTTGCCGAGAAGAACGCTGCTGATCTGCCCTGGGGCGAGATCGGTGTTGACGTTGTCCTGGAGTGTACCGGTTTCTACACCTCCAAGGAGAAGGCTTCTGCTCATATCACCGCAGGTGCCAAGAAGGTCGTTATCTCTGCTCCCGCAGGCAACGATCTGCCCACCATCGTCTTCAGCGTTAACGAAGAGACTCTGACCAAGGAAGACACCATCATCTCTGCTGCTTCCTGCACCACCAACTGCCTGGCTCCCATGGCTAAGGCTCTGAACGAGTACGCTCCCATCCAGAGCGGTATTATGACCACCGTTCATGCTTATACCGGCGATCAGATGGTTCTCGACGGTCCCCACAGAAAGGGTGACTTCCGTCGTGCACGTGCCGCTGCTGTGAACATCGTTCCCAACTCCACCGGTGCTGCTAAGGCGATCGGCCTGGTTATCCCCGAGCTGAACGGCAAGCTCATCGGCTCCGCTCAGCGTGTTCCCGTTCCCACCGGCTCCACCACTCTGCTGGTTGCCGTTGTGAAGGGTAAGGACGTTACCAAGGAAGGCATCAACGCTGCTATGAAGGCTGCTTCCTCCGCTTCCTTCGGTTACACCGAGGAAGAGCTGGTTTCTTCCGATATCGTTGGTATCACCTACGGTTCTCTCTTCGATGCTACCCAGACCATGGTTGCTAAGATCGACGAGGATACCTATCAGGTTCAGGTTGTTTCCTGGTACGACAACGAGAACAGCTACACCAGCCAGATGGTTCGCACCATCAAGTATTTCGCTGAGCTGTAATTCTTGATTTATTCAAAAAAGGATCGCCAAAACGGCGATCCTTTTTTTGAAAGCGAGGGGATGAAATGATCTGGAAAAAACGATCCATTGAGACGTTATCCAAAACGGAATATGATCGGTGTATTTCCTTGATGGATCCTACCCGGAGAGAAAAGGTTCTTAAAATGAAAGAGGAAAACCGGCGAAGAGCCACGGTGCTGGGCGAGTGGATGGTAAAGACGATGCTGGCGGAAAAGTCCGGTCTGCCGGTGGAGAAAATCACGCTTTTGCGCACCGAAAAAGGCAAGCCCTATGCAGAAGGCTTGCCCCATTTCAGTATCAGCCATTCCGGAGAATGGGTGGTGGCGGCGGTCTCCGAGAACCCGGTGGGGATCGACATTGAGCAAGTTCGTCCGGTGGATCCGCGTCTGGCAGAGCGGATCGGCGCAGACCCGGAGCGCGTTTTTGAGGAATGGACGGCAAAAGAAGCCCATTTCAAAATTCATGGCGACCCGAATTTTAAAAATATTTCCTATTCCGATCTATCCCCCTTGCATTTTTATGAAGACAACTGCGTTATAACGATAATAAAAGAGGAGAAGTAATTACTTCTCCTCTTTTTTCTTATTAATAAAGCCTTTGACGGTTTTGATGACGGTGTCGATGATCTCCGATTTGGAAGAGTTGGGTGCCGCTTTAATGCTGATGCTCTCCACCTCGCCGTCGTGGATCACCAGAAAGCTCATGGGGGTCAAGGCAACGTTGGCACCGCCGCCTGCCGGGTAGCGTTCCTTTTTCTTGCCGCTATCCACCACGTCCGCACCGCCGCCGGCGAAGCCCACCGTCAGCTTGGAGACGGGAATGACCGTCACGCCGTCCTTTTCGATCCGTTCCCCCAATACGGAGTTTTCCTTGGCCAGCGCCATGGTCTGATCCGCTACGTAGGTCAGGACGTTCATTAAATTTCCACTTTGAATTTTTTTCTCCATCTCAAGAAACCTCATTCAAATCTTTTTTGATATTCTTCATGATAATATGCACAAGGGCAGAAAGCGCGTGATAAATTCGGATCCGCACCGCAAGATCCAACTCGAATTGACCTTCCGGAAGACTGTAGTCGCAGCGGATCTCCATTTTGAGCTTTTTGGGGTTCATCCCCATCCGTTCCTGAAGATATCCGGCCAGGGGATAAAGGTTGGCGCAGGCGATGCCGTAGTCCAGCGCCGCATCCTCGCCGGCGCTGACCGCCGTGATCCGGCAGTAGGGGACCTTGCAGCGCTTTAAGATCCAAAGCACCCGATCCAGCAGCAGGAGAAAGGTCTCCACCGTATCCTTCAGGGTCATGGAAAAGCCGTGGGTCTTCACCGTACTGCGGACGGTATCTGCGTTTCCCAGATGGGAAAGTCCCAGCGATTTTTTGACCGCCTTGACCAAAGCACTTTCCGGCTTTTTCTTTTTGGGCTTTTTCTCACCGCCGCCGAAAGCGACACCAAAAATCCGCACCCGGACACGAAAGCCCCGGACACCGTCGGACTGCAAAAGCAGATCTGCCGGCAATATGGATATTCCAAGGAGCAGCAGGAGCAGGCCTGCAAATATCCATCCTATGATCTTTAAGACGACCATTCGCAGCCCTCCCATTTATACTTCCTTTTTATTTTACCACGCGCAGGCTATAAATTCAATATAAAAAAATAGATCCCGAAAGATCGGGATCTATTACCACGAAAGAGAAGGCAAGTACGAAGAAATCGCCTTTCTTTTTAGGCTGATTTTTTTACAGCAATTCAGCGATCTGAATGGCGTTGGTGGCAGCGCCCTTACGAACCTGGTCGCCGCAGCACCAGATGGCAAGACCGCACTCGTCGGTCAGATCCTTGCGGATCCGTCCCACGTAGACCAGATCCTGGTCGGTGGTATCCAAGGGCATGGGATACTGCTGGTTTGCCAGATCGTCCACCAGCTTACAGCCGGGAGCGGAGGCGATGATCTTGCGTGCATCCTCGACGCTGACGGGCTTTTCAGTCTTGACGGTGACCGAGATGGAATGGCTGCGTACCACCGGCACGCGGATGCAGGTGCAGTTGACCAAAAGCTCCGGCAGATGCATGATCTTGCGTCCTTCGTTCTGCATCTTCATCTCTTCAGAGGTATACCCCTCGGTGGACTCGCCGCCGATCTGAGGAATGAGGTTATAAGCGATCTGATAGGGGAATACTGTATTTTCATATTCCTCACCCTTGCCGAGGGCTTCCACTTCGCCCATCAGCTCCACCGGGCCGCCGGCGCCTGCGCCGGAGACTGCCTGGTAGGTAGAAGCGATCATGGACTTGATGGGGCTGAGCTTATTCAGCGCATTGACTGCGGTGATGGTGATGATGGTGGAGCAGTTGGGGTTGGCGATGATACCCTTATGCTTTTTCGCGTCCTCGGGGTTGACTTCGGGGACGATCAGGGGAACGTCGGGATCCATGCGGAATGCGCTGGAGTTATCCACGAATACCGCACCGGCTTTGACGATGGCGGGAGCCAATTTTTTCGCCAGCTCGTTGGTGGCGGCGCCCAGCACCAGATCCATGCCCTCAAATGCGTTTTCATCTGCCAGCTCTACGGCAATTTCCTGACCCTTGAAGGGGATCAGCTTACCCACGCTGCGGGGGCTTGCCAGCAGCTTCAGCTTTCCGATGGGGAAATTACGCTCTTCCAATACCTTCAACATTTCGCGGCCTACCGCACCGGTAGCGCCCAGAATGGCAACGTTTTTCATCATGATTTACCTCGCTTTACTTTACAAAACTATTATATAATACGCGGATCGCGTTCTCATAATCCTTATTATCGATACCGACGATAATATTCACCTCATCGGGACCCTGAGAGATCATGCGAATGCTGATTCCATGCCTGCCCAGCCGCTCAAAGATCTTACCGGATGCACCGGGCCGGGATGCCATTTTCCGACCGACTGCCGCAACCACTGCGATTTCATCGGTTACCTTGATATGGTCGGGCTTGACCTTTTTCTGCAGCTCGCCCAATACGGAATAGAGGCAGGGCGCCACTTTGGCGGTGTCCATTACTAAGGAGACGGTATCCAGCCCGGAGGGGAGATACTCAATGGGGACGTTATGGGTCTCGAAGGACTCCAGAATGCGCCGCAGTTCGCCTACCGCACTGGAAAGACCGTTTTTGGTGATGGTGACGATGGAATAGTTCTTTTTACCGGCGATCCCGGTGATGATCCGATCCTCCACGTCCGGTCCGTCCTCGAAGGACTCCATGATCATGGTGCCGGGATGATCCGGCTCGTTGGTATTACGGATATTGAGGGGGATTTTTTTCTCTCTGACCGGGTAGATGGTGCCCTCATGCAGCACCTGCGCGCCGGCGTGGCTCAGCTCTCTCAACTCGCTGTAGGTGACGCGCTCGATGGGTTGAGGATCCTCTACGATTCGGGGGTCTGCCATCAGGATACCGGAAACGTCCGTCCAGTTTTCATAGACATCCGCATCCAGCGCCGCTGCTGCCAAAGCACCGGTAATATCCGAGCCGCCCCGGGTGAGGGTCTTGATCCGACCGTCCGGCATGATGCCGTAAAAGCCGGGGATGACCACCTTACGGTTCTCAGCCAGCTGGCGAAGCGCCGCATAAGAATTTTCTTTATCAATGGAGCCGTCGAAGGTGAATTTCAGCCAATGGGCGGCATCCACAAATTCAAAACCAAGGTAATCCGCCATCAGCTTTGCGGAGAGGTACTCGCCGCGGGAGACCAATTCTTCCTCGCTGATGCCGGCGCCCATTTTTTCGCGAAGCTTTTGTAGCTCGCTTTCAATATCAATTTGAAGATCCAGATCTTTTTTGATCTCTGTATAGCGATCCCGAATCTGATTAAAGATGGGCTCGCAGGAAACGCCGTATTTCAGATGGGCGTGGCAGAGATATAAAAGGTCGGTGATCTTGTGATCGTCCTTATGCCGTTTACCGGCCGCGGAAACCACCACCACCCGACGGGCAGGGTCGGCATCCACGATCTCTTTGACTTTTTTATATTGGATCCCATCCGCCATGGAGGATCCGCCGAATTTTAAAACTTTTAACATATTATTCTCCGATCGCCGCTACGAAGGTTGCTTCGTCCTCGGTTTTTAATTTTGCATAAAGAGCCGCCATCTCGCTGACAGTCATCGGCGCGGTCACAATGCCCGCGCCCCAACGCTCGCCCTCCGGCAACGCCGCTTTGGAGCGGAGATAGAACCGGTAAGAGACGATCTCATTGGAGAGGGGAGCGGGATCGAAAGCGTCCGCATAGAACGCGTCTTTCCCGGCCACCATATCCAGGCAATCCTGCACCACGTTGGCGGCGGTGGGATAGCGACCGGCACCCTGGCCGTAGAAACTCATTTTTCCGGTATACTCCGTCTCATAGGTGATGAGATTGAAGTTGGTGGGGACTGCGGCGGTCAGCGACTGAGGCAGCGCCATAGGAACTACGTAAGCGGCGATGCGATTGCCGTCCCGGCGTGCTTTGCCCAGGATCTTACAGGTGAGACCGTGCTCCTTGAAGGCGCAGATATCACCGTCGGTAATATGCCGGATGCCCCATACGGGGATCTCCTCCACCTTGAGGGAGAGATCGAAAGCTACGTTGGCGGATAGGAGAAGCTTGTGCATAATGTCCTTGCCGTCGATATCGGCCGAGGGATCTGCCTCCGCATAGCCCAGAGCCTGCGCCTCGGAAAGGGCAGTATCAAAAGAAAGCCCATTTTCGGTCATATTGGTCAGAATATAATTGGTGGTACCATTCATGATACCCTCTACCGCCAGCACCGGCTCCAGACGGCGGACACGCTCCAAGGCGGTCAGCCAGCCGATGCCGCCGCCTACTGCGGCGGTGCAACGGAAGGTGGAGCCATGCTCCTTGGCCAGCGCCAACAGTTCGTCATAGTAGCTTGCTACCAGATATTTATTGGCAGTCACCACGTTTTTTCCCGCCCGAAGAGCCGCCGAAACAAACTCGTAAGCCGGATGCAGACCGCCCAATACTTCAATTACGGTATCTACTTCGGCATCTTCCCAAAGATCCTCTGCCCGGTGGGTCAGCTCCGGGATCCCGATCTCTCGGAGATCCAGGACATAGCGGATCTCAAGATCCTTCTGCCCCTTTGCCAACTCATATACACCGGCGCCTACAGTACCGAAGCCCATTAATCCAATTACCATTCTTTTGCTCCTGTCGTTTATGATAAGACATTTTTCAAAATTGTCCACCATAGGAGGACAATTGACTTTGTAACATGAACAGAATAACACACTCGTTTCAAAAATGCAAGTAAAATTCATATTTTTTCTGTTTTGAACAAAGATATTTCCTATTATAATAAAAATATATTAAATTAGCAAGTACTAATCAAGATTTAATATGCCGTTCATTGACGGATTTCCTTTTCTATGTTATACTATTAAAATACGAATGTGAAAAAAGGAGGGGGCACGATGCTGCGAACCATCGGAATGCTCATCTACGTGGCAGGCTATCTTGTTGTAAATCTGCCTGCGTTATTAAAAGCGAAGCTGCTGGAAAAGGATCCCCAAAAGCATGAGAACTATTGCCGAAAGAAGATCGTCGGCTTTTGCCGGCGGTGTATCAAGGTCATGGGGATGAAGCTGGAGGTGCGCGGCTTGGAAAATATACCGGACTGCGCCACCCTGACGGCGTATAACCATCAAAGCTTGTTGGATGCCTTTGTCCTGATCGGGCATATGCCCAATACCCAGTCCATGGTTGCCAAAAAAGAATTGGAAAAGGCGCCGGGCATTAGCTCCTGGATGAAAGCCGGGCATTGTATTTTCATTGATCGGTCTTCTCCCCGCGCCGGGATGCTCTGCATCAAGAAAGGGGCAGAGCTTTTGAAAAAAGGGATCAACGTCACCATCGCGCCGGAGGGAACCCGGAATAATGGCGGCGAGCTTTTGGATTTTAAAGGCGGTGCCTTTATGATGGCGACTAAGGCGGAAGCCCCCATCCTGCCGGTGGCCATCGAAGGAACCTATAAGCTTTTTGAGGGCAACGGTAAAAAACTGCGGAGCGATCGGGTGCTCGTGCAGGTTCTGCCGCCCATCCCCACCGAGGGCTTGACGAAGGAACAACAAAAGGAATTGCCGGAACAGGTTCGCCAGCTCCTGCAAAAGACTGTAAACGAATTAAAAGGAGAATTGAATTCATGAAAAAGACGGCCATTTTCGCCCTGCTGCTGGCGATGCTCTTGACCCTGACTGCCTGCGGTGGGCCTGCTACCTTTGCGGAAGTAAAAACGGAAAAATATCTGACGCTGGGAGAGTATAAAGGCATTTCCTATACCCCGACAGCCACCGCGGTGACGGATTACGAAGTGACGGTTGCACTCAATGATGCTTTGGACGACAAGGGTTATGCTAAAATCGAGAAAAACCTCGAGATCAAAGAGGGAACCGTTCAGATCGGCGATAAATTGAATATCGATTATAAAGGATTGAAGGACGGTGTCGCTTTTTCCGGCGGTACTGCTGAGGATCAGTCCCTGACCATCGGCAGCGGTCAGTTTATTGATGGCTTTGAAGAGGGCTTGGTGGGTAAAGCGGTCGGCTCTGAAGTCAAGCTGAATCTGACCTTCCCCGAAAATTACGGCAACGAGGAGCTGAACGGTGCCGCCGTTGTCTTCGAAGTGAAGATCAACTACGTGGAAGAGCGCACCAGCTATCCGGAACTGACCGACGATATTGCGAACGAGCTGGACGAAGAGGTGAAGACCGCCAAGGATTATATGGCCAACCTCCGGACGAGCTTAGAGAACGAGAAAAAGGCAACCGCCGAGGAAAGCGATACCAATACCCTTTGGAACACCGTCCTTGCCAATGTGAAATTCGAAGAGAAATTGCCCGAGAAGCTGGTGAAGAATTCCGTTAAGGAGTTTACGGACTATTATGAGGCCGTCGCCAAGCAGAATTCTTTCACCTCTCTGGAGGATTTTGTGAAGAAGCAGAATATGACCATGGAGATCTTTGAGCAGCAGGCGCAGTCCTATGGCGAAAATATTGTTAAAAGCCAGCTGACCGCCTATGCCATCGCCAAGGCCGAGGGCTATACCATGACTGATGAGATCTTGGATGCGGTTGCCGAGGAGTACGCCGCGAAATACGGCTATAGCGCAGCGGATGAGTATATCAATGCAGTAGGCGAAGAGGTCGTGGCAGATCAGGCTATTCTGGATTATGCAGTAGACCTGGTTCACGAAAATGCCAAGGCAAAATAAAATGAAGGCTTTGATCAGCGCTTGCCTTTTGGGGCAGGCTTGCCGCTACGACGGCCGTTCCAAGCCCTGCCAAAAGGCGTTGGAATTGACCGAAAGCTTTGATTTGATCCCTTTCTGCCCGGAATGTATGGGTGGTCTTTCGACTCCGCGTCCGCCGGCCGAGATCCGGGGGGATGCGGTGATCAATGCCGAGGGGCAGAACGTGACGGAGCAGTACCGTAAGGGCGCGGAGGAAGCCCTGCGGCTTTGCAAAATGCTGGGGATCACCAAGGCGATTCTCAAGGCCAAGAGTCCTTCCTGCGGAAAGGGCGCCGTCTACGACGGGAGCTTTACCCGGACGCTTATTTCCGGCGACGGCATCACCGCCGCACTTTTAAGTGCCCATGGAATTGAAGTCTTGACCGAAGAAGATTTATAAAGAAAAAACTGCGGAATGTCTTTCGGATATTCCGCAGTTTTTGAAAAGTATGGGAGAATAAAATGAGGGTATCTATTGCAGAATGCAGAAGCTATGAAGAAGCAGAGGTTCAGGCGGCGTTAGCGTCGTTACTGGAACCCCTGGGCGGACTGGATTGGGTGACGCCCGGCATGGTGGTGGGGCTGAAGGTCAATCTCATCACCTTTATTAAGCCGGAAGCGGCGGCCACTACCCATCCGTCTCTGGTGATGGGGCTGGTGCGTCTTTTGAAGGAGCGCGGAGCGCGCGTGATCATCGGCGATAGCCCCGGCGGTATCTATAATAAGGTTTATTTAGATCGGGTGTATGCGGTGACCGGGATGAAAGACGCGGTGGCGGCCGGTGCCGAACTGAACCATGACTTTTCCGTCAAAGAGGCGGAATTTCCGGAAGCACGCGCCGCTAAGGCCTTCACCTATACCGGTTGGCTGGACGAATGCGATGCAATTATCAATTTTTGTAAATTAAAAACCCACGGTATGATGAGCATGAGCGCCGCGGCGAAGAATATGTTTGGCGCCGTCCCCGGGACGGTCAAGCCGGAATATCATTATCGCTTTCCGGAGCCGGCGCAGTTTGCGGATATGATCGTGGATCTGGATGAATATTTTAAGCCCTGCCTTTCCATCATCGACGGCGTGGTGGGCATGGAGGGCAACGGCCCCACCGCTGGTACGCCCCGCCCGGTGGGGATGCTGATTGCATCGAAAAATCCCCACGCCGCCGATCTGATCGGCAGTGCGGTGATCGGACTGACGCCCCAGGAGGTGCCCACCTTGGCTGCCGCCATTCGCCGGGGCTTGATCCCCGAAAGCCCGGAAGCTTTGGAGACCGTCGGCGAGGATTGGCGGCAATTTATCATCCCCGACTATCAAAAGGTGGAAACGGTACGAAGCCTGCGCTTTAATCGGGAGTCGGAAAAATTCTTCGGCAAGCTGACTGCCGCCTTTATCGACCGCGCGCTGGCCTCTCGCCCCGTTCTCACGCCCCCGGAGTGCGTGGGGTGCCGGGAATGCGAAAAGGTCTGCCCGGCGGATGCCATCACCATGGTGGAGAAAAAGCCGCGGATCGACCGCAAAAAATGTATCCGTTGCTTCTGCTGCCAGGAGTTCTGCCCCAAGGGCGCCTTGAAGGTGCATCGCCCCTTTTTAGCAAAATTATTAGGAAAATAAAACCAAAAAATCCCCCGTTGAGGCACATTTCCTTGCGAAGTGTGCCTCAACGGGGGATTTTTATTTTGGAATATCCATTTCAGTTTCGTGATTTAAGAGCCGGCAGACGATATGCTCCGCCAGCTTCATTCCGGCGATAGTCGGGACGTAGGAGATGGAGCCCACCGTCCGTTTTCCGCCGTCTTCCACCGGGAAGGCCGGGGCGACCGGAGAATTAGAATATAGGCACCGCACCTTGCGAAATCTGGATTTTTTCAAAAGAAGCCGCATTTTTTTTGCCAAAGGGCATCCGGCGGTGCGGTCAAAATTAGCAGTCTGCAAACCGGCAGAGGAGAGGCGGTTTCCCGTTCCCATACACATGATGAGGGGGATTTGGTGCTGACGGCAGAATTCCGCCAGTAAAAGCTTTGCCGGGGCATCGTCGATGCAGTCCACGATAAAATCCGCATCCTTGGGGAGGAGGGTTTCTGCCGTTTCTGCCTGTACCCACGCGGTGTGCCCGGTAAATTGAAGCCCCGGATGGATGGCGCACATCCGCTCCCGGGCGGCCTCCACCTTGCTTTGACCGATATTGGTGGAGAGGGCTAAAAGCTGACGGTTGCAATTGGTTTTTGAGAGGGTATCGCCGTCGATGGCGGTGATGCGGCCGATGCCGGCGCGCACCAAGCCCTCCAGTGCCGCACCGCCCACGCCGCCAAGTCCGACCACCGCGATATGTGCGTTTTGGAGCGCTGCAAGCCCTTCCGCTCCGACCAACGCTTCAGTTCTGATAAATCGTTCCATAAAATAATCTCCTATATGACGAACGGGGCATTGTTTTTTTGAGGATCCTCCTCAAAAAAACAATGCCCCGCAGATGCCGTAATTTACACACAGTTGATCCCTGACGTTGTCAGGTGGGTAGTAGCCGGGTTGGCTTCACAGGCTTCCGACGTTGAGTAAAAACTCAGGGCCGGCATGCTCACAGCGCCCGAACGCATTCCCGATTCAAAATTGTAGGCTCAAAGTAGTGTAGATTACGCACACCGCAGGGTGTTTGTTATTCTTCTTCGTCGATGTCGTATTCCTCGCCCAGCGCCTCTTCAAAGGCAGGGAGGACGCGCGCCAGTTCTTCGTTATCGATGGTGACCAGCAATTCCTCGCCGTTATCATCTTCGATGGCCTTGAGGACGACCAACTGACCGTCACTCTCCAGCTGCTCCTGGGGATCGTCGAACTGCTCGATCAGACCCACGTAGGAGATGCCGTCCTGCTCAATCTTGCCCAGGACTTCAAATTCCAGCTCCCGGCCGTCTTCATCGGTCAGGACGATAAAATCATTTCCGTATTCGCTTGCCATATTTATAGTCTCCTTATTTATTTTCAATATGTATTCTACCACAGATATTCTAAAAAATCAATCCATAATGCATGGGTTGTCATTGGTAAAAAAATATGTTAGAATAATAATAATGATTAATAAGGATGGCTTTTTATGGCAGAAAAAATTTTGATCATCGAAGATGAATTGCATATTGCGCGTATGATTCAGCTGGAGCTGGAGCGTGAGGGCTATCTCTGCGCCTGCGCCCACGACGGGGAAGCAGGACTGGCTATGGCTTTAAGCGGCGGCTACGATCTGGTATTGCTGGACGTGATGCTGCCCAAGCTGGATGGCTTTGCGGTATTGGAACGGCTGCGCCGTCAGTCTGGGGTGGCGGTGATCATGCTGACCGCCCGGGGCGAGGTGGAAGATCGGGTCCAGGGCTTGGATCTGGGGGCAGACGATTATATGGTCAAGCCCTTCTCCATGCAGGAGTTAGCCGCCCGTGTCCGTACTGCGCTGCGCCATCGCCAGCCATCCGGGGAGGAGACCGTCCTTTCTGCCGGAAAGCTTCGGGCAGACAGATTGGCATTTCGTGCCTTTTTCGGCGAGGAAGAGCTGACCTTGACCCGGAAAGAATTTGAACTGTTGATCTATTTCATGGAGCATCCCGGCGCGGTCTGCTCAAGAGAGCAGATCCTGCGTGAGGTATGGGGCTATGATTACATGGGTGATACCAACTTGATCGATGTATATATCCGCTATTTGAGAAGCAAGATCGACGATCGTTTTGGCGTGCATTATATCCGCACCGTCCGGGGAATGGGCTACGCCTTTGGAGCCGACGATGAATAAGCAGGAACTGAAGGTGGCGTATAAACGCCGAAAAAAAGAATTAAAGCTGGATTATAAGGGCGGCAAGACCCAGCGGAAATATGCCCATAAGATCCGCAAGGCGGAGCTGAAATTTCAGAAGAAATCTGCAACCAAAGAGAACCGGAAGGCGGCGCAAAAGGCGATCCGCGCGGAAAAGCGGGAATTTAAAAAAGAGGCTTATCTGCAAAAGGCGATCTATCTGGAAAAGCGCGATATTTTGAAGAAAAAACTGCGGGAAGAACTGGGCAGTATTACCCGGATCGTTACTGAGCACGCGCCGGAATCATTAGTCGGCAGTCTGACGCTGAGCTACGTGCTGATCTTTTTGGCATTTGCTTTATTGCAAAGTATGTTCGTCACCGCCGCCGCCCATTATACGGTGGATCGGCGTGCTACCAATGAAATTTTGACGCTGGCCGGCACTTTAGAAGCCGGCGGCTTACGTCGGGAGATCGCCGAGCGTATGGCGGCGGAGGATGCGGTAAACGTCTCCCTTTATCGGGAGGACGGGACGGAGGTCTATTCCTGCGGTCTTTCGGAGTTTGCCGGAAAACTGCCCTATAACCAAAACTGGGAAGAGCCATTCACCCACCGTTATCAAACCGATACGTTACTGGTCTATTCTAAAAAGATCACCACCGATGAGGGGGTATATTCCCTTAATCTTGCGAAGAATATGCAGGCGGAAAACGCCATGCTTTCGCTGGTCGTCAATCTGATGCTGATCTCCATTGCACTGGTGCTCTGCATCAGCTATTTCGTCGGCTATCGGACGGCGCGCAAGCAGCTGCGCCCCATCGGAGTGCTGGGTCGGGCGATGGAGGAGATGTCTGCCGCCCGTCTTTCCGACCGATTGGATACCGAGCACATCCGTTCCGAGCTGGTGGAAGTAGTTAATTCTTATAATAATATGTTGGATAAGATCGAGGATGCCTACGAACGCCAGAAGCAGTTCGTGGCGGATGCCTCCCATGAGCTGAGAACCCCCCTTGCGGTAATCCACGGCTATGCGGATATCCTTGCCCGTTGGGGCGCAGAGGATCCGGCAGTACGGGAGGAGGCGCTGGAGGCCATCCTATCCCAGTCTGCCAATATGCAGGAGCTTTTGGAGCGATTGCTTTATATCACCCGCAGTGAAAACGGCCAAAGCAAGGCGCATCCGGAGCAGGTAACGCTGGCATCCCTTGTTAGTGAGCTTTTGCAGGACTTTCGGATGATGAACCCCGACCGGGAATTTACGCTTCGGGGAGAGGGCTCTGCTTGGTGCGATCCTTCCCTGATGCGCCAGATCCTGACCATCCTGCTGGACAATGCGGTGAAGTTCACCTCCGCCGGCGGAAAGATCAGCCTGGAGCTGGAGGAGAGCACCCTGCGCGTCACCGACGATGGCGTCGGTATGGCGGAGGAGGTCTCGGCGCATATCTTTGAGCGGTTTTATAAAGGGGATAGCTCCCATAATGAAAAAGGCTACGGCTTAGGGCTCCCCATCGCAAAACTACTGATGGAGCAGCAGGACGGCACCATCGAGGTACAGTCCGCCCCCGGCGAGGGCACCACCTTTATTTTAAAATTTCCATTAAAAGAATAATAAATATCCCTCCACTTAGTGGAGGGATATTTATTATTTCAATATTCTTTAAATAACGACATCTTTAGAAACGCTAATAAGATCTTCAATCGTGGCGTTTAAATTCTTAATCGTTCTTTCATTCAGTGGATCGTCAGGATGCTCATGATTCCAAATTTTCACAGCAAGAGTGATATAATTACGAACAATTTCGGCATCTTGGTCGATTTTTTTCATTTCTTTTAAAAGCATGGTTATTTTTGTTTTGCTCAACATAACATTAAATGCCTCCTTTTGTTTATTTTTTCAATTCTTGATAAGTTATAAGGAAGTGATTGATCTCTTCCAAGAGATTATCGCGGTCGGCGATCTTGAGGGTGAAATAGGGTTTTCCGCCGATGGAATAAAGGACGCGCCCTTTCATGGCGTGCACCAGCTTAGATAGTAGCTCCGGCTCCGGTTCGCAGACGAAGAAGAGGACGGCATCCTGCTTTTGCTTGATGTCTAAGATGCCGTTTTCCCGTGCCATGGCGCGGAGAAAGGCGATCTTCATCAGGTTTAGGATGGGCGCAGGGGGATCGGAGAACCGATCGCAAAGCTCGTCGATCATATCGTCGTAATCCTCGGTGGAGGAGATGGCGGCGATCTTTTTATAAAGATCGATCCGGGTCTTCTCGCTGGGAACGTATTCCTTGGGGATAAAGGCGCTGACCGAAATATCAATGGCGCAATCCGACTGGGGTTGCTCAGTCTTGCCCTGCTCCTCGGTCACCGCTTCCTTGAGGATGCGCATATACATATCGTAGCCCACCACGTTCATCTGTCCGTGCTGTTTTTCGCCCAGCAGTGCGCCGGCGCCCCGGATCTCAAGGTCGCGCATGGCGATCTTAAGTCCGCTGCCAAACTCGGTGAATTCCCGGATAGTGGCAAGCCGCTTGGCGGCTACCTCGTTCATGATACTGCCCTGGCGGTAGGTGAGATAGGCGTAGGCGCGGGTACTGCTCCGCCCGACCCGTCCCCGGATCTGGTGAAGCTGAGAGAGCCCTAAGCGATCGGCGTCCTCAATGATGAGGGTATTGGCAAAGGCGACGTCGATGCCGGTCTCGATGATGGTGGTGCAGATGAGAATATCTACCTCATGCTTGAGCACCCGTTCCCAGGTCTTTTCCAGCTCCGCACCGGTCATCTTGCCGTGACCGACGGCGATGCGTGCCTCCGGCAATTTATCGGAAAGCTGGGCAGAGATGCGCTCTAAGGCCTCCACGTCATTTTTCATATAAAAGACACAGCCGCCGCGCTTGAGCTCCCGGGCGATGGCGGAGAGGATCAGATCCTCCTCATATTCTAAGACGTAGGTGGTCACCGGCTGGCGATCCGCCGGGGGATCCTCGATGATGGAGAGATCCCGAATGCCAGAAAGCGCCATATTGAGGGTGCGGGGGATGGGAGTGGCGCTCATGGTCAGGACGTCCACACCCACCGAGAGTTCCTTGATCTTTTCTTTGTGCTTGACGCCAAAGCGTTGCTCCTCGTCGATGATGAGGAGTCCTAATTTTTTAAAGTGAATATCGCCGGAGAGCAGGCGATGGGTACCGATAATGATGTCCAACCGGCCGCTTTCCAGATCCGAGAGGATCTTTTTGGTCTCCTTGGGGGTGCGGAACCGATTCAGCACCGCCGCATTGATGGGAAAGTCGGCAAACCGCTCCTTGACGGTGAGATAATGCTGCTCCGAAAGGATGGTGGTGGGGCAGAGAAGCGCCACCTGAAAGCCGTTGTCTACTGCTTTAAAGGCCGCCCGGAGCGCCACCTCCGTTTTACCGAAGCCCACGTCGCCGCAGAGCAGGCGATCCATGGGATAGGGCTGCTCCATATCCTTTTTGATCTCCTCCACGCTCCGCACCTGGTCGGGGGTCTCTTCATAGGGGAATTGCTCCTCAAAGCGAAGCTGCCAATCGGTGTCCGGATCGCAGGGGGCACCGGGTGCGTTGAGACGCTTGGCGTAGAGGGCGATCAGCTCCCGTGCCACTTCCCGGGACTGGTTTTTGACCTTGGCCTTGGTCTTTTCCCATTGGGTGCCGCCCAGGCGTGAAAGCTTGACGGTACGATCCTCGGCGGTACCAATATATTTGGAGATGAGATCCAGCTGGGGACAGGGGACGAAAAGGGTATCCCCTTTATCGTAGCCAATGACGATATAATCCTTGGTCACGCCTTGGTTTTCTACCTGGCGGATGCCTTTATAGACACCGATGCCGTGGGAGACGTGCACCACCAGATCACCCGGTGTAATATCGTTGAAGGAGCGGATCTTTTCGCCTTTGATACCGCTTCTGTGGCGGGATTTTTCTGCCTTTTTATTGCCATCCGAAAGGAGGAGAAGCCCGGCATCCGGGAAGCGCAAATTAAAGGATAGAGGGCTTTCCAGGCAGGTCACTGCCCCTTTTTTCGGTTGGTCGGAAAGGGGGAGATGGTTTTCGGCAAGGGTTGCCTTCAATTCCGCCATTCGCCCGGCGGTTCCGGTCAGGACGGTGGTATATTTTTCTTCGGTGGCGCGCTGAAGCTCATGGAGAAGCGCGTCTTCCTGATAAAAGGGAATGCGATCCTCCAAGACCCGGATTTGCCGAAGATCGCCCAAGGGGCGGTCGGTAGCAGGAGTGACGGCGGAGAAGAGGAGGGTCTTGCCGCACCAGCGGTCCTCAAAGGCTTCCCGGCTCAAAAAGTAGGTGCCGTCTGCCATATAATCTCCTTTTTCCGCGTGGCGGGTCATCTCCTCCTGCAGCTGCCATTCCATAAAGGAGAAGACCTTCTGCTGGCTGGCATATTCTTCGATAAAGAGGAGTCCGTCGTGGAGATCCAAGGGGGTAAAAAGGGTGGGATACAAGAGGGGAAGATAGCGGTCGGCGGCGATGGTGCGTCCGTTTTGCAGCCGCTCCAGATCTGCCTTTGCGCCGGGATGCTCCAATTGGGAAAGGATGGGCAAAAGCCGCTGTTCCTCTCCCTTTCTGGAGCGGCATCCGACGATCTCCGCAAATTCCGCCGTTTCCAGGGTACGCTGGGTCAGCGCATCAAAAAAGACGATGCGGTCGATCTCATCGCCATAAAATTCCACCCGGATGGGGTCGGGATAGTTGGGGGAAAAGATGTCCAGAATACCGCCCCGGCGCGCAAAGCTTCCGCTTCCCTCCACCAGCTCAAAGGCGGTATAACCATGCTCCGTCAAATATTCCGTCAGATCGTCCAGCTCGTAGGAAACGCCGACCTTGAGAAGCAGCCGATCCTCCACCGATTCCTCCGGGGGAGGAACGGGCATCAAAAGGGCGCTCATGGGCGCGACGATCATGGTATAGTCCCCGGCGCGCATCTTTTTGAGGACCTCCGCATGGGCGTTTTCCCGTTCCTGCGAGCGGGCAGAGTATTCGTCGAAAAGAAAGTCCCGCTCCGGGAGATAATAGACTTTTTCGCCCAAAAGGGCGCGCAAAGCCCCGAGAATTTCAGCGCCCCCCGCCTCTTGACGGGTGACGAAAATTCCCTTATGATGAAATTCTTTGCAGAGAAAGGCGGCGCTCAAGATACTGCTTTGCCCCTGCAAGCCGTTGACGGCAATGGGGCGAGCACCCGAAAGGGGGAGATCCCGAAGCGCCGGCTCACTCTTTAAGAGTGATAAAAGATCCATGCACTCACCTGTTGAACCGATTTTGCGCGGTTGCCACGTCGCCGTCCAGCAGCAGCTTTACAGCGCCCGGAACCGCCAGCAACGTTTCTTCCAGCTTTGCTTTTTCCTCTTTGGTAAATTTACCCAGAACCCAGTCGGCCAGATCATAGTCGGGATGGGGCTTCTGCCCGACGCCCAGCTTGATCCGGATCAACTGCTGGTTGCCCAGCACCCGGATGATATCCTTGAGTCCGTTGTGACCGCCGTCGCTGCCCTTATCCCGGATGCGCATCCGGCCTACGTCCATGGAGACGTCGTCGGCAATGACGATGATATGCTCCTGCGGAATTTTATAATAGGAGCCCACCTCGTTGACCGCCTTTCCCGAAAGGTTCATAAATGTCAGCGGACGGACGAAAAGTACTTCTTTACCGTCGATCTTCGCCTTGGTCAGGGTGGCGGTCTGCTTATTGCCAAAGGGGGTTGCGCCAAATTCCTTTTCCAGCACCTCCAGCGCCATCCAGCCGGCGTTGTGACGGGTGTTTTCATATTTTTTGCCGGGATTTCCCAGCCCCACTACCATGTAGCGTTCTTTTTTAAACTTATCAAATATCATACTACGCCACCTCGCTTCAATATATTCTATCATTCAACTTGATTTTTAGCAAGAACTTTTATATAATGAATTTATCTATACTGTTTAAGGGGTTTTTATGAAATATCAATTTGAAGATACCAGAATGCAGTGCGTGTCGGTTCCCAGTCGGGTGGTGGACGGGCTGCTGAATATTGCCACCGGTGCCCAACTGAAGGTACTGCTCTTTTTACTGCGGTACGATCGCATGGCGCACGATGCTGCCGCCATCGCGCAGTTTTGCAATCTGAAGCCGGAGGAAGTGGAGCCTGCCATTGACTTTTGGGTCAAGGAGCATATCTTCACCTTAGAGCACGGCAAGCTGCGGCTGGTTTCTGCCGTCAAGACAGTATTACCCCGCGAACTGCCTCGGGTGCAGCCTACCATCATCCTGGAGGAGACCGGCGAGGACTTCCGCGCCATGGTGGCAGAGGTGCAGCGCATTACCGGTAAGGTGGTCAATCAGCCCCTTTTGCTGGTACTTTATAATATGGCGGAAAATCTGCACTTTTCTCATGAAATGATCGTCCAGATCGTGGCCTATTGCAATAGTATTGATAAATTTACCGCCCGGTATCTGGAGACGGTGTCTGTGGATTGGTACGATAACGGTATCACGACCTTCGAACTGGCGGAGCAAAAGATCCGGGAGCTGGAAGACTACCGCAAGCTGGAGAACCGCTTGAAGCGCGCCTTCGGCATCACCACCAACTTCTCCGCCAAGCAGCGCGAGACCATTACCGCCTGGGTGGGAATGGGTCTTTCCGAGGAATTGATCGTCGAGGCCTACAATCGGTGTATGGACAGCAAGGGCAAGATGGTCTTTAACTACATCAATACGATTTTGGAGAATTGGCATAAGGCCGGCTATAAAAAAGTATCGGATATCCGGGAAGAGGTACATACCGGCCGTCAGCAGCACACCGGCCTTTCGGAGCTGGAAAAATTGGGCATCGGCATGATGCAGGGGGAGGGTAAATGATGAATAAAGAGCAACTTTGGGCGGCCTTTGCCACCCGTCATGCAGAAGCGGTCTGGCAGGCGGCGGAGCGCCGGGAGCGCGTTTATCAGGAGAATCCCTGCCTTTTAGAGATGGATCGCGCCATCACCGAGGCCGGAAGCCGCTATTGTATGGCCATGGCCACCTTCGGCGATGCGGATGCCGCAAAAGCCGAATTGGAAGCACTCCAGCAAAAGAGAGAGGACTTTTTAAAGTCCGTTCATGCGGATATCGAGCCGCATTTTCAGTGCGAAAACTGCCGGGATACCGGCATGGGTCCGGAAGGGATGTGTGAATGCTTCCGCCGGGAGCTGATCGCGGAGAATTTCCGCAGCTCCAATCTGGATCAGTCGCTGACCCATCAAAGCTTTGAGAACTTTGATCTTTCGATCTTCGATACCGAAGCCCGGGACGGCTTGCTTTCTCCCCGAGATAATATGGAGCGGATCTATCGGCTTTGTAAAAACTATGCGGAGCAGTTCGATCGGCAGACCAAGAGCCTGCTGTTTGTGGGGGCTACCGGGCTGGGGAAGACCTATCTTTCCACCGCCATTGCCAAAGCACTTTTGGAGCAGGGAAAGAGCGTGATCTATATCAGCGCACCGGAATTGGCGCGGCGGCTGGAGGCGGCTCGCTTTAAAGACGAAGAGGGGACGCTTAGCCAGTTCTTTGACGCGGATATGCTGATCATCGACGATCTGGGCACCGAAAGCCGCACCCCCTATACCGTGGGAACGCTGACCGACCTCATCGACCAGCGCATTCGGACGAATAAGCCGATGCTTTTTTCCACCAACCTCAATTTGGAGGGCATCCAGAAGGCTTACGACGAGCGGATCGTCTCCCGATTGGTGGGGCATTTCACCTATTGCTATTTTTACGGCGAAGATCTGCGGATCAAAGCCTTTAAAGAGGGTCGCTGATGGAAGCCTTGGATCAACTGGACGATCTGCAGCTGAACGGTTGGCAGATCTGGCAGAATAAGGAGTTCTTTCGCTTTGGGACGGACGGCGTCCTTTTGGCGGACTTTGCCCGGTGCAAAAAGGGCGAGCGGATGATCGACCTTTGCAGCGGTACCGGCATCGTACCCTTTATGCTTTTAGCAAGAGGGGATGCGGATCGGGCGGAGGCCTTAGAGCTGCAGCCGGAGCTTTGCCGGCTTTTGCGAAAATCCTGCCGGGAAAATCAGTGCGAGGATCGCTTTGCTGTTATCGAGGGGGATCTTAAAGAGATCAAAACCCTTTGCCCGGGCGGCGCATACGACTTAGTGACGGTCAATCCGCCGTATGAGCCGATGGGGCGCGGCATTTTGGGGCAAAATCCCCATCGGGAGCTGGCGCGCCGGGAGGTGGCCTGTACCCTGCGGGACGTGGTCTCCGCCGCATCGTATCTTTTGCGCCCCGGCGGTCGGCTGGCAATGGTGCATCGCATCTTCCGTCTGCCGGAGATTTTAGAGGAACTGAAAAACTATCGCCTGGCTCCCTCGCGTTTACGGCTGGTGCAGGGGCATGAGGGGGAAAAGCCCATGGTGGTTTTGATCGAGGCGGTGCGTGACAGCCGCCGAGAGCTGGAGGCTGAACCGACGCTGATCCTCCATGGTGCCGACGGTGCAATGTCGGATGAATTGTTGAAGATCTATCGAAGGGAGCGGAGCCAATGAGCGAACCGGTTTTATATTTGGTGGGGACGCCCATCGGCAATCTGGGAGATATCTCGCCGCGTTGCCGGGAGATCTTGGAGACGGTGGATTTCATTGCCGCCGAGGACACGCGGAATACCCTCAAATTATTAAACTATATGGGGATCAAAAAGCCCCTCATCAGTTATTTTGAACACAATAAACGGGAGCGCGGTATGGAGATCCTCTCCCGTATTCAGGAGGGCAAGACCTGCGCCTTAGTGACCGATGCCGGAATGCCCGGCATCAGCGATCCCGGCGAGGATCTGGTCAAGCTGCTGACCGAGGAAGGTTATACGGTATCGGTGGTACCCGGTCCCTGCGCCTTGATCAGCGCTTTGGTGCTTTCGGGACTTCCCACCGGTCGTTTTTCCTTCCAGGGCTTTCTCTCCACGGCGAAGAAAAGCCGTCGGGAGCATTTGGAGGGCTTAAAATATACCAAGGAAACGCTGATCTTTTATGAAGCACCCCAAAAGCTCCGCAATACCTTAGCGGATCTTTTGGAATACTTCGGGGATCGCCGGGTGGCACTCTGCCGGGAATTGACCAAGCTGCATGAAGAGGTGCAGCGCGGCACCCTTTCGGAGATGATCGCGTACTACGCGGAAAAAGATCCGCGGGGAGAGTACGTCCTCGTATTGGAAGGCGCCGCCGAGAAAAAGCAGAAGGAGGCATTCTGGCAGAAGCTGACGGTTGCCGCCCACGTGGACTACTACGTCCAAACCGGGATGACCAAAAAGGACGCCATCAAAGCCGCCGCCAACGATCGGGGCGTGGCGAAAAACGAAGTCTATAACGAGGTAATGAAAAAATGAGGATTTTGATCGCACGCCACGCCGATCCGGATTATGCGGTGGACGGGCTGACCGAAGTGGGTAAAAGAGAAGCGGAATTATTATCCCATCGATTGGTGAAGGAAAATATATCCAAGGTCTATTGCTCTATATACGGTCGGGCAAGAATGACTGTCGCTCCCACTCTGGAGAAGCTGGGGCTGGAAGCGGAGTATTGCGAATGGCTTCGGGAGTTTGACTATGCAAAGGTGGATGCGCCGATGCATCCGCATACCGAAAATGCACCCTGGGATCAGCTTCCGGAATTCATGGCAGAAAACGAGGATCTTTATAATCGGGATCTTTGGCATCAGAACGACTTGATCAAAAACAGCCGGGTATATGAATGTTATCAAGAGGTCTGCCGGGAATTCGATCAGATGATGGCAAAGCACGGTTACGTCCGTGAGGGGATTAACTATAAAGCGGTGGCGCCCAACCACGATACCGTTTTACTGGTCTGCCATTACGGGGTGGAATCGGTGTTGCTTTCCCATATTATGAACTGCTCACCCTATACCTTTTGGCAGAATTCGGTGGTGCTTCCCTCCGGGGTGACGATCATGCATACGGAAGAACGGAGAGAGGGAATTGCTTCCATTCGCGTCTGCGGAATCGGCGATATTTCCCATCTTTATGCGGCGGGGACAGCGCCCTCCTTTTCTGCTCGGTTTTGCGAATGCTTTACCGATGAAACCCGTCACGACTAATAAAAGGCAGTCCTTACCCCAAATGAATTGGGGTAAGGACTGCCTTTGCTTTTGAAGATCTCTAAAAAATCATGACCGATTTGTCCAAAATGTTCGACTTGCCCATTGACTTCCAAAGTGGAGGCGCTATAATTAAGATAACAATACAAAAGGAGAAAAACCATAATGCTTCAAGCCGGATTTGCAAGAATTGACATTACTCCGCCCTTGGGCACCTCCCTGCAGGGCTATTACCGCGTGCGGTTGGCAGACGGTATTCTGGATCCCCTTCTGGCAACCGCCATTGCTTTTGAGGATGAGGAAAAGAAAGCTGTCCTCATGAGCGTGGATCTCTGCGGAATGCCTCAATGCTTGCAAGACCGCATCCGTGGGGAGATCGCCCGGCGGATCGGAACGGAATCGGAGGGTGTTTTTGTTCATTGTACCCATATCCACCAAGGGCCACACACCATGGATAACTATGGTAATATGAAGGATCCCTCTTATGTGGATTGGCTGGTGGTTCGGCTGACCGATTTGGCGGAATTGTCGATGCAAGACGTGAAGCCGGTTACATATATGGGCTATACCCGCGGCGCCGTGGAGGGCGTGTCCTTTATCCGCCGTTATCGCATGAAGGACGGTTCCATCAAGACCAATCCTGGGCGGCTCAATCCCAATATCGTAGGTCCCGTTTCCGAGCCGGATACCCAGTCTCAGCTTCTGGTGATTGAGCGGGAGGATGCCAAGGAGATTGGCATCGTCAATTTCCAGGTGCATCCGGACGTCATCGGCGGTTGCAAAATCTCCGCCGATTATCCCGGCTTTGTCCGCAGAACCTATGAGAAACTGGTGGAGAACTCCCTTTGCGTCTATATCAACGGTGCCCAAGGAGACAGCAATCATATTGATACCTCTCTGCCCAAAGACATCAATGGCGGTTATAAATGGTCTCGGTTCATGGGAACCAAGATTGCCGCATCGGTGGCTGCCAAACGTGATCTTTTGGAAGAGTTGCCCATCGGCTCCATCAATTTTGGGCAGAAAAATATCTCTGTAACGCTCAACAAAGGCAGACCCGAGCAGATGGCGGATGCCGTCGCTCTCAAAAAAATTTTTGATGAGCAGGGAAAAGATGTGGCACGAACCTATGATGGAAAATTCGAGACGGTCAGTTGTTATCAGGAGGCCATCCGGATCGTGAATATGTCCGTTCTACCCGATAAAATGGAACTTCATCTGACTGCTTTTGCAGTGGGAGATTGGGCAGTGGCCGGCATTCCCGGCGAACCCTTTACCGAGATCGGTAAGGCCATTAAAAGAGGTTCGCAGTTTTCACTGACGATGCCTTCTTGCTTGGCAAATGGAGGGGAGGGATATTTTCCTTCTGCCGATTGCTTTGAACAAGGGGGCTATGAAGTAGCAATTTCGCGCTTCAAGAAAGGAATCGCTGAAACGATTATTGATAATTCCATTGCATTGGTAAATTCTTTGAAATAAGAAAGGGAATAAAATAATGAAACTTCAAGCCGGATTTGCAAGAATTGATATTACACCCCCGTTGGGGACGTTTCTGGACGGTTACTTTTTTGAGCGTCCGGCAGACGGAGTTCTGGATCCTCTGATGGCAACCGCCATCGCTTTTGACGATGGGGAAAAGAAAGCGCTCCTCATTAGTCTGGATGATCTGGGTACGGCACAGCCGTTGATGCTCCGCTTTCGGAAAGCGGTTGCTGAGCGGGTTGGTACCGTCACCGAAGGTGTATTCATCGAATGTACCCATACCCACCTGGGGCCCCGTACGATGGATAATTTAGGCTTTAGCTTTAACCATGAGCACGTGGAATGGATGGTGACACGAATTGCAGACGTGGCAGAACTGGCCGTGCAGGATCTGAAGCCGGTCACCTATATGGGCTATACCCGCGGGATTGTGGAGGGGGTTTCCTTCGTTCGTCGCTATCGCATGAAGGATGGCTCTATCCAGACCAACCCCGGTCGCCAGAATCCCGATATTGTGGAGCCGGTCTCGCCCCCCGATACCCAGTCCCAGCTTTTGGTCATCGAGCGTGAGGGCGCCAAAGAGATCGGTATTGTCAACTTCCAGGTCCATCCCGACGTCATCGGCGGATGCAAGATCTCTGCCGATTACCCCGGCTTTGTTCGCAAAACCTATGAAAAATTAGTGGAGAATTCTCTCTGCGTCTATATCAACGGCGCCCAGGGCGACAGCAATCATATCGACACCTCCCTGCCGAAGTCTATCTGCGGCGGTTATAAATGGTCCCGATACATGGGCGTGAAGATCGCCGCCTCCGTAGCAGCGAAACGGGATCTTTTGGAGGAATTGCCCATCGGTCCCATCAACTTTGCTCAGAAGAATATCTTCGTTACCCTCAATAAGGGGCGTCCCGAGCAGATGGCAGATGCCGCCGCACTCTATAAGGTATTTTTGGAGGAAGGCAAAGATGCCGCCAAGGAATTTGCTAAAAATCTGACGGTGGTCACCGACTACGTGGAAGCCAAGCGGATCATGGGTCTCGCGCCCATGCCCCCCGAAAAGGAGCTGTATCTCACCGCCCTTTCGGTGGGAGAATGGGTGGTTGCCGGTCTGCCCGGCGAGCCCTTCACCGAGATCGGCAAGGCCATCAAGGCCGGCTCTAAGTTCACCTTGACCATGCCTTCCTGCTGTTCCAACGGCTATGAGGGCTACTTCCCCATGAGTGAGTGTTTTGATGAGGGTGGCTATGAAGTCCGTACCGCCCGGTTCGTCAAGGGTACTGCCGAAAAGGTCATTGAAGGCTCTTTGGAGCTGGTAAACTCTTTGAAATAATCCCGTTGAAAAGCCGCCGTACCGAGTACGGCGGCATTTATTTTGCGAAATCTATTGAAAATAGTAGGAATGTATGATATATTATACTAAATAATTATGTCCTAAAAGGAGTTGGTTTTTGAATGGACGACAGTCCGGCGCAATATTTAATTGCCATTATTGTTCTTTTGCTGTTGGCCGGTTATTTTGCCGGCACCGAGATTGCTTTGGCTTCGGTCAATCGCATCCGGGTGAGTAATCGGGCGGAGGATGGAGACCGCAAAGCAAAGCGGATCCTCTACGTGTTGGATCACTTTGATAAGGCTCTGACCACCCTCTTGATCGGTAATAACGTAACCCACGCCGGTGTGGCTACCCTGGCTACGGTGTTCACCTACTCGCTGTTTAGCAGTGTGGAGGCGATGCCCGACTATGCGGTGACGGTATCCACCATCATTTCGACGGTCATAGTGTTTTATATCGGCGAAATGATCCCCAAGGCCTTTGCCAAGGCGTGCAATGAGAGCTTTGCCCGTTTTGCTTGCGGTCCGCTGATCTTTTTGATGAAGGTGCTGACTCCGGTCAGTGCGATGTTTTCTTTTATCAGCAAGCTGGTCAGTGCACCCTTTAAGAAAAAAGCCGGCGAGACGCCGACGGTGACCGAGGATGAGCTTTACGATATCATCGAAACCTACGTGGAAGAAAATGATATTGATAAAGAAACCGAGGAACTGGTGCAAAATGCCATCGAATTTTCCGAGTCTACCGTCAAGGACGTTATGACTCCGTGGTTCGACGTGGTCAAAGTAAAAGAAAATGACCCTGCCGAAGTGGTCGTTCCCTTAATTCAGGGTTGTACATATTCCAGACTGCCGGTCGTGGATGAAAGCGGCAAGGTAGTCGGTACCCTCAGTATGCGTTCCTATCTCAAGCGTTATTTGAAGGACGCGGAGATTTCGGTAAAAGAAGTGATGGCCAGCCCGGTCTTTATCGACGATAAGACCCCAGTGGACGATCTTCTGACCACCCTTTCTGCGGAGCGTACCCATATTGCCTACGTGCGCGCAGAGGATAGCATCTTAGGTATCATCACCGTAGAGGATATTCTCGAAGAGCTGGTGGGCGAGATCTATGATGAGGAAGAGTTGATCGGAGGTGAGGTTGATGGGTAATTTTATCATTATCGTAATCTGCCTGATCTGTTCGGCATTCTTCTCCGCCTCTGAAATCGCGTTTGCCTCATCCGGTGAGGTGCGCTTGCGCCATGCCGCCGAGGAAAAGAAATCTCTGGCCGCTAAGCTGGCGCTGAAGATCTATAATAATTATGAAAGTGCCCTGGCCACCATCCTGATCGGCAATAACCTGGTGAATATCGCCTCCGAATCGGTGGCGACGGTGATCGTCATCACCCTTTTGGGCGAGTCCAACGCCTGGGTTGCCACCATCGCCATGACGGTGCTGGTGCTGATCTGCGGCGAGATCGTGCCGAAGGTTGTGGCCAAGACTATGCCGGAAACCTTTTCGACGATTTTCGCCATTCCGCTCTACGTACTTTCCATCATTACCAAGCCCTTGGTCATTTTGGTAGATGGCTCTATGAAGGTCATTTCTCTGCTTTGGAAGCGGAGTGTGGATAATTCCCCCACCGTGACAGAGGAAGAGCTGGAAACCATCATTGATACGGTGGAGGACGAAGGCGTCATTGATGAAGATAAGTGCGAGCTGATCCAGAGCGTCTTTGATTTTGGGGACGTGCAGGCTTATGAAATCATCACGCCCCGCGTGGATATGCTGGCCATTGATATTGATGCCCCCCGGGAGGAAATGATCGAGACCATCTTAGGTTCTCCCTATTCCAGAATTCCGGTCTATCGGGATACCATTGATAATATCGTCGGTGTCCTTCACGTTAACCTGGTCTTAAAGGATCTGACCGAGGATCGGGAAGCGAACATTCTTTCTTCCTTGATGCCGGCGGTCTACGTGCATAAGACCATGCCGCTGGACGATGTTTTGAGCACCATGCGCAAGCAGCGTAGCCATCTGGCCATCGTCACCGATGAATATGGCGGCGTCATGGGCATCCTTACCATGGAGGACGTGCTGGAGCAGTTGGTCGGCGATATCTGGGACGAAAGCGATGAGATCGACCCGGAGATCGTAGAGATCTGTGAGGGTTGCTTCGAGATAGACGGCGATATGCGGATCGAAGATTTCTTCGATGAGATTGACTTCGACGATCGGGACTTTGACGATGATAACGCCACGGTGGGCGGATTTGTCGTTGAGCTATTAGGACGGTATGCCAACAAAAAGGATACGGTGACCTATGAAAATTTGGTGTTTACCGTATTGAAGGTAGAGCGCCGCCGGATCGTGAAATTAAAGGTTCAAGTCCTTCCCCCTGCGGAGGAAGAGGAAGAAGAATAATTTCAGAGCGTCAAAAAAGTCTCCGACCATAGAAAATGAAAATAAAAAAGGTTGCATGATGCAACCTTTTTTATTTATTGTTTTTTCGGATATTTCCGTCGGTATAATAAGCCACGTACCGCTTTTCGCCTACGTTCAGGCAGATTCCCGAAAGATTCATCAGCTCTCCCGCCTTGATATTCTTTAGAGGGTGGCGAAAAAGAATTTGGTTTCCGCAGGAAATGATCAAGGTCTCCTCCGTAATGCTGAAAGCGCCTTCCCGACCCAGGATCCGCTCCTGGTAGGTTTTGGGATCTCGCTCGGAGAAGGAGGAGATGCCGCGCTTGTCCAATTTTCGCAGTAACGCTAAATTACTGTCGTTTTCTTTCTTCTTTTTAAATAATCCCATGCTCTTTCGCTCCTTTTTCTCTATTATAATTCATCCGCGTGCCCTTTGCAAGCCCCTCTTGCTTTCCGGGCAAAAATGTGTTATAATCCTATGAAATAATGAAAAAGGAGAATGACGATGCCGGAATTAGGCGGATTGCGAGAAATAGCGGACGTAAAGGCGCTGATCCTTTACCTGCTGAAAGAGGCAGACTGCGTCCTCAAGGAGGGGCAGTTAACCGATGTCATGATGGCAGACGGATTGGTGGAATATTTTGATTATGCCCAGGCAGTCGAGCAGCTCTTGATGAAAGGGATGATCGATATTGCCTCCTTAGACGAGACCGGCAGCTACCGCATCACCAAGCAAGGACTTTCGGTGGTGGCAGAGTATGAGCAGCGCCTGCCTCATAACGTGAAGAGTAAGACCCTTGCCGCCTTGAAAGCGACCCTGCGGCAGAAGCAGGAGGACGATCAGATCTATGCAGAGATCGAGCCGTCGGATAGCGGATTTTCCGTTACCTGTACCATCCGTGAGGGGGGAGAGGTCATGCTTTCTTACCGGGTGTTGGTTCCCGATCGCAAGGATGCTTATTACGTGGCGGAGCGGTTCCGGGAGAACCCCTCCGGCTATTATCAAAAAATCATGGAAATCGTCTTGAATGAAGACCTCTTCAAAAAAGGAGAATGAAAATGAGAAATATTTGGCATGATATTGACCCCAAGCGGATCGACCCTCAGGATTTTGTGGCGGTCATTGAGATCTCCAAGGGAAGTAAAAAGAAATACGAGTTGGATAAGGAGACCGGGCTGATCATGCTGGATCGGGTACTCTATACCTCTACCCACTATCCGGCAAACTACGGCTTTATTCCTCGCTCTTACGGTGACGATAACGATCCCTTGGACGTTTTGGTGCTCTGCACCGAGGAGCTGGAGCCGCTGACCTTAGTGCGGTGCTATCCCATCGGGTATATCAATATGCTGGACGACGGACGGCGGGATGAAAAGATCATCGCCATCCCCTTTGCCGATCCTACCTATAATCAGTACAAGGATATTAAGGATCTGCCGCCTCATATCTTTGATGAGATGAAGCATTTCTTTGCCGTCTATAAGGCGCTGGAGGATAAGGATACCGTTTCCGGCGAGGTACAGGGCAGGGAAGCGGCCGTTAAAGTCATCCAGGAAGCCTTGGATCACTACGTTGAATATTTTTGCAGATAAAAGACTTTTGAAAAAGGCGCAGACCATATAAAAAAACATCTCGCAAGGCGAGATGTTTTTTATGTTTTTCCTTAGGGTGGAGCAAATAATCCGAACCCGCCTCAAAGCGGCATATTTCGGTGCTTTTCGCCCAATTTATTTTAAGGAGAAACGATATGACGGAATATTTAAAACAGCACGAAGAAAAACTGAAAAAGATGATCGTTCCTCAGACAAAGAAGGAGGACTTTGAAGCGTTTTGGTCGGAGCAGGTGGCGTTTCTGCATACCGTTCCGTTGAAGGTTCAAAGGGAAGTCATGGATACTCCCTATGAAAAGAGCTTTCGTTCTTGGAAATTGACGTATAATACCCATGATAAGACGGTGATCGAAGCGATCTTTTCTTGTCCTGCTGACCGTAAAGAGGGGGAAAAGCTTCCCTGCGTGGTCATTTATCACGGTGGCGACGGCGGTGGTGCAAAGAGATTGTAT
>JAZQJH010000058.1:0-3488 GCA_045541555.1 Eubacteriales bacterium | reverse complement strand
CAACCCAAAACTAAACAAGATCAGGCGCCCAAAGAAAAAAAAAAAATAAACCCGCCCCTTGCCAATCGCCAAGGGGCGGTTTATACTATAAGGGTGGGGTGATACTATGACGCAAAAGGTCGTGCAATACGTGCGCGAAGTTTTTGATATAGAGCCGGACTTCCCGTTTAACGATTCCGATACGGCGGTGTTTCGCAACCGAAAAAATAAAAAGTGGTTCGGCATTATTATTCCGAACCCACCTAAAAGCCGGCTGGGGCTCTCCGCCGCGGAACGGGCGGACATCCTTAATCTGAAATGCGATCCGCTCCTGCATTACGCGGTGGTGGATCACCAGAGGATCTTTCCGGCTTACCATATGAATAAGACCCATTGGATCACCGTCCTTTTGGACGGCTCGGTCTCCCTGGAGGAAATGGCGCCTCTGATCCATGATAGCTACGATCTCATCGAAGGGAGGAGAAAAAGTGGAAAAGTATCAAAGAAAGACCAAAGAGACGATGCCGGTCTTGGCGATCTGCTATGATTTTGATAAGACCCTCTCGCCGGACGATATGCAGGCACAGGGCTATATCCAGTCGGTGGGGTATGACGTGCAGGAGTTCTGGCGGGAGTCCAATGTCTTGGCGGAGTCCAACGATATGGACCAGAACCTTGCCTATATGTACAAAATGATGGAAAAAGCACGGGGCAAGCTGCTGTTCACCAAGTCCACCTTGGAGGAATACGGCTCTAAAGTGCATCTCTTTCCGGGCGTGGCGGATTGGTTCGAGCGGATTGCCGCCTACGGCAGGGAGCACGGGGTATTGGTGGAGCATTATATCATCTCCTGTGGACTTAAAGAAATGATCGACGGCACCGAGCCGGGTAGAAAAGGGGTCTTTGAAAAGATCTACGCCAGCGCCTTTTATTACGACGATTGCGGCGTGGCGCTCTGGCCGGCGCAGGTGGTGAACTACACCAATAAAACGCAGTTTTTGTTTCGCATCAGTAAAGGGGTGTTGGAGGTCAACGACCCCGGTGTAAACGATTATTTCGCTCCCGATGAGATCCGTATTCCCTTTCGGAATATGGTGTATATCGGGGATAGCGATACCGACGTCCCCTGCATGAAGCTGGTCAATTCCTACGGCGGGCACTCCATCGGGGTGTACAACGACGATCAGACCAAGGTTCGTAAAATGATGCAGGAGGGGCGGATCAAATATTTCGCTCCCGCCGATTATAACGAAGGAACGGAGCTGGATCAACTGGTCAAAGCCATCATCCGTCGCACCGCCGCCAACGAGGTGCTGGAGGAAATACATTATCATTGCTTCACCTAAATTGTGCAAAAATCCCTCGAAATTAAAGGAGAAAGAAAATGCGTAAAAATTTCGGTAAAAAAACCTGGGCCTATCCCATGCCGGTCTTTATCGTGGCCGCTTACGACAAGGAGCAAAATCCCTGCTGTATGAACGCCGCCTGGGGCGGAATTTATGATACCGATCAGATCATGCTCTGCCTGGCAGACGACCATAAGACGACGAAGAATATCCTGGAGAGCAAAGCCTTCACCGTCAGCATCGCCGACGCCGCCCACGTGGTGGAAGCAGACTATGTGGGCATCGTTTCGGGCAATCAGGTGCCCGATAAGATGCAAAAAGCAGGATTGACTACCGTAAGATCGGAGTTTGTGGACGCACCCATCATCAAGGAATTTCCCATGACCATTGAGTGCAAACTGCTGAAATTCAATGAGGACGGCATCTGTATCGGCGAGATCGTCAACGTCAGTGCCGATGAGGCGGTGCTGGACGCCGACGGACAGATCGACCCGACTAAGCTTCAGGCCATCACCTACGATCCGGTGCATTATGCCTATCTGACGCTCGGCGAAAAGGTCGGTAACGCCTTCTCCGATGGAAAAAAGCTGAAATGATGGATAGACCCTATATTATTTGCCATATGGTGACCTCTATCGACGGAAAGGTAACGGGAGATTTCCTTGGAATGCCTTCCTGCGAAAAGGCCACTGAGATCTATTATGACTTGAACCGTACCCTGAAAGCGCAGGGCTTTATCTGCGGCAGAGTGACGATGGAGAGCAGCTTTACCGGCGGCTGGTATCCGGATCTTTGCGCCTATCCGCCCAAAGAAAAGGAGGATTTTATTCCGGAAAGCCTTTCGGGCTTTTATGCCGTCGCCTTTGATACGACCGGAAAACTGGGCTGGAGATCCAATCGGATCATCGACCCGGACGGCGACCCCGGCTATGATGGCGCCCAGATCATCGAGATCCTCTCGGAAAATGTGGATGGGCGTTACCTGGGCTACCTGCAGGCAATGGGCATTCCCTACCTCTTTGCCGGCAAAGAAAAAATCGACGTAGCAACCGCCCTTCATAAGCTCAAAACGAAGATCGGTGCCGAAACGCTGCTCCTGGAGGGCGGCAGTATCATCAACGGCGCCTTTCAGCGCGCCGACCTGGTTGATGAGCTCAGCCTCGTCGTGGCACCCGTTGCCGCCGCAAAAGGGGATAAACCCCTCTTCATGGACGCCTCCTGCGCCTCTTTCAAACTCCTGAGCGCCCAAACCCACGCCGACGTCTTGGTTTTGAAGTATCAAAGGGATTTATTCGAAGAGGAGAATGTAAGCATGAACCATTACGAAATAGAAGTCAAAGAACGATGGGGCGGGACGGAGGCCTATCGGGAGCACGCCGAAAAAACTGCTCAATATACCTCCGACCAGTGGCAAAGCGTAAACGACGGCTTGAACGCCGCCCTCGCCCAATTTGCCACGTGTAAAGCGAGCGGACACACTGCCGACGCCCTCGAGACGCAGTTGCTGGTAAAAGACCTGCAAACCTATATTACCGCGCATTACTATACCTGTACGAAAGAAATCCTTGCAGGCCTCGGGCAGATGTACGTCTGCGACGAGCGGTTCAAAAATAACATTGATAGCCACGGAGAAGGCACCGCAGAATTCATTTCAAATGCAATCAAAATCTATTGTAACTGATTCGGGGATGGCGATGCAAGATGCCGCAGGTTCTCGTAGTAAATGGGTAATAAAAAAGAAGTTCTCGAAGGAGAACTTCTTTTTTATGGTCGAAGTGACAGGACTCGAACCTGCAGCATCTTGCTCCCAAAGAATTTGGGAGTACCTGTTTCCGCTTATTTCCGGTCGTTTCCGCCCATTTCCGCTCGGAAACACATGCTTTCCGGCACTCTTACCTCCACTGTTTCCGTGTACTCCGGTCGTGTAAATGGGATAAACTGTGGTCAAGCAAAACACCCCGAATGCAGCTCTCGCCGCATCCGAGGTGTTTTTTGTCGTCTGTATGGTAACTCTGTCCAACCCAAAAGTCAAGGCCTTTCGGACTGTTTTTTATAGCCGTTTTTCTGGCACATTTCGTTTATGGACTCAGCAAAAATAGAACGGGAATGCTTGTCGGGATTATCGTTTGTGTTTTTCTTGTAAAGGTAGTAATCGAGTAGTTC
>JAZQJH010000057.1:0-21481 GCA_045541555.1 Eubacteriales bacterium | reverse complement strand
AATGATGGACGATTATGCCAAAACGCCTTGCGTTTATGGTATAATATCCGCACAAAGCATCTGCGAATATCAACGCCTGCTGATATTGCGGATATTATTCGATGTCCAATTTTCTCGCCTGCACAGCAGGCAACCGAAAATGATGGACGATTATACCAAAACGCGACGCGTTTTGGTATAATGAAAGTATCAATGAAGGAGGTCTTTTTTATGAAATACTGTGCTCAATGCGGCAAAGAACTGCAAGACGACGTCCAATTTTGCGTATACTGCGGTGCTTCTGCCAATCCGGAGGCGGCTAATTTCGCCGAGGAAAAGGATTTTTTAGATACCACCCACCGCTTTTTGAAATATGAGCGGATCTGCTGGAACATCTTCGGCATCTTCTCGCTGGTCATGAGCGGCATCTTTCTGCTCTTCACCCTGCTGATGCTTGCCGGAGCCTCCGGCTTGGTCATCGATGCTGAAACGGAAGCGGCTTTCGGGCTGGGCATCGTTTCGGTCATGATGGTAGTCTACTGCCTGCTCTTCGTCCCCTTTGCGGTGATCGGTCTGGTATGCGCATCCCGGATCAAGCGGTACATGAGCGAAATGTATACCGATATCCGCGCCACTGCTGATCGGTGCAACTCCATCGGGCTGATCGTGCTGGGTGCATTCTTCAATAACATCGCCATGATCTTCTACATTATCAACTTCGCTCGTTTTAAGAGCAATAAAAAGGTCGTGGAGCGGATCATTCATCGCCAGCAGAGCGGTAACAACCAAGCGTGAATTTAAACAAAAAAGAGAAAGAGCCACGCTCTTTCTCTTTTTTATTTATTTCCAGGAAGGTTCTTCAGGAAGGAGAGTATTGAAGTAAGCAATATTCTTCTCTTCCATCTCGCCGGCATACCGCTCGCTTAAGAAAGCTTCTATGCACTCCCCAAACCGCGCCCAGGAGCGAACCTCCTCATTGGGACAGATAGGATAGAACAGCGCGCCGTTGGCGTGCGCCGCATCCAAATCTCCGGGGGCATCGCCGATCATCAGCACGTGACCGGGGGCATAGGCATCCTTCAAAGAAGCAATGATCTGCTTTTTATTACCGCTTTCCTGACCCTTAACCGCAGTGACCAAGGGCAGAAGGCCATCCTCGCTCCACTCACGCTTCAGCGCCAGGCGCTGGGTGGCAGATACGATGACAATATCGGCATCCTTGCTGAGCCGCTCCAGGCTTTCCCGTACACGGGGGAAGGACGGAACGCCGTGCACCATATCGGCAATTCGTTCGTCCACCTCCAAAGACCAGTTCAAGGTGGTGCGGATCTCCTCCGACTCGGGATGCTCCTTCAGATACTCTTCCAGGCCGGCATTGCTGAGAAGCTTGCCGTCCGCCACGTACTGACGCAACTCTTTCATGGCCGGGGGCGTGAAATTCCGCTCCTTGACCGCCTCTCTCTTTTCCAGCAGATCAAAGGCCTTCAAGAGCGCCAGCAGGCGGTGAATTCCTCGGGTGGAGGAATAGAGATTGACAAAATTCCAGGCGTCACGCGCATATTTGGCAATTGCCTGCAGGCGAAAATGCTTGATATACGCAGGGCAGAAGCACTCTTTATGCTTGAGCTCCATGGCGTCAAAGGCGCAACCGTCTGAATCGATACAAACCAAAAACTTCTTATTACTCATCATCTTATTACAGTACGTACCTTTCAAAAGCTTCTGCAACGCCGTCCTCGGTATTCGGACTGGTGACCACGTCTGCGACGGCTTTAATATCGTCGGGAGCGTTACCCATGGCTACACCCAGACCGCATTTCTGCAAGATCTTATAGTCGCTGACGCTATCGCCGATAGCCATACAATCCTCATAAGTAAGACCCAGCTTCTCCAGGACTACGTCCACAGCATTCAGCTTATCCAGAGTGCAATGCAAGAACTCCAGGTTGGGGCCGGCACCGGGACGGGTATGGCTGACGAAACCGGTAGCGGTGATGGCGTCATAGATCTCCTGCTGCAGCTCCTGGGGGATACGATAAATGTTCATTTTCTCGATGCCGATATTATGCTCACGGAAATATTTGGAGGGATTATCCACTGTCTCATACCAATTATCCTGGATAAACCAAGCATGGTGAGAAGGAATGGTGGACATATCGAAATTATCTGCCACGTCCTTTTCAAAATAGATCTTTGCTTCGGCGGCGACTTCGTTATAAATTCTCTTTTTCTCGATGATCTCCCAGATCTTTGCGCCTTCCTCGGCAGGGATCAGATCGGTATAAAGGCTTTCGCCGGTTTCCTTATCATATACACGGGCACCGTGACTGGTTACGTAATATCTGATTCCCTCCTGGGTCAACAACTGGGGAGGCATCATGGTAAACACCCGGCCGGTGCAGGGAATGATATGTACGCCTGCTTTAATGGCGTCCTGAATGGCCTTCATATTACGCATGGAGATCGCAACCTGGCTCTTGCTCAGGCAGGTTCCGTCCATATCCATCAATACTGCACGGATCTTTTTCATTTCCGATTTTCCTCTTTTCTTAGTTTTTTCATCCATTATTATACATATTATTTGGCGGTATGTCAATTATTAAATAAATATAAAGAGGGTTAGAACCGCCAAGGGCGGCGGAAAGGGGGCTTTTGTTAGAGTTTTTACCTCATTATAGTTATATGGCATAAGGGATACTCTGCGCTTCTTGATTTTTCGACCGCCCCGGGTGGTTCGCGAAAAATCTGCGATGCTCGAGACACACCCGTCCCAAAAGCCTATCCCGGCTTTCGGGCGGGCTCAACGACGACGCATAATAAAAAGAGGGCTCTTGAGCCCTCTTTTTATTATGGCGGAGGAAAAGGGATTCGAACCCTTGTGCCTTTTGGGCAAACGGTTTTCAAGACCGCCTCGTTATGACCACTTCGATATTCCTCCATTTTTATATATTATAGCGATTTCTTTAAAATCTGTCAAGAATAAACCGTCCATTCCGAAAAAAGTTGAGCAAACATGAATAATCCGAACCTGCCTAAAATGGCAGAAATGCGGATTACTCTTGTCCCCTAAGCGCTCCTTTTCCATAAAATCCAAAGTAATGGCAGTTTTTCTTATAAAAATAAACAGGACGCACACACCCGGACGGACAAAAAAGAGTGCAGAATTCGTTGAAATGATCCCGACGGCGTATGCGATACGCCGAGCGGTCATTTCGACGGATAGCAGAAAATTTTAATCAAAACTCGGCTTAAGCCGAGTTTTTCCTTATAACTCAAAAGGAAAGAGCAAAAACTCTTTCCTTTTATAGTCACTTTAAATATTGGCACAGCCCAATCTATATAAAACTTTTTCTGCGGTCTGTGCCTTTTTTGTCCGTCCGGAATTATTCGACGGAGAAGATATAATGATAAACCGGTTGGCCGCCGGGCAGGCAAAGCACCTCTGCATCCGGCATGATGCCCTGCACCTGCTCCTGCACCTTCAGGGCATCCTCCTCGGTAACGTCCTCACCATAGTAGATATTGACGTAAGAGCCGCCGTTTTCGGCCATCTTCTCAAAGAGCTTGCCGACCACGTCCGCCATCTCGTCTTCCACAAAGGTGACCTTGGTTTCCAAAAGACCCAAAAGCTGACCTTCCTTGATCTCATGATCATCAAAGACGGAATCTCTGGCCGCATAGGTGACCTGCGCGGTCTGGACGGTGGAGAGCTGCTCGGTCATAGCTGCGGCAATCTCCTCCGTCTCCATGCTTTCATCAAAGCCCAGGATCGCGGTTACGCCCTGCGGAACCGTCTTGGTGGGGATGACGACGACCTGCTTCGCAGTAGAAAGTTCCTTCGCCTGCTCTGCCGCCATAATGATATTCTTATTATTAGGCAATACGAAGACCACCTCGCTGGGAGTCTTATTGACTGCCGCCAAAATATCCGCAGTAGAGGGGTTCATGGTCTGACCGCCTTCCACGACGGTATCTACGCCCAGATCCTTATAGAGTGCCGCCAAGCCTTCACCGGCCACGACGGAAACAAAGCCATACTTTTTGGTAGGCTCTGCCATGGCAGGCTCCTCCGGCTGCTCCTTCTGACGGGCGCGGAACTCTTCCTTCATATTATCAATCTTCAGATTGACCAGCATACCATAGCGGATTGCCTCCTCGATGGCGCGGCCGGGATGGTTGGTATGGACGTGAACCTTAATAATATCGTTATCGGGCACGCAGACCACGCTATCGCCGATGGACTCCAGATAGGAACGAAGCTCTGCCGGATTGTGCTTGGTGGCGGTTTCGTCCACCGTCACGATATACTCGGTGCAATAAGCAAACTTGATATCCTCTTCCCGGAGATAGACTTCGTCTACGACGGTATCTTCCACCTGCTCCGGCTCTTCATTGGGCTGGATGGGGTTGCCCTTCAAAGCAGAGAGCGCGCCCTCCATCACAACGGCAAAGCCCTTACCGCCGGCATCCACCACGCCGGCCTGCTTGAGCTGGGGCAGCATTTCGGGGGTCTCGGCCAAGACCTTATAGGCCTCCTGCACGTAATAGTCCAGCGCGTCCACCGCGGAAAGACTACTACTCTTTTCCACATACTCTGCCAACCGCTCAGCAGCCACGCGGGAAACGGTCAGAACCGTACCCTCGGTGGGCTTCATGACCGCACGATAAGCGGCCTTGACACCCTCGGCGATGGCGATGGCGAAGTCCTCGGCGGTAGCGGTTTCTTTATCCTTAAAGCCCTTGGAAATTCCGCGGAAAAGCAGGGAGAGAATAACACCGCTGTTTCCCCGGGCGCCCTTCAGCATTGCGCTGGCGGCACGGTTCGAGGCTTCGGCGATGGTACATTCGCCGATATTCTGCAGCTCACGGGCGGCGGCAGAAATGGTCAGGGTCATATTGGTACCGGTATCCCCATCGGGAACGGGGAACACGTTCAGCGCATTGATCGCCGCTTTCTGATTGCTGATATGGTTACATCCGGAGATGACCATCTCGCAATACTGCTTACCTGTAATCATAATCCTATTACTCCTTAATGCCGTCAATAAAGATATTGACTTTCTTTACGCTGAAGCCGGTCATCTGCTCCACATTGTACTTGACTTCCTTGGCAATGCTTCTGGTAACTGCCGGCAGATTGACGCCATAGAGCACGACGATGTGCATCTCCACGATGATCCCATCCTCTTCGGCCAGGATCTTGACGCCCTTTTCATAATGATCTTTTTTTAGCAGGGAAACGATGCCGTCCCCGGCGGACTTGGCGGCCATGCCTACCACGCCATAGCAGGAATTGGCTACGTGACCCACGATATTTGCAAATACAGTTTCGGTAATATTAATATTTCCGTTATGGTTATTTACGGTCATGGACATCATACCTCCTCAAATATACTATTTCTATTTTATAATATTTTCGCTGAAAATACAATAGTTTTTTCTTGTCATTAATTTATATTAATCAATCCCGGCAGGAAAAATAGAGAATTTGACGGGTTTCCGCGGCTTTTTGGAGCAGCTCCTCGGCAGCTTTGCGGCGGCCGTCGTCCAAATTGGTAAAGGGGTCGTCCAATACCATGGGCAGAACGGTCTCGCTGAGCAATTCGCTGACCGCCAGGCGGAACGCGAAATACACCGCATCCCGGGTACCGGCAGAAAAGGCCTCGATGGGATAGGTTCCCTCAGGGGTCTCCAGCGAAATGCCGAATTTACTATCCAGCAAAAGCGCCCGATAACGGCCTGCCGTCAGACGCTCCAGATGGGCGCCTGCTAAGCCGCAGAGTTTAGGCGCAAAGTGGGTATTCATCTCCTCGTTGGCTTCTTTCAGCCAGCCAAGGGCGGTCTGCACCGCCGATAGGCGTGCCTCTCCCTGCCGGACTTCCTTTTTTATCGTCGAGGTCGTTCTGGTCATCTCCCGAATCTCGTTCCATCGGCGCTCCAGCGCCTTGGGATCCAATCCGTCCCGACGAACCCGGAGGGCACGGTTCTCCTCCTCTGCCCGGCTCAGTTCTGCCCGGACTTCTGGGGCGGTGACCTCTAAAAGCTCCGCCCCCTCTGCCAAGGCTTCCAGCTCCTCACGGCTCCGGCCGCCCAAAAGGGTCTGCTCCCGCAGGACGGACTGATCCTGCTTAAGGCTATTTTCATAAACGCCCCAGAGAATTCTCTGCTCCTGCAGTTCCTCCGGCGAAAAGATCCGCGTCTCTGCACGCAAGGCTTCCAACCGTGCGCCGGCGGTCTCTGCCGTTTTTTTACAGCCTTCTACCAGCTCGGTTGCCGATCGGAAGGCGTCGTTCAGTTCTTGCTGCTGATGGAGGACTTCTCCGTACTTTGCCCATTTTTCCATCAGCTGCGCCTCATTGGCGGTACCGTATTTATGGCAGATCCGCCGCCGGCCGGTCTTTTCCAAAATAACCATTCCCACGGCCGCCGCTAAAAACGCGGCACCTACTCCATGGAAGATCCCCAGCTCCGCCAACAGCGCCACCGCCTCCGATGCAACGGCGCCTGCCAAAAAGACCGTCCACCAGGGAAATCCGCGCTTACGAAGCTTTTCCAATTCCTGACCGGACAGATCGTGAAACCCAAACTGGCCGACCGAGCGGCTCACCAAAGCCAGCTGCTCGCCCAACCGGTCTTTTTCCTGCTCCGCCCGCAGACGTTCCTCTTCTCTTGACTGCTTTTCATGGTAAGCCGCGTCCCAAGCGTTCAGCCGCTCCTTGGATACGGCCGGCGGATCCATCGGCTTTTTCTGCCGCAACGCCTCCAGCTTTTCCAAAAGCTTGCGTGCATCGCTCCCCTCCGCTTTTTTCAACTGCGCGCGCAGGGCTTGAACCTTCCCATCGCTTTCGGGGATCGCCTTTTCCAGCTCCTCCCACGCCCGATGGTCGGCGATCCGCTCGTCCAAAGAACGGCGCGCCTCATTCAAGGCGGCGGTCTCCACCGCTAATTTTTCTTTGAGGAGCAAAAGAGGACCTTGGGTCTTGCCCCGATACATATATTTTGCGTGTTCCTTATGAAGAAATTCCTCCGCCTGCTGGTAGGAAACGTTCTCGTCCCCGGTGGCGGCCATATTTTTCAGCGCCACGTCCAGACCGTCCGTCCGGGAAAAGAGCAGGTCGCCCTGGGTAATGCAAAAGCTTCTGAGAAAGGTCTCGCCGTCCAGCCCCAAGAAATAAGGACCCGGCTGCTCCTGGTTCGCAAAGGTCTTTTCCTCGCCGGTGGTCAGGCAAAGGATCTGCCGTTTTTCCATCCCCTTAGCAGGGTGGCGGCGCTCGATCCGCCAGTCCCGACCCTCCAGCGAAAAGGTCAGACCGCCCGCCATCTCCGCGCCGCTCCAGGGGAGATATTTTTTCAGCATTTTGGCGTTATAGCCATAGAACATATAGTAGATGAAATAGATCAGGGTGGTCTTGCCGAACTCATTTGGGCGGCAATAGTGATTCAGCCCGGCGTTCGGCTCCAGAACGAAGTCCTCCAGTTTGCCGAAGTGACGGACTTCTAACCGCAACAGTTTCATAAGCGCGCCTCCTTTAAAGCCTGCAATCCCAGACGCAACGCCTCCTCCAGCTGAGGGCGGTCGGAAGGGTCTGCCCCTTCGATCTCCTTCATCGCCCGGCGAACGAAGGCACCTTGCAAAGTATTTTGCTCCCGAAGCGTTTCCAAGGAGCCGAAGCGATCGGTCTGATCCTTTACCTCCCGGCCGGTGCGCTCAGTATAAAGACGGACGGCCGCATCGGGGCTTTCCTCCGGGTGACCCGTCAGGATCAGCCGCGTCTCTGCCCCCTCGGGGATCTCCACCGCGTCCATCTTTTCCAGGATGGAGCCGCCATCGGCGCATCCGGTCAGATCCACCGGGATTTCCAGATAGATCCGCTCTGCCACAGAGCAAGGCTCTGCCGTCACGCCGCCCCGGGGGTCGGCGTCAACGAGATAAACGAACCGCTCGCCCAGCTCGTCCCAGCCGCGGCCTTGGGGAATCCCAGGAATTAAAAGCAGGCAACCGCCGATCCGGCGTTGCTCCGCCTTATGGATATGACCCACCACCGCCAGGTCGAAAACAGACAGGGCTTCCGCAGAGAGAGGAGCAAACATCCCGGCGCTCCCCTCCGGGTGGCCGTGTGCCAAGAGGATATGAACCCCCTCGCCAGCGGCTGAAAAGCCGGCAGGAATCAAGCTCTCCCCCGCCTCCCGGGCGGAAGAATAGCCATACAGATAGACCCCCTCTCCAACGGTATACTGGGTCCATTCTGCCGGCAAGACCTGCACCCCTTGCGGCATCCGGCTATAAAGCGCGGTCACCTCCAGGGGATCGTGGTTCCCCGCCACGATAAACACCGGGCAGGGCGCCGCCGACAAAAGGGTCAGCACCGCCTTTTCGGTAATCTCATCCAAAAAGGGGACGTCAAAAAGATCTCCGCCGATCAAGATCGCCTCTGCCGCCCGATCCTGCGCTTTTTGCAGGATCCGCGCCAAAAGCGCGCAATCTTCATGATTGCGGATATGTAAATCTGCCGTGGCAAGAATTTTCATCGAATTCACCTCATTCCTATTCTATCACATAAAAATATTGACTTCAAGTTAAAAGAAAGTTATAATAATGTATAATGTTATAATTATGCAATCGGGAGTGAATATCGTGAGCAACAATAAGAAGATGGTGAAAGAGATCACGTCCATGGACGTGGACTTCGCCCAATGGTATACCGACATTGTGAAGAAAGCGGATCTTGCCGCCTATTCCAACGTGAAAGGCTTTATGATCATCCGTCCCTACGGCTACGCTATGTGGGAACTGATGCAGGGCGCTTTGGACAAGATGTTCAAGGATCTGGGGCATGAGAATATCTGCATGCCGATGCTGATTCCCGAAAGCCTCTTGAATAAAGAAAAAGAACACGTAGAGGGCTTTGCGCCTGAGGTGGCTTGGGTCACCTTTGGCGGCAGTGAAAAGCTGGAGGAGCGGTTCTGTATCCGTCCCACCTCCGAGACCCTTTTCTGCGATCACTTCAAGGACGTGGTTCATTCCTGGAGAGATCTGCCCCTGCTTTATAACCAGTGGGTATCCGTGGTGCGCTGGGAAAAGACCACCCGTCCTTTCCTCCGCACCCGTGAGTTCCTCTGGCAGGAGGGTCATACCCTCCACGCCACCCAAGAGGAGGCCGAGCAGGAGACCATCCAGATGCTGGAGGTCTACGCTAAGTTCTGCAGAGACTACTTGGCTATTCCCGTCGTCCAGGGTCGTAAGACCGATAAGGAGAAGTTTGCCGGCGCAGAGGCCACCTATACCATCGAAGCACTGATGCACGACGGTAAGGCGCTGCAGAGCGGTACTTCCCACTATTTCGGCGACGGATTTTCCCGCGCCTTCGACGTCACCTTTGCCGATAAGGAAAATAAGCTTTCCTATCCCCACCAGACCTCCTGGGGCTGCACCACCCGTCTGATCGGTGCGGTGATCATGACCCACGGTGATGATAACGGTCTGGTCATTCCGCCCTTTATCGCCCCCACCCAGGTGATGATCGTGCCGGTAGCGCAGCATAAGCCCGGCGTTCTGGAGAAGGCCGAAGAGGTTATGAACACCCTGAAGGGCTGCTGCCGCGTCAAGATGGACGCCTCCGACAATAGCCCCGGCTGGAAGTTTGCCGAGTACGAGATGAAGGGCGTTCCCCTCCGCTTGGAGCTGGGTCCCCGGGATATTGAGAACGGCGTCTGCATCCTTTCCCGTCGGGATACCGCCGAGAAGATCACCGTCGAGCTGGAGAAGCTCCCTGAGGTCATTCCGGCACTCCTCAAGGAAATCCACGAAAATCTCTACAACCGCGCTCTGGAACGCCGCGTCTCCATGACCTATACCGCCACCAATATGGACGAGCTCAAGGAGATTGCAGCCACCAAGCCCGGCTTTATCCGCGCTATGTGGTGCGGCGAGGAAGAATGTGAGCTGAAACTGAAAGAAGAGGCTGATATTTCTTCCCGTTGTATGCCTTTTGAGGATCAGGAGCAGGTCAGCGAGACCTGCGTCTGCTGCGGAAAACCTGCCAAAAAGTTAGTATACTGGGGCAAAGCATATTAAGACTTTCAAAAAAGGCACAGACCGCAGAAAAAGAAATTTAAAAACACCATTTTGCGTCTGCCCTCTCTTTTTAAGGAGGGGACAGTCAATTGTGGTGGAGGGATTGTTATAAAAGGAAAAAATACGGCCCTCGGGCCGTATTTTTATTAAACTTTTCTGCTTTCCGCCAAAACGCTCTCTACCGTACCAATGTACGCCGACGAGACCGTTTTGACGAAATCTGCACTCTTTTTTGACAGTCTTCCTTGCAAAATATTTGCCCATGCCTGCAACATTTTTACCGACTGAATCGTATTACTTAGAGAGGGGGATCTTCTATGGCCTATACCGAAGAACAAATGCGGCAGATCGTCGCAGAATACGGCCCGTGCATCTGGCGGCTGGCTTTGATGCAGCTGCGCTCCAAGCACGATGCGGAAGATATTTACCAAGAGGTCTTTCTCCGACTGATCCGCCATGATCCGCAATTTGAAAGTCCGACGCATCAAAAAGCATGGTTGATTCGGGTGACCGTCAACTGCTGCAAGGATCTTTTGAAAAAGCGGCACCGCCGGGATCTCCATTTGGAGGACTGGGATCAACTTCCCAACCGACCGGCAGGAAACAGCGCCCTTTATCTGGCGCTGGATCAGCTCTCCGAGAAACAACGCATGATAATCCACCTCTATTACTACGAAAACTACAAGACGGAGGAGATCGCCCAGATGCTGGAGATGAACGCCTCCACTGTACGGAGCACCCTCAAGCGCGCCAGAAAGCGGCTGAAGGATCTGATGGAAGGAGGTTTTGAGGATGTTTGAGAAACAGTACAAAAAATACTGCCAAGAAATGACTCCCTCCCCCGCATTAGACGAAGAAACCGTTGCGCTGATGCAGGAGGCTCAAAACCACCGCGCCGCACCGCCTCCCCAACCGCTGCGTTGGAGACCCGCCGTCGTACTTCCCGTCGCCGGGACTGCGGTGGCAGCCGCCATCGCCCTGGTACTTACCGGCGGATGGCTCTTGCGCGGGGGCGGCGATACCTTCGACGATACCTTTACAGATGATTTCGACAGCGTCTTTGAATCCATAGGGGACGAAGGACAATCGGACAGCTCCGATGACGGAGAATTCTCTGATGAAATGCAGCCGGATGATTCTGCCGATAAGGAAGCGTCCAAGGAGGATGTTCTCGATTCCGATACGGATGAAGAGCAATCCAATCAAAACGATCTCAAAGACGAAGACGAAAAGAGCGACTCTGCCGAAAAACCGGGGCAGGATCAGCCGGAAAAAGACCCCTCGGAGGGGGCTTCTTCCGCGCCGGACGACGATGGAAATAAGGATGAGGGGAACCAATCCCCAACGCCTCCGTCCTCCGATTCCGACGATGCCGATAAATCGGATGATGCAGAAATTCCCACCGCCCCCATCGATCCCTACGGCCCCGAGATCAGCCATGAAAAAGGCATTGATACTTATCTCTCCATTCGGGAATTTATCGACGCGCTGGCCAAAAAAGAGACCACCGGATACGGAAAGAATTATTACAATGCCCGGGAGCTTTTGATCGTCCCCAACCTTTTGCCGGACGGCGCCCGGTTCCGCCATCTCCACCTCAACACCAAAAACGGGAAATATAATTACTCCTATTACTTCGCGAAGGACGGTCAGGACTATATCATTGATATTGAGATCAATGCCAAGACCCCCAAAAACCTCAACGAACTGCGGTTGATGAAGCAAGACATCGCCAAAGAGGAGATCCTCTCCGCGAAAAAGGACGATCAGCTTTTCTTCCTTTTTGGCAAGCAGGATGAGGTGGCCGTCACGCTGACGGACGTACACGCTGCCACCCGCCTCACCGAGGAAGAAACCGCAGCGCTTCTTTCTCAATTCAAGCTGGAACGTTGCACCCTGGCGAATAATATTATTGAAATGAAATATTAAGGAGACCGCCAGTATGGCAGTTAAAGAATTTCACCCCTGGGAAGGATATACCAAGCCCTTTCGAATTTTCGGCAACCTCTATTTTTGCGGCACCAAGCCGGCCAGCACCCATCTCATTGATACCGGCGACGGTCTGACCCTCATCGACCCCGGCTATCCCTTAAGCCTCTACTTAGTCATTCAGAACATCTGGGAGCTGGGCTTCAACCCTAAGGACATCAAGTACATCATCAATACCCACGGTCACTTCGACCACTGCGGTGCTACCCGTGCCTTGGCGGAGATGACCGGCGCCAAGACCTTCCTGGGTGCGGAAGACCTCACCTACGTCAACGGTGAAACCGATCTGCATCTGGCTGGGCGCAAAAGCACTCCTGCCAACTGCTTCCAGGAAATTTTCCAGCCGGATGTCCTTTTGAAGGACGGAGATCACGTGATCCTTGGCAATACCGACATTCTCTGCTATGCAGCCCCCGGTCATACCCCCGGCACCATGGCATTCTTCTTCAACGTGACCGACGGCAAGCAGACCCTGCGTGCCGGAATGCATGGCGGCGTCGGCTTCAACACCTTCAAGATGGAGTTTATTGAGCAAGTCGGGATCGGAACGGAGATCCGGGAGCGGTTTGTCCCTGCCATCGAGCGGTTCATCGACGAGCCGGTGGACATCTTCCTCGGCAACCACGTCCACAACAACGATACCGTCGGCAAAGGTGAGCGCATCACCGAAACGGAAAATCCCTTCATTGATCCCACTGCCTTCAAAACGTTTATGCAGAAAAAGATCAACGCCTATTACGAGTTGCTTGAAAGTGAAAAAGAAAACGCATGATTTTTGCCCCGGCTTTCAGCCGGGGCACTTTTTTATGTTTAATTTGTTCTAAATGTTCGTTTTATCTATAGACAAAACTGAAAAAAACATTATAATTTGAAGTAGAAAGGTGGTTTTTCTATGAATTGGGAGTTTTTGCGTTCTGATGAAATGAACGCGGCCATCGAAAGATCCGGCGGCCTTTGCATCCTGCCCATCGGCTGTACCGAGCGTCACGGCCCTCATATGCCCCTTGGCACTGACTCTTTAGAAGTAAAGGCGCACGTGGAGCTGGCGGCCACCATGGAAGACGTGGTCATCTTCCCCACCGCCATGTGGCTGGGCGATATGGTAGGCGTCCACGGAATGGACAAGGAACGAAATCACGGCGCCATCTCCCTTAATCCTCATACTATTCTGACCATTTTAGAAGAGCTTTGCGATGAGATCGCAAGAAACGGCTTCCGCAAGATCCTCATCGTTAACTGCCACGGCGGTAACAGCTCTGTGCTGGACTATTTTCTCCGCGCGCAAGGGTATAAGAACAAAAACTATGCCACGATGAAAACCAATAGCTATGATAAGGTCGTCAGCAAAGCAGATCAGATCTATGCTCATTTTATGGAGCATCGGGAGGAATACCCCATGCTGACCGATCACGATATGGAGGTTCTAAAAAGTTTTGCAGAGCGTGAGGGCGGCTTTGGCGGCGGCCATGCCGATTTCATGGAGACTGCTTGGATCATGGGCGCTTATCCCGGACTCATCGCCGAGGATCGCTTTGAATTGGAAAACGGCTATTCCACCGGCCGCTCCAAGCATCTGCAGGAGCTGGGCGTCAGCGTCACCCGTCAATGGGCGGCAGACTATCCCTACGCTTATAGCGGCCACCCCTCCACCGGCTGTACCGAGACCATCGGCCAGGCATTTAATTTATACTGTGCAAAACGGCTGGCAAAGATCTTCAAGGTCTTGAAAGAGGACGAAGAGTGCGTCCGTATCGCCACCGGCCAGAAATAAAGGAGAGGCTATGAAATTTCAAGAAATCGCCGCTAAATTAGGAATCGAAAACTATTCCGAAAAGTTAATCGAAGTTTATGAAAACTTAGATCAGATCTGCGTCGATCCCTGCGATGCCGAAGCCATCGAAAAGATCGAGCAGGAATTTCACGTATTAAGAGAGTATTACGACCTGGCGCTGAAAGCGACCGCTGAGATCAAGGCGGATCCTATTCGCTATGCCTGGGCAAAGACGGTGGCCACCGCCATCAAGACCAAGGCGGCGGTTTCCGCCAAGCTGATACCCACCCCAGAGTCGGACGAGACCCTCGCCGGGGACTGGCTACCTTATTTAGTGCTCATCCCCAGCATTCCGGATACCGTAACCTTTTATAAAAAACTGGGTTTTGAAGGAGAGGACGTGGAGCGCGTTCTGGTCTCCTTCTATAATTGCATCGGCGCTACTGAAAAACGCCGGGGTCGGCCGGGCTATAACCGCACCTATTTCAACTGGGAGCTGACCTATATCCGGGGCGAACTCTTCCGCTTCCAGTCCTTTAACTATGAACTGAAAGAACTGCCGGAAGCCTACATCCTCAAAAACCGCACCACCGGCGAAATCCTTCCGCTGATGGGTGCTCAGAAATTCCATCGCTCCGGTATGGCGCTGGGGTCTGCCGGCTTTGAAGACGAGGACGGCGCCTTTGAAACCAAGTTCGAGGAAACGGAGGACGCTTATCTGGGCTATCCTTCTGTCAACAACCTGGCCGTCAACGAACTGCGTACTTATTCCAAAGCGGAATGGACGTGTGTTCTCCGTCCCGGAGACCACGTGGTCAGTATCCATATTCCGGCAAAAACCGACCTCTCCCCCGAAGCGGTGGAAAAGAGTTACAAAGAGGGCTTGGAATTCATCGACAAATTCTATCCGGACTTTAAACCCAAGGCCTATTTCTGCTGTTCCTGGCTGCTGGATCCTCACTTGGAAGAGCTGCTGGGACCCCAATCCAAGATTTCTCAATTTATGAACGGCTTTAAAAAATGGCCGCATAAAAGCGCAGGGAAAGAGGTCTTCGGCTTTGTCTTTACCGGCTTTAAGGGCGATTACAAGGATCTGCCCGAAGATACCTCTCTCATGCGCAAGCTGAAAGAGCGCTACCTCGCAGGGGAATACATTCACGGCTACGCCGGTGTTCTTTTCCGTTAAAATCATCCAAAAGCGGTTGCATTTTGCAACCGCTTTTTCCTTTTTATACTTCGTTTTTTTCGCGGTTTTTATCAAAAAATAACCTTTGAAAGGTTGTTTTGAAAAATGAAAAAAGCGATAAAATGGATCACCATCTTTACCCTGCCGGCCATCATTTTGACGGCTCTCGGTATCTATGCTTCCCAAATCCCGACGGTTTATCACTGTTTCCCCGGCGAGGAACCCTCGGGCAGTGTTTTTTATACCCTGGAAGCCGACGCCCCCGCCGCAAATCGGGCAGAGGGCGATAGCTACACCGCAAAGGTCAAATTATTTGGACTTTTGCCCATCAAAAACGCTTTGGTCAACCGTATCAATCAAAAGCAACTGGTGGTACTGGGGACGCCCTTCGGCGTCAAGCTCTATACCAAAGGCGTCATTGTGGTCGATACGGAGGAGGAAAGCGCCGCAGTAGATGCCGGCGTACAGGTGGGAGACATCATTCTCTCCTACAACGACCGGGAGATCCACTCCAATGAAGAACTGGCGGCCGAGGTGCAGCAATGCGACGGGCGAAAGCAAAAAGCCCGGATTCTCCGCAATCAACGCCCCCAAACGATCTGGATCACTCCCGCTCACACTGAAGAGGGCTATACCATCGGTCTTTGGGTGCGAGACAGTACCGCAGGCCTCGGCACCCTCACCTATTATGATCCAGAAAGCGGAACGGTGGCAGGACTTGGTCACTCCATCTCCGACGTGGACACCGGACTGACCATGCCGGTGGAGGACGGCACCCTGGTCACCGCCGAGATCACCGGCACCAAGGTGGGAGAAAAGGGTGACCCCGGCGAGCTGCTGGGCGTCCTGCGCGGTAAGGAATTAGGACAGGTCACCACCAACACCGACACCGGACTCTACGGCACCGCCACCACTGAGTTTCAGGGAATCAGCTACCCAATTGCCCTCAAAAATGAGATCCAGGTAGGAAAAGCGCAGATCCTCAGCACCATCCGGGGCAGTACCCCCAAAGCTTATACCGTCGAGATCACCAAAATCAATAATAATCTCACCGAAAACCGTAATCTCTGCATCCAAGTCACCGACCCGGAGCTGCTCTCCGCCACCGGCGGCATCGTCCAAGGCATGAGCGGCAGCCCGATTTTGCAGGATGGCAAATTGATCGGCGCCGTCACCCACGTCCTCATCTCCGACCCCACCGCCGGGTATGGGATTTTTATTGAAAATATGCTTTCTGCTGCAGAATAAAAAAGAGTTGCGCCACACCCCATGGTGTGGTATACTCTACATAAAGGCAGGTGTTTTGCATGAGCGAAAAACAAATTGAACGTTGCATCAAAAATGCCACCTTCTCTTTAGAGATGGAGGGTTTTTCGGTGGATGAGCAAACCAAAGAATGGTGTCGCAGGCTCTTAAATAAAGAGATCACCATGGAAGAATATCTTACCATGGCAAAAGCAAAGGCAGGTGTTACCGCATAATGGGCTACAGTATCGATCCGATTTCTGCAAACTGTTATGAGGGAACCACCTGCCTTATTAATAAGTTTGATGTGCGAAACGAAGAGCAATTGGCAAACCTTGAAGCCATTATTACCCACGCCAAGACAACCCTATTGGAAAGTCAGCCTGCCAAACCGCCGTTGGATTTTGATTATTACAAATCCATCCACCGATTTCTTTTTGAAGATCTTTACGATTGGGCCGGCGAGATCCGCACAGTGGATATTTCCAAAAAAGGAACCGCATTTTGCCCTGCCGATCAATTAGAAAACTTATGCTGCGCTTGCTTTGACCGCCTTAAAAAGATGAATTATTTCAAGGGTCTTTCCAAATCGAAATTCATTGACGAATTGGTAGATTTTTATTGCACAACCAATCTATTGCATCCCTTTCGGGAGGGAAACGGCCGCACCCAGCGAATCTTTATTGCCAAACTTATCGAATATAATGGCTATCATTTTGATTTTTCCAATATTGATCCCACCGATTTGATGACTGCCACCATTCAGTCGGCAAATGGTGTAACGGATCATTTATACGAAATTTTTAAAAATAAATTGAAATAATCACATAGAAAAAGCAGACCCATCGGTGAAGTGATATAGTGATGGTAGACACTAAAAAAGTGTCTACCATCACTATTTATGTTAGAATGGAAGAAAAGGAGATGAATACAATGGGAAGACCAAAAGGTGGGACAAATATCCATCATAGCAAAGAAGAGAAATTATCATTGGTAAAACGGATGTTAAACGGTGAAAGTGGAAGACAGTTAGAGCGGGAAACAGGAATATCTAATTCACAGATTCACAAGTGGACTAAACAATACTTAGAAGGTGGAGAAGCCGTACTTGTCAACAAGCGAAAACCCGGAAATCCGTTGGCGAAGTATACTCACAAAAAAGAACTCACTCCAACCGAACAACTGGAATACAAAGTTGCTTTGTTGGAGCGAGAACTATTAAAGAAAGATGGGGAAATTGTACGGCTAAAAAAACCATAGAACTCGAAAGGGGCGATGCCAAAAGAAAGTGATCCAACAAATCTATGCTTGTGTGGAACGAGAAAGCGAGCTTCACTCGATCAAAGAATTGTGTGATGTGTATGAAGTGTCTCGTTCCGGCTATTACAAATGGTTGAAACGAAAAGGAACTTTAAATCGTTACGAACAGCAACAGCAAGAATTAGATTACTATGTTGCAGATGTCCATACTCACTATCCGTCACAGGGATACAGAAGCATAGCAGATACCTTGTTAAATCAATACGGTTGGGTGGTTTCGGATATTTCTGTTTTCAAATCTATGCAGCGATTGGGGATTAAAGGGTTTGTTAGAAAGCAAAAAAGTCCGACACCGAGTGGTGCCGAACACAACAGATTTTCCAACGTCCTTAATCGCGATTTCTATTCAGACAAGCCCCTGCAGAAGCTGGTTACAGACGTTACTTACATCAAAAACAAAGGAAAATGGTATTATTTGGCCTGTTATCTGGACCTGTTCAACAATGAGATTGTAGATTGGGAACTGAGCGATGTGTTTGACAATTTCCTTGTGATGAAACCGGCTAAACGAATCCTTGAAAAAGCAAAAAGTACCGGCACCCCTATCCTTTTGCACAGCGATCAGGGTGTCCAGTACTCATCCGCAGGTTATTGTAACCTGCTTAAATCTTACAACACCATTCAAAGTATGTCAAGAGCCGGAACCCCAAGAGACAATGCTGTTATGGAATCCTTCTTTGGGCGTTTCAAGGACGTTATGTCATCACACTTCCAATATTGGAAGTGTGATGACATACGCAAAGTGGTTGCAGATACCATTTACTATTTTAATTACATAAGACCTGTTCGCAAACTAAAAAGAAAACCGCCAGTCCAATATAGGATTGAACTGGCAGCTTGATTTTTTTGTGTCTACAAACTATTGACTATTTCATCGTATGACCTGCTTTTTTAGGTGGAAATTTCCTCTATGCTTTTTAAGAAATGAATGGTATAATGGTTTTGAACAGTTTATAGGAGAAAAAGAGAATATGAAAATTAATATTAAAGAACTGCCTTATGATGAGGTATTGAAATTGCCACGGCTGCGGCATAAAAATCCCTTGATGCCGCAGCGATGGCTGGCGACCGTCGTTCGTTTAGTTTGCATCCCCACGCTGCGGAAGACCAAGTTCAGCTACACCACCGAGCGGATGGAGCTGGTGAAGAAGCAGCCTTGCCTCATTTTAATGAACCATTCCAGCTTTACCGATATGAAGCTTGCCTTCGGCATCTTTTATCCGCAAAAATTGGGGATCGTCACCTCGGTAGACGCCATGACCGGGTTTTTGGGGAAGCTGATGCGCCTTTTGGGCTGCACGCCGACCCATAAATATGTGGCGGATCTGACGCTTTTGCAAGATCTCAAATATATGCTGACCAAAAACAAGACCAGCGTTTTGATGTATCCGGAGGCAGGCTATTCCTTTGACGGCTGCGCCACCACCCTGCCGAGAAGGATGGGTATTTTGATGAAGAGGCTGGGGGTTCCGGTGGTGACGGTCATCACCCAGGGCGCGTTCCACAGAGATCCGCTCTATAATATGCTCCAGGTACGGGACGTGCAGGTCAGCGCCCACGTGAAATGCATCGCCACCGCCGAAGAGGTCAAGGAAAAATCGGTGGAAGAGCTGGACGCGCTTCTTGAGGAAGCCTTCTCCTTCGATAATTTTGCCTGGCAAAGGGACAACGGGATCGCCATTGACGTCCCCTACCGGGCGGACGGTCTGCATCGCATCCTTTATAAATGCCCCCACTGCGGCGCTGAAAACCAAATGGAAGGTAAGGGAATTCATCTGACCTGCCATGCGTGCCGCAAGCAATGGACGATGGATCAATACGGTCAGTTATCCGCAGAGGACGGCACCGCCGAATATCCGCACATCCCGGACTGGTACCAATGGCAGCGCGCATGCGTCCGGAAAGAACTGGAGGAGGGCACCTATCACCTGGATGCAGAGGTGGATATTGCCGTCCAGGTCAATTTAGACGGCGTCTGCAAGATCGGCAAGGGACGGCTGACCCATTCTTTGGACGGCTTTCATCTGACCGGTGCCGACGGTAAGCTGGATTATCAGCAGTCCCCCATCTTCTCCCATACGCTTTACTCCGATTATTACTGGTATGAGATCGGCGACGTCATCGGCATCGGGAATAATGAATTTTCCTATTTCTGCTTTCCGAAGGAAAACGTCTCGGTCACCAAGGCGCGCCTGGCAACGGAAGAACTCTACAAAATGAAAAAGAAAGCCCGCGCTCCCAAGGCCGCGACCTGCTAAACGTTCAATAGAAAACCGAGCAAATCGTTTGATTTGCTCGGTTTAACTATTTTTTAAAAAGATCTCCATGATGGAGTCGATATAATGGCGCTCCTTGGTTGCGAGCGCTTTATATTTTTGAAGAAAGGCTTCACTCTTTAACTCCTTTTGGTTGTTGCCCTCTTCGTCGGTTCGCCCCACCAAAAAATCGACGGACACTTCAAAATAATTGGCCATTGAGATCAGCAACGCAATATCCGGCTCTACCTTATGGTTTTCATAGCGATTGACCGACTGCTGGCTGATTCCCATGGCGTCTGCCAACGCCTGCTGGCTGATGCCCCGTTTAGTTCTTAATGCTTTTAAATTCTTTACCACGTTTATCACCCATTTCTATTTTAACAATCCCCAGGTGTTTTGAAAAACCTTTGTTTGTAGTTATTGACAACAACATATAGTTGTTATATAATGAATTATAATTATTTATTATAGGGGGGTTTATCATGAAAAAACCTGGTCTGAAAAAAGTATTGACCATTGCGATCGCAATCATTCTGGTCATCGGCATTTCTGCCGGCATGGCAACGCTGATCCATAAAAAAGCAGGCATCCCTGCCTCTCTTTCGGTGGCAGACGGTCTTTCTGCGTATGAATTGGCGTTAAACAACGGCTATTCCGGCACGGTGCAGGAATGGTTGGATTCTTTGAGCGGTAAGTCTGCTTATGATATTGCTAAGGAGCACGGCTATTCCGGCACGGAAGAAGAATGGACAAGTGCTCTGACGCAATTGGCAGAAAGTGATATTCAAACCATTAAATCGGCTTCTTTTAACGAAAAAGAGCAGCTGATCTTAACGCTTTCTGACGATACTACCCTTAATATAGGCAACGCCTTTGGCATCAAGGGCGAAAACGGTGCGGACGGTAAAGACGGCGACAACGGCAAAGATGGCGCAGACGGTAAAGACGGTGCTGACGGTAAAGACGGTGCTGACGGCAAAGACGGCGCGGACGGTAAAGACGGTGCTGACGGCATTAGCATTACCGACGTAGAGATCAACAAAGACGGAGAAATGGTCTTGACCTTTTCCGATACGAAGATCGTCAACCTGGGCAAGGTAGTGGGTGCCAGCGGCATCCAAGGCCCCAAGGGGGAGACCGGCGCGCAAGGTCCTCAGGGCGAAAAGGGTGAGACCGGGGCTACCGGTGCACAGGGTCCCCAGGGCGAAAAAGGTGAGACCGGTGCCACCGGTGCACAAGGTCCCCAGGGTGAAAAAGGCGAGCCCGGCGCTACCGGTGCACAGGGTCCCCAGGGCGAAAAGGGTGAAAAGGGTGAAACCGGGGCTACCGGTGCACAAGGACCCCAGGGTGAAAAGGGTGAGACCGGTGCGACCGGTGCTCAAGGTCCTCAGGGTGAAAAAGGTGAAACCGGTGCCACCGGCGCTCAGGGTCCCCAGGGTGAAAAGGGTGAAACCGGTGCCACCGGTGCTCAGGGTCCTCAGGGTGAAAAGGGTGAGACCGGTGCGACCGGTGCTCAGGGTCCTCAGGGTGAAAAGGGTGAGACCGGTGCGACCGGTGCTCAGGGTCCTCAGGGCGAAAAGGGTGAGACCGGTGCACAAGGCGAAAAAGGGGATCAAGGCGATCCCGGCGTAGGAATTCAAAACATCCACATTGATCAC
>JAZQJH010000056.1:0-45599 GCA_045541555.1 Eubacteriales bacterium | reverse complement strand
TGCGGATATTATACCATAAACGCAAGGCGTTTTGGTATAATCGTCCATCATTTTCGGTTGCCTGCTGTGCAGGTGAGAAAATTGGACATTGGATAATATCCGCAAAATCAGCAATCATTAATTTTATCAGATATATTATGCGGATATTATACCATAAACGCAAGGCGTTTTGGTATAATCGTCCATTATTTTCGGTTGCCTGCTGTGCAGGCGAGAAAATTGGACATCGAATAATATCCGCAATATCAGCAGGTGTTGATATTCGCAGATACTTATGCGGATATTATACCATAAACGCAAGGCGTTTTGGTATAATCGTCCATCATTTTCGGTTGCCTGCTGTGCAGGCGAGAAAATTGGACATCGAATAATATCCGCAAAACCAGTAACCCATGTTTTTGCAGATACTTATGCGGATATTTTACCATATAATCTCAAAAATAGCAACAAATCCGTGTTTTAAAAAGAAAAAATCCACATAGAAATGCGGATTTTAATTAGAATTTTCTGCTATTCGCCAAACCGCTCTCGCCGTCGATGACTGCGCTGACCTTGCGGTCGCTGCCGCCTGCATCAAAGCCGATGGGCAGCCGTCCAGATGGCGACCGATGGGCGCGGCGGCAGATGACGGAAAGGGGCTGGAACTGTGGATCTAACTTGCGTTTACTTAAGCTTCATATTTGATTTTTCCTTTGATGATAGTCTTCTGAACTTCAAACTTCGCATCGGTAATGATCAGATCGGCATCCTTACCCACTTCGATGGAGCCCTTGCGATCCTGAATACCGAGCACGATCGCCGGATTGAGGGTGGCACAATTGACGCATTCATGGAGGGGGATATTGGAATTGGTATAGACGTTCCATACGCCGCGGTTGAGATGCAGGACGCTTCCTGCCACCGTGCCGTCCTCTAAGCGGCAGACGATATCGCGGTAGATGATCTTGGCCCCGCCTAATGTGTATTCGCCGTAGGGCAGACCGCCGGCAGGCAGACAGTCGGTAATAAAGCAGAGCTTGCGCCCCTTGATCTTCCAAAGCAGATCATAGAAGCATTTATCCACGTGGAAGGTATCCACGATCACTTCACAGCTGACGTCGGAATTAAAGGCAGCCGTCACCACGCCGGGCGCACGGTGCGCCAAGGGGGTCATGGCGTTAAAGAGATGGGTCACGTGCCCCACGCCGGCCTCAGTGCCGCGCATGGCAGTCTCATAATCCGCCGAAGTATGACCCATGGAGATGACCACATCGGTATTTCTCGCCATCTCACGGATGGCAGCAAAATCCTCGGTATCGGTCTCCGGCGCCAAGGTGATCACGCGGATGACGTCCGCATATTCCTTGACGAACTTAGCCTCCGGCTTTAGAATGAACTTGGCATCCTGCGCACCCTTTTTGCTCTCGCTGATAAAGGGACCCTCCGCATGGCAGCCGAGAATGACGCTTCCGTCCCAATCCTTGCTTTCTTCCATCAGGTCGCGACAGACCTCCAGAGCCTTGCGGATGACCTTCATATCTACCGTCATAGTGGTGGGCAGATAGCCGGTCACGCCGTTGGCCAAAAGTCCTTTGGAAATGGTACGGATGGATTCTTCCTCCCCATCGCAAACGTCCTTGCCGAGATAGCCGTGGATATGCAGATCGATCAGACCCGGCGCAATGTAGCCGCCCCGGGCGTCCAGAACCTCTGCGCCATCGGGGATCTGCTCTGCCGGGATGATGCCCTCCACAACGTCGGAGATCAGCACCGCAAAGCCGTCGATCACGCGGTCTTTGAGGATGATTTTTCCGTTTGTAATTGCTTTCATACCGTTCTCCTTTTATGTAAATTTACAATATTATTCCTATTATAAATTTATTATAAGAAAAAAAGAAAGATTGCACAATCCCTATTTGGCTAAAAAATTTACACTTTTGGTCTAAAATATGATTGCATTTTTAAAAAGAGTTGTCTTTTTTACGAGAGTATGTTATTCTATAATTACTAAGGAGGTACATATCCATGAACACTGAATTCAATCAAAATATCGCCCCTCAGCAAGCGGAAGAGACCTCTGTCTATACCGCCCCGGTTCAGGAACAGGCAACCGAGCCGGTGGGTTTTTGGGAATTCTTAGGGCTAATGGCGTTGTTTGCCATTCCGGTCATTGGATTTATCGCTTGCATCATCTTCATGTTCGCCCCCAAAAAGAAGAGTATGAAGAACTATGCTCGCGCCGCCTTCACCTGGATGATCCTCAGTCTTACCGTCACCGTCCTGACCGTCACGATGATCGCCAGCATCATCGGCAGTATGATCCTGCCGACCATCAACGATCAGTTCGGTACGGAGATCGACAGTATTTTCGAGATCGTGGGGATGGCATCGGATCTCATGAAGGGCAACTATTCCGCCCTGATCGATCAATTCCGCGAGCCCTTGCTGGAAGCAATCGGCGAGGAATATGCGCCGATCTTAGACGAACTGGCAAGCGGTAAATACGACGAAATCTTTGAGCAGATCAAAGAAGGAGACTACGACGATATTTTAGAAGACCTCAACGAAGGCAAATACAAGGAGCTGGTGGATCAGATCGATAAAGAGGACTACGATGCCCTCCGCAAAGAACTGGAATCCGCCGCCAAGGGCGAACCCTCCCAGCTCTTCGATGAGATCAGAGGCTACCTTAACGCTTTCCCTATCGGCTGATTTAAATAACAAAGAAGGGACGGTTCTGTACTTGACAGAATCGTCCCCTGTTTTTTATTCTTTTGTACGATATGTCAGTAGTTCAAACTGCCGCAGCCCCATAGCATCCAGCCGTTCCCGACTGCGTTGTCGGGCCGCCTCATCGTTAAAGCCGGGGATCAGCGGCAACCGTACCCGGATCCGTTTCGGCGGAAGATGCTCCGCCAGCCACCCAAGGTTTTCCAGCATCAGCCGATTGTCCTGCCCGGTATAGCGGCGATAGATCTCAGGATCCGTGTCCTTTACGTCCACCAAGAAAAAATCAATGCATCCGGCGGCAACCTCCACCTGCTCCCGCGGCACCATTAGCGAGGTTTCGGCGCATAAATGCCATCCCGCTCCGCAGATCGCACGGAACTCCTCCAAAAAGCCTGCATAAAGCAAGGGCTCTCCACCGCCAAAGGTCACACCACCGCCGGTGGCAAGAAAATAAAGTTCATCCGTTTTTAACCGCTCATAGAGAGACTCGGCCGAAAGCACCGTGCGCGGTGTTTCCGGCGCAAAGGAAAAATCATTAATGCAATATCTGCATCGCAAGGGACAGCCGTGAAAGCAGACCAACGAAGTCACCCCCGGTCCATCGGTGGCGATGCGATGACGTGCCACTGTGATGACCGGAGCTTTATTCATCGGCATCCTCTCCCGGTTCATCCGCAATGATGATCTTGACGATCTCGCCCACATCATCATAATAGACCTCCACGGTCACGTGACCGACACAAAAAACTCCGCAACGCTTCTCTTCATCCAGAAAAACCTGATAGGACTGCCAGGCATCTCGCAGCCCATCAAACGTCACGCTCTCCAGCGCCGCCAAAGCCTCCGTCTCACGCATCACCGCGACGGATGCAAGCTCAGGCACCACCGGCGCCGCCAATACCCCGGTGGTGGAAAAAGTTCCGCCATCCGGATATTCCACGTCGCCGGTCAACTCATCGACAATTTCCCCCTCACCCGGCCATGCCACATCGCCGGTTAACTCATAGCGATTGTCCACCTGCTCTTCGGTGTAGTCCAACGGCAAGGAGAATTCCTCCAATTGCCGCGCACAACCGGATGCAGAGGTTGCGATCATAGTCGCGGCGATTCCCGCCACCGCCACCCGTCCTCCGGATCGCCGTATTTTCTTCAGCTCCTCCGTCAGATAGCGCAGTTCCTCCTCGCATTTGGGGCAAGTCCCTCTGCACTCCCCTTGAAAGGTACACTCCGGAGTGGAAAACTCAATGCCGTTCTGCTCTGCGATCTTGCAACGGATACTTTTCAATAAACTGCATTTTCTCTTACCGGTCATAAAAATACCCTCCTTTATAACCATTCTACCATAAATACGAATGAAACTGGTAAAATGTTGCAAAACGCCAAAAAGTTCTTTTAAAAAACCGCCAACCGAGCAAGAGGCAATTTTACGATGAGGCTCTTAGCAACTTGGTTTCCATCAAGTCCTTTCCCATTTCGCGGACCCCGCGAAATATGCAGCAATAGAAAAGCAGGGGGTTGAACTGTGGGAAATCTCCGATTTTCCATAGTTTGATCGCCTGCTTTTCGTCGTTTAAGTTGAAGCCGCTCGAGGGCGGCGAAAAAGAGGGATTTTACCCCTTTGCAACATCGGCATTTCCGTCGCGAGCCGTTGTTCGCTCGGTAACTGCCGTGTTGCGGCAGCCGCTAACCGCCTCCCTTCATCTGCCCCCGGCAGCGGTCGGCGTCGCGACCCTCGCGGCAACTGCCGCGAGGAAAATTCCGATTTCGACGCAAAATAAAAGACACCCCATTGGGGTGTCTTTTATTTTGGCGGAGAAAGAGGGATTTGAACCCTCGCGGCAGTTACCTACCCTACTCCCTTAGCAGGGGAGCCCCTTCGGCCTCTTGGGTATTTCTCCGTGAAAGGTCAAAGATATTGTTCAATTTGCTCAATTATTATATCCCAAAGGATTTCAAATGTCAAGTTGAAATCGTAATTTTTGAAAACTTCTTGTAAGTATCTCAATTTTACGTTATAATGAAAACATAAAGATAAGGAGAAGATTGTTATGGACTACAGAATTTTAGGAAAAACCGGACTCAAGATCTCTCGCCTTGGCTTTGGGGGCATTCCCATTCAGAAGATCGACGCCGCCGGCACCAAGGAGCTGATGCGCCATCTTTTGGACGCCGGCATCAACTACATCGACACCGCGCGTGCCTACACCGTCAGCGAAGAGTATCTGGGCGAAGCGTTGGAAGGGATCCGCCAGCACTTCATTCTCGCCACCAAAAGCATGGCGCGGACGAAGGACGCCATGGCGGCGGACATTGACCTGAGCCTGCAAAAGCTTCGCACCGACTACATCGACCTTTATCAAGTCCATAACCCATCCCCGACGGATCTGGATACCGTCCTGGCACCGGGCGGTGCCTTAGAGGCACTTTTTGAAGCCAAGGCCGCCGGCAAGATCGGCCACATTGGCATCACCCTCCATTCCGCCGCCCTTTTCGAGCGTGCTTTGAAAATGGATTGGATAGAAACTATCATGTTTCCCTATAATATAGTCGAAACTCAGGGCGAGGAGATGATCCGCGCCTGCGCCGCGCAGGACATCGGCTTCATCGCCATGAAGCCCCTGGCAGGCGGTGCCATCGAAGATGCTGAGTTGGCGCTTCGGTTCATTGCTGCCAACGATGCGGTCAGCGTCGTTATCCCCGGCATGGCTGAGCCGCGGGAGATCGCGCAGAACCTCCGCGCCGTCGCCGACACCCGCCCCCTCACCGCTGAGGAGCAAGCAAAAGTGACAGAGATCCGCCAGACCCTCGGCACTCATTTTTGCCGCCGTTGCAATTATTGCGCCCCCTGTGCCGCGGGTATTCCCATCTCTTTAGTTTTCTTGCTGGAGGGCTATCTTTCGCGCTACGGTTTGGAGGATTGGGCGCGCAACCGCTATAGCGGAATCGCGCAAAAGGCATCCACCTGCATTGGTTGCGGCATCTGCGAGACCCGATGCCCCTATGAACTGCCCATCCGCGAGATGATGCGCTCTGCCGCACAAAAGTTTGGGCTGTAAAGCAAAACAACTTTACATATTGGAAAGGAAGGCTTTATGCTAAATTCTCTAATTTCAAATGTTAACGATACCCTTTATAGCTTCCTCTTAATCATCATTTTGGTTGCCGGCGGATTATATTTCACCATCCGCACCAAATTCGTCCAATTTCGCCTGTTTGGAGAACAATTACACGCCGTCACCGAGAAAAATGCGAACGGTGTTTCCTCCTTTCAGGCGCTGATGGTATCCACCGCCTCCCGGGTCGGGACCGGCAACATCATCGGCGTTTCCACCGCCCTCTGCTTAGGGGGATTTGGCTCGGTATTCTGGATGTGGATCATTGCGTTGATCGGCGGTGCCACCGCCTTTATCGAAAGCACCTTGGCGCAGATCTACAAAAAGCGTGGCGTGGACGGCTGCTACGGCGGACCTGCCCACTATATTGAGGCCGCCTTTCAAAAGCGCTGGCTCGCCGTCCTCTTTTCTGTATTTTTAATTCTGACTTATGGGCTCGGCTTCAATATGCTGGCATCCTATAACCTGCAATCCACCTTTGCCGCCTATGAGTTCTATAACCCCAAAATTTCCCCCTGGATCATAGGATTGCTCTTAGCCGTCCTTACCGCTTATTGCCTCTTTGGCGGCGGCAAACGGATCTTAAAAGTCACCGGCATTTTAGTGCCGATCATGGGGATTGCCTACGTAGGAATTGCCCTTTTGGTCATTCTTTTAAATATCACTTCCCTGCCCGGCATCTTCGCGCGGATTTTTCAGGAAGCCTTTGATCTTCGCGCCATCTTCGGGGGCTTTTCCGGCTCCTGCGTCATGTACGGCATCAAGCGCGGACTATTCAGTAATGAAGCCGGCGTGGGCTCTGCCCCCAACGCCTCTGCCTCCGCCGAGGTCAGCCACCCGGTCAAGCAAGGCCTTTCCCAGATCCTCTCCGTCTTCATTGATACGCTGCTCGTCTGCTCCGCCACCGCGTTTCTTTGCATGAGCTCCGGCGTAGAACCGAGCGAAGCCCTTTCCGGCGCCCCTTACGTGCAAGCCGCCGTCCGGACGACCCTTGGCAGCTTTGGCCCCGTCTTTATCACCATTGCCATGCTGCTCTTTGGCTTTACCACACTCTTGGGAAATCTCTATTATGTGGATAAATGTCTTTATTATATCCTCGGTCGTATTCCCGGCAAACGCTTTCATACCGTCTACTATCTCCTCGCATCCACGGTAATTCTTCTGGGCGCGGGACTGAGCGCAGATTTTCTATGGAACGTTGCCGATCTCTTGATGGGGCTGATGACGCTGATCAATATGCCGGTCATTCTATACCTCGGCAGGTACGCCCTTCGGGCACTTCGGGACTATGACCGCCAGCGCAAAAACGGCATCGACCCCACCTTCCGCGCCGCCGATATTAAGCTTCCCCATCCAACCGATTATTGGAACTAAAAGGAAAACAAATTAAGCGCAGAGCAAGGCTCTGCGCTTTTATTCTTCAAAAAGCGAGTATTTCAGAGGAAACACGAGATAAAAAGAGTAATTTAAAGAGATCGTAAAAATGAAATCGTCCTTTTGCAGAAACCGCATGAAATCTTCGCAAAAAATATGACTTTTTTTGCGTTTTTTTATTGACAAACCCGATAGAACTGTTTATATTATAATTTAGTTTATTATTTTTATTAGGAGGTTGAAAACGGCGTTGAAAAACATCATTGAGCTGCAAAACATCCATGTATCCTTTGAAGGCGAGGTCATTCTGGATCAATTTAACCTGAGTATCCGGGATAAAGAGTTTGTGACGTTACTGGGCCCTTCCGGTTGCGGTAAGACCACGACGCTCCGCACCATCGCCGGCTTTGTTCAGCCCCAGGAGGGGCGGGTACTTTTTGAGGGGCAGGACATCAGTAAGCTGCCGCCTCATAAACGCCAGGTCAATACGGTGTTCCAGCGATACGCCCTTTTCCCCCATTATAACGTTTTTGAAAATATTGCCTTTGGTCTTCGGATCTCCAAGACCCCTGAGAATGAGATCAAGGATCGGGTGCATGAGATGCTGGCTTTGGTCAACCTCAAGGGCTTTGAGAAGCGCAACGTAGGGTCTCTTTCCGGCGGTCAGCAGCAGCGCGTAGCCATTGCCCGCGCGCTGATCAATAATCCGAAGGTGCTCTTGCTGGACGAACCCTTGGGCGCATTGGATCTGAAGCTCCGCAAGGGGATGCAGAACGAGCTTTTGCGCATCCAGCGCCAGATGGGCATTACCTTTATTTACGTCACCCACGACCAGGAAGAGGCGCTGACCATGAGCGATACCGTCGTCGTCATGAAGGACGGACTGATCCAGCAGATCGGTACCCCGGAAGATATTTACAATGAGCCTATCAATCCCTTCGTGGCAGACTTTATCGGTGAAAGTAATATCATCCCCGGCACCATGATCAAGGACTACCTGGTGAAATTCGAGGGTGTGGAATTCCCCTGCGTCGATGCCGGCTTTGGTGAAAACGTGCCGGTGGACGTAGTGGTACGCCCGGAGGACATTAAGATCCGCGAGCCGGAGGAGGAAGCCCTCCATGGCATCGTGGAGACCGTCACCTTCAAGGGTGTCCATTATGAAATGATGGTACGCTCCGGCGGTTACCTCTGGAAGATCCATTCCATTACCTGCCGGGAACCCGGCACCAAGATCGGGATGAAGATCATCCCCGAATATATCCATATCATGAAGAAGGAGGCAGGTACCGCGAATTGAAAAAGAAGCTGATTGCTGTCCCGTACTACGTCTGGGCGACGGTCTTTATCGTCGTTCCCATTCTGATGATCGCTTATAGCGCATTTACCGATGCAAACGGCGCATTCACAACTGCCAACGTGGTGCAGATCGGTAAATACTGGCCGGTGCTCCTGCGCTCCTTGCTCTACGCCGGTATCGCGACGGTCTGTTGCCTCCTGCTGGGCTATATGCTGGCCTACTGCATGGCGCAGCAGTCCGATCGGGTGAAGGTCATTCTGATGATCCTTCTGATGCTGCCCATGTGGATCAACTTCGTGCTCCGCACCCAGGCCATGCAGGATCTTTTGGATCTTTTGCAGAATTGGCTGAAATCCGCCGGCATCGGTCTGCAGATCCGCAACAACGCCTTTGCGGTCGTACTGGGACTTATTTATAACTATCTCCCCTTTATGGTTCTGCCCATCTATACCTCCTTGGAGAAGATGGATCAAAGGGTCATCGAGGCCGCCGAAGATCTGGGTGCCAATCGGTTCCGGGTCTTCCAGAAGGTCATCCTTCCGCTGACCATGCCCGGCATCGGCAGCGGTATCATCATGGTCTTTGTTCCCACCGTCTCCACCTTCGTTATCTCGGAGAAGCTGGGCGGTGCCAAATTCAATCTGATCGGTAATGTCATCCAGGAGCAGTTCCTGCAGGTGTACGATCCCCACGTAGGCTCCGCCATCAGCTTAGTGATGCTGGTGCTGATCCTCTTTATCCTCATCATCTTCAGCTTTCTGGATGATGAAACCAAGGAGGGCATCATATGAGAAAACTGATCCAAAAAAGCTATATGACGCTGATCTTTGGGTTCCTTTACCTGCCCATCGCTTATCTGATCCTCTTTTCCTTTAATAGCGGAAAATCTAAGGTCATTTTCAGCGGATTTTCATTCAAAAATTATGTAAACCTATTTCAAGATCAGCAGATCATGGGCGCTCTTTTGAACACCCTGATCATCGCGGTGATCTCCTCCGTGGTAGCGACGGTGATCGGCACCATGGCAGCGCTGGGCATCCAGCATCTTCGTAAGCTCCCCCGGAATGCCGTCATGAACGTCACCTATATCCCGGTGCTCAATCCGGATATTATCACCGGCGTATCCATGATGCTGCTCTTTACCCTCTTTGGCATTTCCTTGGGCTACGGCACCGTCCTTTTGGCTCATATCACCTTTAATATTCCTTACGTCATCCTTTCGGTCATGCCGAAGCTTCGCCAGATGGATCATTCCATCTATGAAGCGGCATTGGACTTGGGCGCACCGCCGACCCGGGCATTCCGCCAGGCTGTCCTGCCCCAGATCATGCCGGGCATCATCTCCGGCTTCATGCTGGCGCTGACCCTTTCGGTGGACGATTTCGTAGTCACCTTCTTCCTGAAGGGCGTAGAGGTCGAAACGCTGGCGACGGTGATCTATACCACCACCAAGACCCGAATCAATCTTTCCATGAACGCCCTTTGCGGCGTGATGGTGGTGGTGGTGCTGATTATTCTGATCATCGCCAATCTGCCCCCGAAAAAGGAAAAGCAGAAAAAGGAGGAGCGGATCTGATGAAAAAACGTTTATTTGCCGCCCTCACCCTCCTTTCCCTGCTGCTCTGCTCCATGACCGGCTGTAAGCAGTACGCCCCCAACGAAGTTCTTTACGTCTATAACTGGGGCGAGTATATGGACGAGGAGATCAACGAGCTTTTCGAGCAGGAGACCGGCATCAAGGTCGTCTATAAGATCTACGACAATAATGAATCCATGTACGCCGTGGTCAAAAATGCGCCCGGCACCTACGACGTCGTCTTCCCCTCCGATTATATGGTGGGGCGGATGATCGCGGAGGATATGCTGGAACCCATCAACTTCGCCAATATCCCCAATTTCAATTATATTATGGAGAGCTTCAAAAACCTGGAGTACGACCCCACCAATCAGTATTCCGTTCCCTATACCTGGGGTACGGTGGGTCTTCTCTATAATACCAATACCGTCAAGGAAGCCCCCACCAGCTGGGACGTGCTCTGGGAGGAGCAATATGCCGACCAGATCCTGATGTACAATAACTCCCGGGATACCTTGGGCGTTGCGCTTTTGAAGAACGGCCACTCCCTCAATACCACCAATGAAGCGGAATTGAAGGCGGCCAACGCAGATCTGATCAAGCAAAAGAAGCTGCTGCAGGCTTATGTTTCAGATGATATTTTCAGCAAGATGGAAAGCGGCTCTGCCGCCCTCTGCCCGGTCTATAGCGGCGACGCTCTTTCGATGATCGGCGAAAACCCCGACCTGGCATATACGGTCCCGGAGGAGGGCACCAATCGGTTTGTAGACTGCGCCTGTATCGTCAAGGACGCCCCCAATAAGGAAGCGGCGGAGAAATATCTGAACTTCCTCTGCCGCCAGGATATTGCGGAGCGTAACCGGGATTTTACCGCCTACTCTACCCCCCATCAGCTGGTATTTGATGCCCTGCCCGATGAGATCAAAAACGACCCCATCGCCTATCCCAATGATGCAATCATCCAAAAAACCGAGGTCTATACCAATCTTCCCCAGCCCATCTTAGAGCTTTATAACGACCTTTGGAATGACCTCAAAAATGCATAAAAAATGCCTTGGCTTGATAGCCAAGGCATTTTTAAAAGAATAAATCATAGAGAATAAAGAATAAAACTGGATAAAACCGTGCCATGGCACAGTTTTCTTCATTTTAAAATCCATCTACGGAGCAGTTACTCCCAAATGAATTGGGAGTAATGCGTTAAGTAGGGCAAAAATGGGTCTATTTTGACCCCCAAATGAATTGGAGTAAGAGAGAAGCAAAGGAAAAATCGAAGAAAACCGACCCCCAGGGTCGGTTTTCCTCATTTTATATTATTTCTTCTTTATTATTTATTATTTTAATATCCCAAATTCTCGTTGACAAGAATAACCTTGATTCTCCCCGGGGTCCGTTGAGGGCCGCTGACAAGGTAATTACGGCAAATTCTCTGGGCACTGCCACAGCCGGTACCGATACCACCCTCCAGCGCCACGCAGACGCCCTTTTCGCGGCAATAGGTGTCGCAATTCAGTCGCTTGGTATTGAGGGGTGCCGCGATCTCTTTAATACGTTTAAAACCGCTCTCCACGTCGGGAACGATCTTATTGACCCCAGCCACCACGATCACCTGATCCGGACCGTAAAGCATTGCCGCAATGCGGTTGGCGTTGCCGTCCACGTTGATCAGTTCACCCTGCTCGGTAATGGCGTTAGCGGAGCAAAGATAGGTGTCTGCCGAAAAGCAATCCCGATAGATCTGCTTAACCTCTTCCGGTGTAATCCCCTCCCGGGAGCGATCCAAAAAGTTGTATTTTCCGCTCTTCAAAAGCTCCATGACACCGGTTTCGATGACGGTCATGGTGCCGCCTACGCTGACGGTAGACCCTTCCGCCATCAGCTGCTCCACCAAAGGAACGACCTCTTCCTTGGTCTCCAAGTAATAAGCGTCCATATTGTTCTTTTTCAGATTTTCCAATACTTTCTCGATGTTCATTTCAGTTCCTCCAATAATTGATCTAATTCATCGGCGCTATGCAGGACGTACGCGCCGGTCTTTGCTAAGATCTTGCGATGCTGATGCCCCTGATCGATCAGCGCGCAAGGGCAACCGAGATAATCCGCCATATCATAGTCGGTGACAAGATCTCCCACCACCAAGACCTCTTCAGCACGAAGCCCGTTGGCTTTAAAATAAGCCTCTGCGGCCTTTTCCTTACCGCCCAAGGAACGATCCTGCCGCCCGACGATTTCCTCGAAATAATGGGTGATTTTTCGTTCCTCCGCCTGGCGGGTAAGAATATCATGGTGCAGGGAGGAAAAAAGCAGCTGCCGAAGTCCCTTTTTCCGAAACCGCTCCAAGGCCTCCAGCACCTCCGGGAAGACCGGTCGCGGAAACTTGCGGCACTCCACCTGAAACTCCTCCGAGACCACCTCGATCCGCTCCTTTTGCATATCAAAGCCAATATCGGCATAAAACTGCGTCAGGGGCATTACCAGGTGCAGGGTATACCAATCCGCATCAATAAGCGGCAAGCCGCGGGTAGTCAGCATGGCATTGACCGCTCCTACCGAAGCGCCCACGTCGTCCATCACCGTTCCGTTAAAATCCCAAAGGATGGTCTTGATCATAGCATTCCTCCTGTAAGGCGGCAAGAGAAGCCGTAAGCGGTTCGTTTCTTGTCACCCCAACTACCCACATTATAATATATAAGAAGCAAAATAGCAATTAAAAAAGAGGAGTTTTAAAACTCCTCTTTTTTAATTACTTATCCAGATTGTATCTCTTCTTAAATCTGTCAACCCGTCCGCCGGTATCAACCAGCTTCTGCTTGCCAGTAAAGAAAGGATGGCACTTGGAGCAAATTTCAACACGGATCTCGCTCTGAGTGGAGCGGGTCTCGAAAGTATTGCCGCAGGCACACTTTACGACTGCCTTTTCATAGTTGGGATGGATCCCTTCCTTCATGGTTCTCACCTCTTTTTCGCTTCAGACTTCATTACTTAGGTAATATTATCATACTTCCGACGTAAAATCAAGCATTTTTTTCAAAAAGTTTGATTTTATTCTGTCCTGCTGGGCATGACCACCGTTTCTCGGTAGATCTTTTCTTCCGGAACCGTGGCATTAAAAGCCCAGACCGACTGAATATACTCGTTATTCTTTTCCGGACGTGCGTTTCCGGTCACCCGGACGTCGCGCCCCAGCGTCAGAATGCCCATGGAGCTTTCGCCCATCGCCACGTCGTAGACCGCCTCAGAAAACTTCTGCGGTACATTGATCATCTCTTCCCCGGCACCCAGCTGATGGGCGCTGTTCTCACCCCAGACGTAAAGATCGCCGGATGCGGTCAAGGCAGCGCAGGAATTTTTATTCACCGCGATCTTGGTCACGCCGTCCAAAATTTTTTTATAGGTGGCATAGTCCCGGTTATCTCCGGTTCCCAGCTGCCCCTTATCATTCCGTCCTGCAGCGTAAACCTCGCCGTTCTTGGTCAGTACGACGCTGAAATACCGCCCTGCCTCTGCCTGCTTGACACCGCTCATCAGCTTCTCCGGCGTACTGCTTTGCGCGGTAGTACGGTTGCCCATTTCGGAATAACTGTTGTCGCCAAATCCGTAAAGATTACCAAAAATATCCACCGCCAGGGTATGGGTCTCGCTGGAGGAAACCGAAGCGCAATCCGGGAGGATCATGGCGCTCTCCAAGCGGTTTCGAGTGGTTCCGTCCCCCAGCTTGCCAAAGGCATTGTAGCCGGCTGACCAAAGATCCCCATCCGCAATATAAAAAAGGGAATTATTGGTTGCATCCGCAAAGGTGCAATCCTTGGCATATTTCTTCCCCTCGAAATAGGTATCGTCCTTTTCGTAGGTCAGGTATTCAAAGGCACCCGTCAAGGTCAGCGTGCCGTCTTTTTTCAAGACCGCCACCAGGCTTTCCCCTCCGGTCACCTGCTCCGCCTCTTTATAAAGAAGCCCTTTTTTATAGGCGTCGCTTTTTTCCAGCCAGCCGTAAACCTTGCCGTTTACGCACCGCACGTAATATTGATCGCCCAGGGCAAAGATCTCTTCCGGCAAGGTTTTATAAGCTTTATTCTGATCGGCCTTCAACTTGGTATAAAGATCCACCGGCGATTCCTCGCTGATGAAATCCGCCAAGCCCGGCGCAGGGAGGGTCGCAAACTGCAGCGCCACCCCCAAGACCAGGAATAAGCCTGCCGCCACGCCGTAGACACGACGGCGCGTCCGGATCTTCTTGCGGTTCTTTAAACTCTTTTTCTTGGTGTTGTAGAGTGCCGATACCGCCAGGAGAAGCAGGAAGCAAAGGGCAAAAGCAAAGCTACAATATCCCACGATCTTCAGCATTACTTCTTCTCCTCCTTCACTTCGGCGACCTCACGGAACGCCCCGATACCATCCCGGGAACCCAACTGATAGTTGGTGCGATCCCCGGCACCTAAAAGCTTGCCATCCTCCGTCACTAAGAGTGAGCAATTCTTTCCCACCGCCAGATCGACAATCTTTTCCCGCACGCTCTGGGGCGCGGAAATTGTACTACCCTTCAGTCCCAGCTGCCCCAGATGATTGCGTCCCCAGCCATATAAGGCTTTGTCTGCCAGCGCAAAAGCAGTTCCGCCGGCGGCTTCGATCCGGGTCACATTTTCCAGGCTCAGCACCTGACCAAAGATAATTTCCGGCTTTGCCACCTTCTTTTGATCTTCTTCGGTCGCCCCCTCGGGAAGCTTGCCGTCACCAATCTCCCGACCCAACTGCCCATAGCAATTGTTGCCGGCCGTCCAGATGGTGCCGTTATTTTTCAAAAGCAGTAAAAAGTCCTCGCCGGCGGCAATATCCTTGCAGTTTTCTGCCAGCTTTGCCGGTGCGCCTTGCGCATCCTTATGCCCCAGCCCAAACTGCCCGTAAGCGTTGTTTCCTACGCCATAGACCGAGCCATCCTCCTTGAGATAATAAAGGGAGCGTCCGGTCACCACGACCTTTTTCACCTGCTCTGCCAATTTATCATTTGTATTGTCCAGGCGATCCACCGCCCGACCCAACTGGCCGTAGGTGTTCACGCCCACCACGTAAAGATTGCCGTTCTTTTTCAGAATGGCAGCCGCCGTCCCGGAAAGTGCCATATCGGCAACGTCGCTTTCGATCTTCGTAAATTCCGTTACCGTCTCCGCCGTCTGACCCGGGATCAATGCATTTTTATTGTTCCCTTTTGCCAGAAGCGTTCCGTCCTTTTGCAGGAGATAGAAGGTCTCCCCCACCCGACAGATCTTTTGCACGTTGGTTTGGATCTTCCCGCTTTCATCGAGGGCGGTCATTCCGACTGTTCCCCAGCCGTAAAGATCCCCTTTCTCCGTCACGGCAAAGTTACTGCCCTCGCCGCAAAATACGCCGGAAACCTTTCCGGTCACCGCAGCAGGGGTCAGCACCTCCGCTTCACTCACCTGCTTGGAAAGCTCCTTTTCATGAGCGCGGTTGTCCAGATAGGTCGTCAGCTTGGTGCCTAAGAGGGTACCGCCCAAGACGATCACCACACCGCCGACCAGGATCCAGACCGCCAGCGGAGAAAGCACCGCCGTCATTTTGCGCCATGCGGTTTTCACAGGGTTGGTCTCCCCCTCCACCCCCTTGGCATTGGGGAGGAAGCAAACGATCACGACGCCGAGAATTCCCAAAAGAAGCCCCAGCCAGCCCCATCTGCGCCGCCGCCCCTTTAAAGCGGCGATCTCCACCGCAAAAAAGACGCAGGTCACCGTATAGAAATAAATCAATAAGACCGCAACTGCCAAAATCACTTTAACCATGCAGCGTCTCCCTTCAATTATTTTTCAAAAAATAAGCTTTACGGAGCTTTTTAATTATTTTATCCGCGAGCATTCCGCAAAGCACTCCTAAAACGATGCCAAATAATACGTCTGTCAGATAATGGACGGTAAAATACATTCTGGAAAACCCGATGAGCGCCGCCCAAAGAAGCGCCAAAGCGCCCCATTTTTTATGGTATAAAAAGATGGAGGTGGCAGCCGCAAAGGAGGAGGTGGTATGCCCGGAGGGGCAGGAAAAGCCATGGGGCTCCGGAATTAAAAGAGGCATCTCCGGCCAAAGGGTAAAGGGTCTTGGTCGGGCGATAACGTTCTTTAAAAACACCTCACCCAGCAAAAGCCCTGCCACTAAAGCAAGCCCCATGGTCCACCCGATCCACCGCGTCTTTTTAAAACAAAGCAGTGTAAGGGCAATAAGGATCCAGCCGATCCCGTACTCCCCGAAAAAGGTGATCCCTTTCATGATGGGGGTCAACCAATCCGCGACCAGTACCTCCCGGATCCATTCAATTATCCTGACGTCAATCTGTTGCAACCGTTTTTTCCTCCTGCTCCTTCACCGGGAACGAAATGGTAACGATCGTCCCCACCTTCGGCTCGCTTTCGATCTCCAGCGAACCTCCGTGAAGCCGCATGATCTCGTCCGAAACGCCCAGCCCGATACCGCTGCCGCGCTTCTGGGACTTTCCCTTATAGAACATATCTTTAATATGCGGCAGATCCTCCGGTGTAATACCTTCTCCGTGATCCTGCACGATAAAAAGCGCCTGTTTTTCCCGCACCCGGGCAGCGATCTCGATCCGCCCGCCCTTATAAGAATGCTTGATGGCATTATCAATGACGTTGAAAAAGACCTGCTTGACCCGATCCTGATCCACCAACGCCGGGATGGAATCCTCCTCTAGAACATATTCGATGAGGATCTCCTCACTTTTGGCGCGCTCGCTCATCATAAAGACGGTCTCTTCAAATTCTGCCAAAAGATCGCACTGCGCTACCGTCAGCTTCATACTGCCGTTCTGCATCCGGCTCATATCCAAAAGCTCCTCCACCATCTTGGAAAGGCGCTCCGTCTCACTATAGATGATCTCCACGCCGCGCTTGGTGGTGCTGTCCATGGTCTCTCCGGCGGCAAGCATGGTCTCCGTCCAGCCCCGGATGGCAGTCAGCGGTGTTCTTAGCTCATGGGAGATGGAGGAGATAAATTCATTCTTCAACCGCTCCGTCTGAGAAAGCTCCTCTGCCATGGTATTGATGGTGGTGCAAAGAGCACCGATCTCATCGTCCTTTTCCACCTGGCGGATGCGCGCCGTCATATTGCCCTTGGCGATCTCGGTGGCGGTCTCGTTGATAAAACTGACCGGCACCACGATGGATTTAATAAAATAAGTTCCGGTAAAGGCCGTCAGCAGGACGATAAAAAGACCCACGCCGACGATCAGCAGATTGATCTGGGTCAACGCCCGATCCACCTGCTTGAGGGACGACATCATCCGCACCGTTCCCACCAAAATTCCATCATCGGTATAAAGAGGCAGCGATACGCTGACCACCCGCTCATCGTAAGGGGCGTTATAGCCGATCCAATGGGCGCTCTTTCCGCCGCGCGCCTGGAGCAGATCGGGGGTCTCATTCAGCTCCTCGATCTCAAAGCCGGTGGAGGAAAAGACCATACTGCCATTGAGGGAAATGACCTGCATCTCCATGGTGCTCTTATCGTCGAAATCCTCGACCATCGCCATAAAGCCGGCAGAAACGCTATGGTACTGCGGATAGATATACCGCTCAAAATACCGCGCCATGTATTCTCCGCTGGCTCGCAAGGTGCTGACCGAGTTATTATAATACGCGCTTCGGATGATGGCACCCATCACCGAAAAGACGAGGATGACCACCAAAAGCAGGACGCCGAATACGTTGATCAGCCAGCGCCGGGTAATACCGGTAAAGACGTGCTTTTTCGCCAAAAGGATCAGTTCCTTGATCTTTTCGTAAAGCTCCGTCCCCCAATTCTTCAGTTTTTCGATCCGTTCTTTATTATTCATTGCCCCAGCGATAACCAAATCCCCAGACTGTCTGAATAAACTTCGGCTGGGAAGGATCATCCTCGATCTTCAGCCGAAGCCGCCGGATATTCACGTCCACAATCTTATGCCGATCTCCGCCAAAGGCTTCGCCCCAGACGGCACGAAAAATATCTTCCCGGGAAAAAGCCTTGCCCGGCTTTTCCAGGAAAAGCTTCATCAATTGAAATTCCACCTGGGTCACCACGATGGGGGCGCCGTTCTTAGTCAGCTTGCGGCTCTTGACGTTCAGGCTAAAGGGGCCGTTTTTCAGCTCGTCGCCGTTATCAATGGGCAATCCCTTCATCATCTGGACCCGGCGATAAAGACTATCGACGCGCACCACCAGCTCCAGGGGCGAAAAGGGCTTCGCCACATAATCGTCCGCCCCGTTCATCAGCCCCGCCACCTTATCGTTCTCCTGCGCCTTGGCGGTGAGCATAATAATGCCGATCTTCTGATTGGATGCGCGGATGGTCTTGCAGACCTCCAGCCCATCAATCCCGGGCAGCATCACGTCCAATACGGCAATATCAATATCCGGATTTCGGTCAAAAAGCTCCAAAGCTTCCTCTCCGGTTCCGGCCTCGATGGTTTCATAGCCTGCCCGGCGCAGATTGAGCACGACGAACGCGCGAATGGCTTCTTCGTCTTCTAAGATTAAAACCTTTTTCATGGTCATTCTCCTAATTCAATGCTTTAAAAAGTCCGTATACCTGCTGGTAATTGATGTCCATGGAATTATTCTCGTAGCAATAAACGGTATAGACGCGGTCACTGTCGCCGTAAAGCTTCAGCCAGCCGGCCTTCCCCAGCTCATCGTCGTATTCCGTCAGCCCGTAGATCCGAATGGCAAAAAGGGATTCTCCCTTTGCTGTCTTGAACTCAAAGGTACGATTGGCAGCCTCCGACCGCTCCACCGTCACCTTTTTATACCAATTCGCCGGATAGTCCACCGAAAACTTCTCGGTGGTATCCACAAAGGATTGCGCCACCCTTTTCAGCGTCGTTCCATCGAAGGTGTTCCAATGAATTAAATAGAGGTTTTCCTCCACGCCGTTGCGGACGTAAGAGGGCAGAGCCTCCTCGGTGGGAATCTCCGGCACGCCGTCCTGATGCAGATCCCGGCAGGTTACCGCGGTATACCGCAAAGTGGTGACGTCCGGCTGCGCCAATAATTCATTGGTCAGCTGCCCCTGGGCGTCGATCGCCAGAACCTCAGTAAAGCTTTGCCCGTTTTCCAATTGTTCGTCAATATAGACCGCCGGCTTTCCATCCTCCGTCTTGGCCGGGGTGATGGCAGGATAATCGGTAGCCTTTCCGTACATCGCCACCGTGTTAACCAAGCCGATCTTGCCCTCGTGCAATCCCACCAAAGAGGCGGTGACCGATTTGGTGGAGGAGTTGCGGCTCATCACTAAAAGTCCGTCCGGCTCCCCCTCCATCACCACGAACCGGGTATATAAACCGGTATGCTGGCTGATTGCCTTTCCCTCTTTTAAAGAATAGACGTCATAGCTGCCATCGGTATCGGTAAGATACTGCCAGCCCACCACGATCTCCGAGACACCGTCTCCGTCCAGATCACCAAAGGCCACCCGGCCGACCGAGGCGGCTTCGCTCTCGCCCTTGCCCATCAGAGTCCAGCCCTCGCCGACGCTTTCCATTGCTAAAAAGCTCAGCTTTCCGCCGGACTTTTTCGGCTTATAGAAGCAGACCGCCTCTGTTTTTTCGTCCCCATTGAGATCCACCGAAATAATACCGGTGCGATAGGAGCCGGCCTGGGGATAGACCAATTCGTACCCCTCCCCGATGGCGGTCTTAATGGATTGGGTCAACGCCTCCCGGCCGATGCTCATGGCAGGCGGTGTCAGCAAGCCTGCCATATCACCGCCCAGGGAGCACCCGGAAAAGAGCAGCGCCGCGATCAATATAAATGATAAAAACGCTTTTCGCTTCATCATAATTTCCTTTCATTTGTCAATCATAGTAATTATAATATAAATATATATTAAATTCAAGACTTCCGTGAAATTTAAAAAAATGCTTTACTTTTTGAAAAACCTGTTGTATAATAATTTGGCTGTCAGTATGACCGAACTTAGATGTACGCCTATCACCGGGCGGCACCTCAGTTCCGGCCAGGGCAAATCTGAAAGAAAGGTGAAAGAAAAATGCTGAAGAAAGAAATCAAAAATTCCGTCATCTCCGCTAATAAGCTGCATGATACGGATACCGGTTCTCCCGAGGTCCAGATCGCGATCTTGACCGCTCGGATCAATGAGCTGACCGAGCATCTGAAGAAGAACCCCAACGATCATCATTCCCGCCGCGGCCTGTTGAAGATGGTTGGTAACAGAAGAAACCTTCTGAACTACCTGACCAAGACCGATATCAACCGCTACCGGGCGATCATCGAAAAGCTCAACATCAGAAAGTAATCAAAAAAGCAGGCGGAAAGAGGAAGTTTTCTTCCTTTTTCTGCCTCTTTCCCATTTTGGGAGCGGCAAATTTAGCAGTTAATCAAAGGCTTTTGCTTCAAAGAGCCTTTGACTAAGTGCTAAAAACGTCCCTCTTAAAATGGAAGAAAATTTAAGAAGGAGAAAAGAAATGTACGAAAATCATAAGATCTACAAAACCGAGTTTGCCGGCCGTACCCTGACGGTTGAAACCGGCAAGTTTGCAGAGCTGGCCAACGGCAGCGCCCTGGTGCGCTACGGTGATACCGTTGTGCTTGCCACCGCCACCGCATCTGCAAAGCCCCGTGATGGGATCGACTTCTTCCCCCTCTCCGTGGACTTTGAAGAGAGAATGTATGCTGCCGGTAAGATCCCCGGCGGTTTCCTGAAGAGAGAGGGCCGTCCCTCCGAGAAGGCGATTTTGAGCAGCCGCGTCATCGACCGCTCCATCCGCCCCCTCTTCCCCAAGGATATGCGTAACGACGTCAACGTCAATCTGACCATCATGGCTGTGGATCAGGATTGCATCCCTGAGATCGTGGGTATGATCGGTGCGTCCATCGCCCTGTCCATCTCCGATATTCCCTTCGCCGGCCCCATCAGCGGTGTTTCCGTTGGTTTGGTAGACGGCGAGATCGTCATGAACCCCACCGAGGAGCAGCGCGAGCGCTCTGAGATGGCAGTCACCGTCGCTTCTTCTGCCAAGAAGGTGACCATGATCGAAGCCGGCGCTAAGGAAGTGCCTGAAGACAAAATGCTGGAAGCCATCATGGCAGGTCATGCCGCCAACGTAGAGCTGATCCAGTTCATCAATAGCATCGTTGCCGAGATCGGCAAAGAGAAGTTCACCTTTGAATCCTATGAGGTTCCCCATGAGCTCTTCGATATGGTCAAGGACTATGCCGAGGAAATGATGAAGGAAGCCATCCATACCGCCGATAAGGTGACCCGCGATGCCAACATCAAGGCTGTCGAAGCCAAGGTGGAGGAGCGTTTCGCCGAGGAATTGGGCGAGCAGGCTTACCTCCTGGGCGATTGCCTCTATAAGCTGCAGAAATATATCGTCCGTAACTGGATCTCCGAAGAGGGCAAGCGTGTGGACGACCGCGGTCTCAACGATATGCGTCCTCTCTGGGGCGAGGTCGATCTTCTGCCCAAGGTTCACGGCTGCGGTCTCTTCGCCCGTGGTAAGACCCAGGTCATGACGGTCTGTACCTTAGGCATGGTCAGCGAGTACCAGATTCTGGACGGTCTGGATAACGTAGAATCCAAGCGTTATATCCATCATTATAATATGCCCGGCTTTACCGTCGGCGAAGCCAAGCCCTCCCGCAGCCCCGGCCGTCGTGAGATCGGTCACGGTGCGCTGGCTGAGCGTGCTCTGGAGCCTGTCATTCCCTCCGTCGAGGAGTTCCCCTATACCATCCGTCTGGTCTCTGACGTACTGACCTCCAACGGTTCCACCTCCCAGGGCGCCATCTGCGGCTCTACCCTGGCACTGATGGATGCCGGTGTGCCCATCAAGGCTCCCGTTGCCGGTATTTCCTGCGGTTTGATCACCCGTCCCGACGATACCTTCGTTACCATGGTCGATATCCAGGGCATCGAAGACTTTTTCGGCGATATGGACTTTAAGGTAGCCGGTACCAAGAAGGGTATCACTGCCATCCAGATGGATATTAAGGTAGACGGTCTGACCGAAGCCATCATCAAGGAAGCTCTGCAGAAGACCCGCGACGCCCGTTATCATATCCTGGATAACGTCATCGCTCCTGCCATCGCCGCACCCCGTGCCGACGTGAAGGAATGGGCACCCAAGGTGATCAACTTCAAGATCCATCCCGATAAGATCCGCGAAGTCATCGGTTCCGGCGGTAAGGTGATCCAGAAGATCGTTGCTGATACCGGTGCGAAGATCGATATCGAGGACGACGGTTCCGTCTTCATCTCCGCCGCAAATCCTGCCGCCTCCAACCAGGCGCTGGAGATCATCAAGGGCATCGTCTTCGAGCCCGAAGTAGGTCAGATCTACCGCTCCAAGGTCGTCAAGATCATGGAATTCGGTGCATTCGTTGAGTTTGCCCCCGGTAAAGAAGGTCTGGTTCATATCTCCAAGCTGGATAAGAAGCGCGTTGAGAAGGTGGAAGACCTCCTCAGCGAAGGCGACGAGATCTGGGTCAAGTTCATGGAGATCGACTCCAAGGGCAGATACAATCTCTCCCGTAAGGACGCTCTCATCGACATGGAGAATGCTCAAAAGGCAGCCCAGTCTGAAGAATAAGTACGAAAGCGGAGAGGCAAACGCCTCTCCGCTTTTTTTAGGAGTAATGAGATGATTAAAGCCATTTTATGGGATATAGACGGCACCTTGCTGGACTTCCTCAAATCGGAGGAATACGGCATCCGTACCTGTTTTCAAAAATTCAATTTAGGGGAATGTACCGATGAAATGCTCCGCCGGTATTCCGCCATCAACCGCAAATGGTGGGAAAAGCTGGAACGCGGCGAATGTACCAAGCCGGAGGTTTTGGTGGGGCGCTACCGGGAGTTCTTTGCCTTAGAGGGCATCGAATGTGACCGGGTAGAGGAATTCAACGACGCCTACCAGATCCACTTAGGTGATAAAGCCTTTTTCCACGACGGCGGCGAGGAGACCGTCAAAGCCCTCAAGGGCCGTTATCTCCAGTACGCCGTCACCAACGGCACCGCCATCGCCCAGGATCGTAAGCTTCAAAAAAGCGGATTGGATCAGCTTTTAGACGGTATCTTCATCTCCGAAAAGCTGGGCTATGAAAAGCCGGACGTGCGCTTTTTTGATGCGGTCTTTGCCGCCATCCCCTGCAAAAAAGAGGAATGCATCATCATCGGCGACTCGCTGACCAGCGATATGCAGGGCGGCATCCATGCCGGCATCCAAACCTGGTGGTATAACCCCAAGGGGCTCACCCCCGACCGCCCGGTGGATCGGATCATTACCCATCTTAGTGAGATCCCCGATCTGCTTTCATAATCCCAAAAATAAAAGAATAAAGAATAAATAAGAAATAATAAAAAATGTGGATTTCCGCCAAAGGCGGAAATCATCCGATTTTATTCTTTATTCTTTATTATTTATTATTTATCTTAGGAGGTTCTTATGGCAAAAGTCACCTGGAAACCCGGCACCCACCTTTCCCCCGTCCCCCCGGCGCTCATCTCCTGCTCCCATGAGGGCAAGGATAACCTCATTACCATCGCCTGGACGGGTATTCTCAATTCCGAGCCGGCAAAGACCTATATTTCCGTCCGCCCGGAGCGGCACTCTTATAAAATGATCAAGGAGAGCGGCGAGTTCGTCATCAACCTGCCCTCCCAGCATATCGTCCGTTCCATTGATTTCTGCGGCGTGCGGAGCGGTAAGAATACCGATAAATTCGAAGCCTGTAAGCTGACCAAAGAGAAGGCATCCGTGGTCTCCTGCCCCATGGTGGCAGAAAGCCCGGTAAGCATCGAATGTAAGGTCACCGACATCATCCCCTTGGGGAGCCACGATATGTTTATGGCAGACATCGTCGCCGTCAATATCGACGAGCGGTATATCGACGAGAAGGGCAAATTTCATATCGAAAAATGTGCCCTTGCCGCCTATGCCCACGGTCAGTACTTCGCCCTGGGCAAAAAGATCGGCTCCTTCGGCTACTCCGTCAAAAAGAAGAAAAAATAAGGTTTGCTTTCGCAAACCTTATTTTTTATGGATATAAGCTAAAACCATCTTGGCAAAAAGGGGATCCCCATCTTCGTCAAAGTTCTTGACGTAATGGATATGCCTGCCATGGCAGACCGTATTTACCGCCCTTGGTGCCACGCTCTAATCCGCCGCCTTCTCCGCCAGCTTATCCAGTTTTTTATTGCGGAAGTAGATGCAGAAATCGGCAAATACCATGACAAAGTTCAATACGTAGAAGAAAAGCACGTACCATTTCTCCGCAAAATCCGCCATATAAGCCTCGTTCATGAACTTGGAGGCGATGCCGGCCACGTAGCCGAAGAGGATGAGGCAAAGGAATGCTAAGCTCTTCCCCTTAGCGGTGCGTGCCTTATAGGACTTCATCACGTTCATCGGCCAGGAGGCACCAAAGCTCACGATCATAATAATTTCCAAAATTTCAGCCATTTTTAAAATTTTCCTTTTAAATCATCTTATTTTCCCGTTGCGATACGGACACATTCTTCGTCGTTTTTCAGTACTTTAAAGATGTGTGCTAAATTTCTGGCACAGGCAAGGTTCATCGCCTGACCGATGGTATTACTGCAGCCGTAAGGTGCTTTTCCGGCATAGGCGTTAGGGTAGTTCGCACTCCAGGCACCCTTGCAGTTCACGCCCAATTCATTCAGATAATCCGAACGATGATTCGAAAGCCCGCTTTCCACATCATAGCGATCCTCGGCGACCAATTCAGGCCAATAACCCATTATGTTGGCAGTCTCGGCAAAATCCGCATGACCGCCGGCAAAGCCGCCGTTTTCCGCATAGTTCTTCAGCACTTCCATATCCTCATCGGTCAGCATGGGGTACTCTGCCCGATGCTCCAGGAAGTAGGGATATGCCTCCTCCGCCTTAGTGGTGTATTTAGGGCGGTGTGGGACCCACATGGTGGCGTAGTTTTTCTGTTTATACCCTTGGCAACGCAGGAAATAACTGAGCATCGGCTTGTTGCCGCCATGGGAGTTGACGATGAGGATCTTGCGGAAGCCGTTGCGGGCAATTTCGTCGCAAAGCTCCTCCAACACCGTCAGCAGGGTGTGGGAGCTCAAGCTGATTCCACCGTGTTTTTTAAGCACCCTTTCGGGGTCTGTGCAGCTCTGAATTCCGATCATATCTCCCAGCCAAAGACCGGTGGGAAAGATCACCACATCCTCCATTTCAGCCGCCTGCTCCACGCAGGCCCTTGCTTTCATCGAGTCGGTGCCGAGGGGCAGCTGGGGACCGTGCTTTTCCAGACAGCCGAGGGGCAAAACGCAAAGTCCTCCGGACTTTTCAATGGCATCCTTCATTTCGTCAGAACGCAGATATTCCCAATTCATATAATTTCTCCTTACTCATATTTTTTTACTTTATCATACACCTTTTTTACCATATTGTAAAACATGAAATAAAATATCCTGCTTTCACTTGTAAGTGATAGTAAACTATGCTAAAATAGAGCCAAAGGAAGTGATGAAATGGAACTTTTGCAATTAAAATACTTTTGCCACGCGGCAGAAACCGAAAACTTTTCCAAAACCGCGCGTTTTTTCTTAGTTCCCCCCTCCAATATCTCTCAAAGCATTAAGCGCTTGGAGCAGGAATTAGGCGTCTCGCTTTTTGACCGGCGCGCCAACCGCCTCACACTCAGCCAAGCCGGCAAAACCTTTTACCGCCATACCAAAGCGGCGCTCTCCGAACTGCACCAAGGCGCAGAGGAACTGAAAAAAGCGGTACTGCCGCCCCAACTGAAGATCTGCATCAAGGTCAACCGCCGGATCGCCATGCAGGCGGTGGAGCAATTCCGCCGCGCTTACCCGGAGGTAGACCTCATCGTCCGCCATCACGCCGATCGGGACGACGGCTTTGATCTGATCATCGACGGCACCGATCACCGGGAAGAGGGCTATCAAAGCGAGGTTCTGCTTTCAGAGGAGATCGTCCTGGCCATCCGCAAAGACGACCCTCTTAGCCAAAAAGACCGACTGACCGCAAAAGACCTGAAAGACTGTCCCTTCATCACCATGAACAGCGGAGATAATATCCATTCCGTCACCCGTGACGTCTGCCGCTCCATGGGCTTTGAACCCCGGATCGCCATCCAGAGCGACGATCCCTTTTATATCCGCCAATGCGTAGAACTTGGCTTAGGCGTCTCGGTCATCCCCTCCCTTTCCTGGCTGGGGCAGTTCTCCGAACGGGTGCTCTTTAAACCCTTGACCGGCAGTGTTCGTAAAACCTACGTCTGCCATCAAAAGACCCCTTCCCCCATCACCCAGGCCTTCATCCGGCTGCTAACCGAAGAATTCCAAAAAGAAAATGGCAGACTCCAATGAGTCTGCCATTCTTTTATTCTTCTCTGTTTTTAGCCGCTTCCAGCTTGTGATGACGGCGGTTTTTAACCTCATCAGACATGGGATGAATTTCACCGGCAGCCTGCAAGGCCTGTCGGGTCAGCAAGGGACCGACCAATTCATAGACCAGCACCGCAAAGAGGGTGATATTGCGGATCAAAGCGCCCTCCGCACCCAGCTGCATGGCGGTGATGCACATTCCCAGCGCTACGCCGGCCTGGGGTAACAGGGTAATACCCAGATACTTGCAGATAGCAGGCGAGCAATGGGTCAGCTTGGCGCTCCCCATAGCGCCAAAATACTTACCGGCGGAGCGGAAGAGGATATAGATCAGACCGATGAGGACGATCATATAGTCCGTAAATACGCTCAGCTCCAGCTCCGCACCGCTGATGACGAAGAACAACGCAAAGAGCGGAGAGGTCCACTTATCCGAAGCCGCCATCAAGTCGTGAGAAAGCGGACAGATATTGCAGAATACCGTACCCAGCATCATGCAGACCAAGAGCGAGGAGAACTGAATGTGCACCGCCCCGAGATGAAAGTCGATCATCGAAAGAGATGCCGTCAGAAATACGGCGGCGATGGTCAGATTCAAGCGGTTGGTGTTGGAGTTGAAAAGCTTCTCCAGTTGGGTCAGTACCCAACCCATGATGGCACCCAGTACCAAGGAGCAGACGATCTCCACCAACGGATTGACGATGATCGAAACCAGGTCGATCTTGCCGCTGACCAAGGTCTTGGCAATGCCAAAGGAAACCGCAAACACCACCAAGCCCACCGCATCATCCAATGCGACGATAGGCAGCAAAAGCTTGGTCAAAGGACCTTTTGCCTTATACTGACGGACAACCATCAAGGTAGCAGCCGGCGCGGTAGCCGTCGCAATGGCACCCAAGGTGATGGCCTGGGCGATGGAAAGCTTGTCCGGGAACATAAAATGAAATCCGATCAAAGCGCCGTCCACCAAAAGCGCCGCAGCCAACGCCTGCAAAATACCGATGATCAACGCTTGATGACCGGTCTTTTTCAGATCACTGATCCGGAACTCATTGCCGATGGAAAAGGCGATAAAGCCAAGCGCCACTTCGGAAATGAGCGAAAGCCCGTGCACCGCCTCCGCAGTGGGGAAGCCCACACCGGAAAGCCCTAATGCACCCAGGCAATAAGGACCCACCAAAACGCCGGCAATAAGATAAGCCGTCACCGAAGGCAGCTTTAAAGGCTTAAATAGACGGGTCATCAAAAGCCCTGCCAAAAGGGCAATGGAAACAGATAATAACGTACTCAAAAAAATCCCCTTCTTTCATTTTTGAAAAACCTGCTCTATCATAACAGAAAAGAACAGGTTTGTAAAGAGAAAATGATAATTATTTATAATTGAAAAAGACTGACTTGTCGATTGACAAATCAGTCTTTTTCATGGAGCGGGTGACGAGGCTCGAACTCGCTACCTCAACCTTGGCAAGGTTGCGCTCTACCAGATGAGCTACACCCGCATACTTTTTTCAAAGTGCTTAATTATAATAACAAATAGAAATCTGTTTGTCAATACTTTTTTTAAGTTTTTAAAAAGAAAAAAACGGGTAGTTTAAAACTACCCGTTTTAAGTTATTTTTTAACAATACTTAAAGCATTTATAACCACATTTTCCGAATCAAAATATTCTATACTGATTGTTTCGCCAATGTTATATGTTACAATTTCGGTGTTTTCTGCAACACTTAAAGTAAATGTTTTGTCACTATCAGATATTTTAAAAAAGTAATAAGAATTACCTTCAATTACAGCTGTTCTTATATCTGTTATTTGCGACTCTATAACTTTAACAGATGTTGTGTCCTCAACAACAACGCCTGCATCTTTAATCAATTTAATGTAATTACTTTCACATTCTTTTAGTGACTGACCGGTAGCAACAACTTGATACTGCCTTACATTAATCATAGCATACATTCTCACAAGGCCGGCATCATCCTTTAAAGCTACAAAGTATGTTGGTTCATTGCCGATATTAAGAAGCAACGGAAATGTCGCTTCATAGCGTAAATTCTGAACCTCTCCTTCTGCCGAACTCATAGCCGAAAACTCTTCTGCACCGGCAATCTCATAAAATTTTGTCGCTTTTGTTCGCTGATTTGTCAAAATAAAGCCTACATTAGATTGGTCAGCTGCAACAGAAGTAACGCCGGTATACATATATACATCATCATTCATAGCTATATAATTATAGCCATCTGTCGTTTCTTGACAATCTTTCTGACCGAAAATGGAATTGAAAAAGCCATGTCGAAGAGTTCCGTGATAATCAAATTGTTCTATAATAAGATTGGCGTTATAAACTCTATCAATCCATGTAGGAACATCTTTTATATCATAGTAAGTGCACTCACCGTTAATTGCATTAACAAGAACAATACCACCTATATCTCGACCACCGTATAATCCGATTTTATAGTCTACTTTTGCACATACCCAAAACGGAACCCCATTATCATCTATTTCAAAAGTTGGTTCTTCAAAAATAAATGTTGGATAATTAAATCTCAAATGACGGTAAAGATTTCTACCAAAATGCTCAGCAGTTGAGTATTTCATATTTTCAGAACCCATATCTGAAAATCTCACAAGAGAAACTTCCTGTGACACCATGTTTATCATAATGTAGCCGGGTATACCATTTTTCGAATTATTAAGCCATTTAAAGATATCAACATATTGTAACGGAGTAACACGAACAGGTGTTCCGTTATAATTAATTTGAGTATAATAATTATCCATAACAGAAAATTGGCTTACCATATCTGAAAGTTCACCAAGTTTTTTATCGCCGAGACGTATAGCACTTGCACTATCTAAAGTAGGAATTTGGTTATAAGAAATTGTATCAACATCTTGTAAAAAATCGCCGTTTTCTACAGTTAAGAGTTGCTGATAACGCTTGGCATTAAAAATCACTGCACCTGTAATACTGCCCACACCCCAAATCAAAAGTGCCACAACAGCAACAATAGATGTAACCTTCACAGATGTTATAATCTCTTTGAAATTAATATGACCTTTTGAATCAAGTATACCAAACTGATAATTTTTCCTGTACACAATTGCAAAAACCGCTGTATAAACTATACATAAAAAAACAATATTATATAGCAAACCCGGATTGTGAATTGATATAGCAGGTAATAAAAAATAAAATCCAATCGCTGCAACAATTACCGTAACTAATAATGCAATCAAATGACTTTTAACTTTACCTTTCATAATTTCCTCCTTATATGTTTATAATTGTTATATTTTCGGCAGTTTCTCTTACTAAACCATCAATATCCAATTTATTTTCTTCTTCAATTATTTCAGAAAGTATAGGCTTTGTTTTCGGATGTTTGGGGGTGAACACAGTACAGCAATCTTCGTACGGTAAAACCGAAGTTTCAAATGTCTCAATTTTGCGTGAAATAACAACTATTTCTTCTTTATCCATACCAATTAATGGCCGCAAAACAAGACGTGTAGACAACTCATCAGTAATATTCAAAGCCTCCATTGTTTGAGAGGCAACCTGTCCCAAACTTTCTCCTGTTATAAGGGCGCCCGCACCGGTACGCTCTGCTACAACATTTGCCAAACGCACCATAAATCTACGCATTATAACTGTAAACAAATCTTCTCTACAATTCTTTTTAATTTGTTCTTGAATTTTTGTAAAGTGAACTAAATGAAGTTCAATACCAGGACAATACTCTGTCATAATTTTAGCCAAAGTCAAAACCTTATCCTTTGCAAGTTCTCCAGTATATGGCGGGCTTAAAAAATGAACTGCAGACAGTTTAAGACCTCGCTTTGCCATCATATATCCAGCAACCGGACTATCTATTCCGCCCGAAAGCAAAAGACAAGCCTTACCATTGCTGCCATACGGCATACCACCCGCACCTAAATCTGTATTGCAATGTATATAAGCACCAAAATCGCGCACCTCAACAGTTACGACTACATCAGGATTATGAACATCTACTTTTAAGCCATGCACATTTTCTAATAGATAACCACCAACTTCATTGCATATTTGCGGTGAATTATAAGCAAACCTTTTATCAGCTCGCTTCGCTGCTACTTTAAATGTTTTAACATTTGAGAGCATTTCTCTTGAATATTCTAATGCAACCGATTTTATATCATCAATATTTTTTTCACAAACTGCTGCACGACATAATGCCGCGATACCAAACACTTTCTTTAGTTTATTATATACAGACTCTATATCATCAATTGAGCCATCTTTATCAATATAAATTGTTGACTGTGCTACCAAAATGTTAAATTCACCAAATGGTTTAAGTGCATGTCTAATATTTTTCACAAGCGTCTTTTCAAAACTTGAACGGTTGAGCCCCTTTAAAACAAGTTCGCCGCACTTAGCAAGTATAATTTCTTTCATTTTAAAATTCCTTTATTTATATAATTTTATCAGTTTTTGAGGGATTTCACTACAAACCTTAAAAAACTCATCTATTTCATCAATAGTATTATCATAACCAAAACTAACACGAACTGAACCATCGGCTGTTTTTTTATCTTTTCCCAAAGCTAAAATTGCCTTGCCTTTTTGTTTACTATGTGACGAACAAGCCGAGCCCTGTGAAACAAATATCTCAAATGTTTCAAGATAATGCAAAACATTTTCACCCAAATATCCATCAAAAGTCACATTAATTATATGCCCGGCGTGATTACCAAAAGAATTAACTTTAATATAATCGAACTCTTCTGTTTTTTTCAAGAAATAGTTATACAAATTTGTAAGGTGAGTTTTATCTTTTAATTTTAATTCATTAACTGCAACACCAAATCCAACAATTGCAGGCACATTATATGTACCGGGAATCAAACTGTTTTCCTGTTCACCACCATATACCAGCGGAAAAGTACGAACCCCTTTTCGTACATACAAAGCTCCAATGCCTTTAGGTCCATTTATTTTATGAGCAGAAACTGTCAAAAAATCGCAATTTAATTTTTTGACATTTACATCAATTTTGCCATAGGCTTGAACTGCGTCAATATGTAAAAGTGCAGGTGAAGATTTTTTCAGTATAATGTTTTTTAGTTTTTCCACGGGTAAAATCAGACCCGTTTCATTATTGACATACATACAACTTACTAAAATCGTATTTTCATCAATTTCATTTTCAAAATCATCAGTTAGAGGATTACAAAAAACAACCTCAAATCCATCGTCTTTCAATTTTGTCACACATTGTTCGACACTTGGATGTTCAATTGAAGATACGACTATTTTCCTACCGCGTCTGCGCATTGCTAAAACCGCACTAACTATTGCAAGATTATTGCAATAAGTACCACCGGGTGCCAACAATATTTCAGCAGGAGTGCAATTCAAGCTATCAGCAATCAGCTTTTTTGTATTATCTATTTCATGATGTGACTTGACACCTGCAATATGTAACGACGATGCATTGGCATAATTATCACGCATTGAATTCGACATTGCCAAAATACAATTTTCACTAGGTTTAGTGGTTGCGCTATTATCAAAATATATCATTATTTATCACCCAAATTATATCTGTCAAAAACCGACAACGATTTTAGAATAATTAATATAAAATTTTTATAAAGATTATTATATAACATATTAATAAAATATTCAAGGAGGAAAAAGTATGATAAAAGCAGCGGTTTTTGGTGCAATTAAAGATGAAAAGCCGAATATAAATGAAAGGTATTTTGAGCACATTAAACGATGTGGAGTAATTCCAGTCACCGCATATCCAAAATCACCGTACGAAACTTCTAAAGAATGTGACTGCCTTATTGTATGTGGTGGTGGAGATATGAATCCAAAATTCTATGGACAAAAACCGTTTGATGAAAATCAGACCTATGATTCGGTTTTTGATGAGTATGAAATTGCTATGATCAAGGAATTTATATCTCAAAAAAAGGCTATTTTAGGAATCTGCAGAGGGATGCAAACTATTAACGTCGTGCTTGGCGGGTCACTCATTCAAGATATCCCATCAATGTTGGGGCTATGCCATAAAGGTGACGGAAGCAGCGTATGTATGCATGAGATTAAAATATCAAAAAGTTCAAAGTTATCAAATACATTAGGTATCAGGGCAGTTGTAAACTCTTACCATCATCAATCTGTACATAAACTTGGAGAAGATCTTTTTGTTGCTGCAGCATCTCATGATGGAATTATAGAAGCAATTGAGGGAATGAACTCACCAATTTTGGGAATACAATGGCATCCAGAAAGAATGAGCGGAAACGATGTTTTTGATCATTTTTTTAAAAATATATGCAAAAAATAGAAGAAGACTTAGTCTTCTTCTATTTTTCTATTGTTTTTACAATTGAGCGAGCAGTATATACTGCAGCAAGTTTTGCTTCATCCAGAAAATTTGCATCGCTTCCTACCTCTATCAAAAAACTATGATTAGTAAGATGCGTATTAAATCTATCGCCTCTTAAATTAACCGGCCGTGAAATTGGACCATATATCTCCCCTGCTGTCCTTGAAACGTCCAGCGCAAACTTAAAGTTTTCCCTCCAATTAGGATGATTAAGTCCCTTTGCGTCTGTTCCGCAAACAAACATAACTTGAGCGCAATTTTGGTCTTCGATTTCAGTTAATGGCCTATATGTAACACCGCTCGATGTTGTTATCGAATCGCGATGTATATCAAAAACAAGTTTAATAGAAGGGTATTTTTCTAGAACTTTTTTTGCTCCCTCTACAGAGCGCGAATAAGCACCACTGAATTTTTCTTTGTCAAATACCTCAGTTAAGTGAATAGTTTTATAGCCGTGCTTTTCAAATTCCTCAGCCATTGTCTTTCCTACATCAACTACCGTGCCGCCATCATAGTACGATTCTGATGTATGGGTATGATATATAAGAATATACGGGTCATTTTTATTTAATTCGGGCGAAGAATAGCTATCGTATAAAAGGCTTGTAACACTGTAATTCGTATTGTTAAGTACAGATGTTCCGCCATAATCAGCATATTTTCCTGACAATGCCGAAAGATTTACAGCTACGGCATCATTTTCTTTATTGCTAACAATAGGTGCAGTATCAGCCTCAGTTTCATTTGAACTTTGAAATGTTTCAAAATCCGCATAATAATTTTGTTCATTACTATTTGTGTTTTCCTTTATTTGTAAATAACTTTGACCAAAAACAAGCATTTGCGCGCTTTGAGTAATTTTAGCGCCCAGAAAATTCATTATTATAAATGTTAAAAATACAGTTGAAATTATACTTGTAACAATTTTAATGTATATTATTATTTTATTTTTTAGCATTGGTGTAAAATATTGCAAATCAATCACATCCTTCATAAAAGTTTATGTTTTGATTGATATTTTAATACAAAAACTTTAATATATCCTCCGTTGACATATTATAGTGAAAAGCTTTGTTAAGCGAAAAAGCAATAAGTTTTGCAGCTATATCAGTAGCCAAATCAATTCGCGGAGGAATTGCCAAAAGAGAATTAGCGTAGTCACTTAGAATATCAGCAATTTGTATTTCACTGAGTTTTGCATTTGACAAAATTGTTTTTACATCAATAACTGTGGGCATACCAATTGAAATCATTGGAACATTCAGTTGTTGTGATGATATTTCCTTTCGCGTATTGTCTACACCTCCTCCCGGTGTTAACGAAGTGTTTGATATTTGAATAGTTTTACATAATCTTTCAATAGATGTTGTAGCAAGTGCATCAATTGCGATAATAAGAGAAGGTTTTAACACACGTGAAATTCCATCTATGAGTTCGGCACTTTCAATACCTGTCACTCCGAAAACATTTGCACTTATTGCGCTGACACTCGAAAATGCACTGTCACAAATAAGGTGAGGCATAGTCTTCTCTAGACCTCTGGTAACCATAATTCTATCAATAGTTTTCGGTCCTAAGCTATCAGCTGTTATCTCTCTGTTCCCTATTCCTGCAATCAATATGCGTCCACTATGTTTAACATTGCAAAACTCCCCTATTATTTTCGCAATTGAATCAACAATGGATTCAAAATCATCATCGGTTATTTCATATACTTTATCCATCTCAACAGTAATATATTTACCTTTTTCTCTTTCTAATTTTTCAGCATCGATATCATTATCAATAACAACTGTAGTTATCGTACATGACTTTTGTTCTACAACTCTGCTTTTAACTGTATGATCAACTCCTTTAGCAGTTGCTATTTCAATTGCCTCTGTCACAAGACCTGTCCTTAATTTTTTCATAATATTTACTCCTCATTATAAATAGTCTTTTATCATTATTCACAAAAAAATGAAAATTAATTGATTTATTAATATATTCTGTTATAATAAGTGAAAATAAAAAGGAGAACAAAAATGCTTAAAAAAATTCTAAATCACATCTTTATTGATGGTCTTTCAGGTATGGCATTAGGGTTATTTTCAACTCTAATAATCGGAACTATTACTGAGCAAATAGGTGTATTTGTTACTACATATTCTGCACCTATAGGTACAATGATAATTTTAGTATCCAAAGTAACAAAAGTACTTATGGGAATCGGTATAGGCATTGGCGTTGCTTGTAAATTTAAATGTCCACCTCTATTAACTGTTTCTGCAGGCGTTTGCGGAATGGTTGGAGGTTTTGCATCGAAAATAATAAACGGAAGCATTTTAAACGATGGTATTATAACCCTTGCAGGTGTAGGCGAACCACTTGGTGCTTTCATCGCAGCACTTGTTGGAATCGAAATTGGCAAGTTGGTTGCAGGAAAAACAAAAATGGATATTATTTTAACGCCCCTTGTAACCATTTCTTGCGGTTCTGTTGTTGGATTGGCAATGGGTCCTACAATATCGAAACTTATGACATTTATAGGCCAACTTATTAACTTTAATGTTGAACAACATCCTATAGTAGGCGGAATTATTGTTTCTGTATTAATGGGACTCGCGCTCACCTTACCTATATCGTCAGCGGCTATAGGTGTTTCGCTTGGTCTTACCGGCCTTGCCGCAGGCGCTGCAACAGCAGGTTGTTGCGCACAAATGATTGGCTTTGCAGTATCAAGCTATAGAGAAAACAAATTTAGCGGACTGATTTCACAAGGAATAGGCACTTCTATGATACAAATGCCAAACATTGTTCGAAATATACGTATATGGATACCCGCAACCATTGCCTCTGCAATATTGGGTCCCATCTCGTCAGCACTACTTGGCATGACTAGTAATGCTGTCGGCTCTGGAATGGGCACTTCCGGTCTTGTTGGTCCTATTTCAACTTTCCAGGTTATGACCGCAGCTGGACATAACAGCATTTTAGTCTTAATTGAAATTGTTATTATGTACTTTATAGCACCAGCTGTTATTTCTTTATCAATAAGTGAATTCATGCGCAAACTAGGTTGGATAAAGAAAAATGATATGAAACTTGATGTATAATTAAAAAACACTTTAATTTTTAATATTTATGTGATATACTATAGTTATACGGAGGTGTTTAAATGAGCAACGAATACGGTAATGATATTATTACTCTCACTGATGAAGACGGAGTTGAACTTCAATTTGAACATTTTGGTTCAGTTGAAATGGACGGAACTGTTTATGTAGGACTTATTGAATTATTTGATGATCCTAAAAAACAACTCGAAAGTGATGGTACTCTCTTTATACTTAAAACTGTTGAAGATGATGCAGGAGAAGAAATACTTGTAACAATTGATGACGAAAACGAACTTAAAAATGTATCTAAAGTTTTCGAAGATACTTTTGAAGACCTTATACTTGATTAAAAAGTCGCCTGCAATGTGCGTTAACTGTTTATTTTAAACCTACACTATTTTTACGGGAATGATGCTCGGGTTTCTGTGTGCAAGCCGTCCCGCTTTTGCTGAAGACGGAAGCCTGTGAAGAAAAACGGCTAATGCCCACCTGTGCTTGACGCAGGGATTAAAGTCTGCAGTTGACGGCATATGCGGGTTATACAACGTACAAATTGGCTATCTTGAACTACTGTTTAAGATAGCCTTTCTAATAAAAGAGGTTATATATAAATGTTTTCAAGAACAATTTCTCTTTACGGACAAAACAAATTTGAAAAAATAAGAAAATCTCATATTGTTCTTTGCGGGTGTGGCGGTGTAGGATCATACACATTTGAAGCATTAGTGCGGGCAGGCATTGGTAAAATAACTGTTATTGATGCAGATACGATATCAGAAAGTAATATAAATAGACAAATTATTGCAACCTTAAATTCTGTTGGATGCAGAAAAATAGATGTGGCAATAGCACGGGCTAAAAACATAAGCAATAAAACAGAAGTGATAGGTATTTGTTCATTTCTTGATAAAGACAATACCAAAAAACTGATACCAGAAAATGCTGACTTCATAATTGATGCTATAGATTTTGTACCCGCTAAAATTGAGATCGCAAAATTTGCAAAAACTCATAATATTCCTTTTATAACTTGTCTTGGCACAGGAAACAGACTTGATGCAACTAAATTTAAAATTTGCGATATATATAAAACATCAGGCTGCCCTCTTGCAAGAAAATTAAGATATGAGTTCAAAAAAGAAAAAATAGAAAAAGCAGATGTTCTATATTCTGATGCAGAAATAATTTCGCCAAACATCAATTTTAATGATGGAAAAAAGGCTGTCGGTTCTGTATCTTTTGTGCCGTCTGTTGCAGGGCTTTTACTTGCCCAACATGCCATAAGTAAAATTACGGAGGAATAATAAATGCGTCTTAGAAGAAAGAAAAACAGGGATACCCGTTTTGAAAAATGTATAGATTTATCATTACAACCAACAGAATCTCTAAAGGAAGACTTTTATAATATTTTCAATTTAGACAAGCCTGTTGAAATAGAAATCGGCTCTGGAAAAGGCGGTTTTATTACACAATCAGCAAATCAAAACCCAAACAAGCAGTACATATCGGTAGAGCGTGTTAAAGATTGCATTTTAATGGGTATGGAAAAAGCATCAAATTCCAACCTTAAAAATATCAAATTTATTTGTGCTGATGCCGAAATACTTTTGTCAATACTCCCACAAAAATGTGCAGATATAATATATATAAATTTTTGTGACCCATGGCCAAAGGCGGCACATGCCAAAAGACGTCTGACTCACAGACGAATGATTAAACATTATTTACCTTTATTAAAACAAAACGGTAAAATATGTTTTAAAACCGACAACGATGGATTATTCGAATTTTCGGTAGAAGAACTATCAGATTTAGGATTTAACCTTACCAATGTAACTTACGATTTACATTCAACAGACACACCAAATATAATGACAGAATATGAAAAACGCTTTTCCGAAATGGGTGTAAAAATCAAACGTCTTGAAGCAACACCAACTCAAAAAACATTTGATGTTCTAAAAACCGAGTAAAACAAAGACCAAGTATTAAACTTGGTCTTTGTTTTATTTGTATAAAAATATTGATATTATAACAATTATATTATATAATTAACTTACAAAATATGTTGAACAAGGAGCAAATTATGAAAAAAGTCATTAGACTCATCTCGATTATTACTTTTACAGTATTGTTTATATCAATACTATCTGTCTTTTGCTTTGCAATTAACGCAAGTGATATTCCAGATATTGCAACAAGCGACCTTGATTATGAAGCTCTTTTTCAAAATGCTTACCTCATAAATCCATCCTGGGATTTAAGTGTATCAGAAGGCACAAATCTTACAATAAAATACAGAGGAATTAATCGCTCTGTTTCATACAATCCTACAAAGCATTTTAAAACTTTTAATGAAGCATATACATCATATATGAATACTAATCCTGATATTATAAACGATGTTCCCGTTTTTGTTTTTGCGCCAGGTAAATACACATCTGAAATCAAAATCTTTTACAGTGCTATTATTCTCGGTTCAAATGCAGGTATTAATCCTAATAAAACACTTTCTAATAATAGTCTTGACACCGTAAAAAACGGAATGGAATTAAATTCACTGTGGGACAGCGAAAATGAAACTGTGTTTTCGGGAGGTATTACAAGAACCACCAGAGGTGCAAGTCTTAAATCAAACGGCGTAACATACCATGATGTAACTTGGTCAAAAAAGCTTACTGAAACCGAAGAAGATACAGAAGCAAAATGTCATATCAGAACACTTATAGATGGTGTAAAAATCACCGGAGGAACGGGAATAAAGCAAAGAGACTACAGTAATCATGCATACAACGTATTAGAAAATGGTGTACCAAGCAGTGAGTATTTTACGCCTGAAGGTGTACGTCCTACCACAACTGCTTTACTAAATTCAGTAGTTGATTCTTTTTCGGGAAACGCACATAAAGCTCTGTTTTCTGCAAACGAAAATAGTTACAATGTTAATGATATTGTTATGAGGAATTTAAGAATAACAAACGTTTCTTCGAACACTCTATTTGTTAAATATTTCAGAAATTTAACTGCAGATAATATATACTATGCAAATTCCAGCGCACCGTTTTTTGGAGGATATGATTCAAGTAATGTTTTACTTGACGGCAGTGCATTTGCAGGTGGATCCAGTACATCTGCAATTTATAACCAAAATATAAGTATAACAAACAGTATGTTTTATAATATAACTGCTACCAATCCGATAAGCTTTGGCAATACAAAATCAACTGGTGATTTTGAAAAACAGACTGTTACAATTGAAAATAATATTTTTTATGATGCTGCACTTAACAGTAAATATGGCATTTTCTGTGTAATTAGCCAAAATACCAAAGCAGAAGTATTTGCTACAATTCGAAATAACATAATACATCAAGAAACTGCTCAGCTAAATACATTATTTAACGGAAATAATAATTACCAAAAATCTAAAACAACAATATTGTTTAATAAAAACAAGGTTACAGGTTTAATTGATTGCATATATCCTAATTCAAATAATTTCACAGAAGCATTTTCAACTCAAAAATACTTTTTAGATTTCAATGATAATTTTTATGCAAAAACTCCTGCTGATACAGGGACTCGTTCAACTTGGGAACGTAAATCAAAATATCCACTTGCCAGCGGATATGACTTTGAAAATTGTTCATATTATCTTGATTACAATTTCACAACAAAAAATGGAATCAGTGAAATTAAAAGCATAAGTGGACTTGGAAACAATATTTTAATTGTCGGCAGCAGTATTACTGCAGATTGTTCTGATATTAACGGAACCGCAACTCCAATAATTGAAGTTGAAAACGATGCTACGGCAACTATATATTCAGATTACAATTGCACAAATAAAATAACGCAAATTTCTATTGATAATATTGCAAAGACACAAACATATTATATAACCATCACTCAAAATGGTTTTACAAGAAAATATACATTAGTTGTTTCAACCGGAAGATATATGGGTATGAGTGATATAAGTGACATATCTCCTAACGAATTCAATTTTCCGGTAATAACTGTAAATACAGTAAATAAAGAAGAAATACAAAATAAAGAAGATTATGTGGCATGCGATGTTGCAATAAGTAATACTACTGATGAATATACTTTAGAAAGCAAAGCTGCAGGAATTAGGTTTAGAGGAAACTCTACATACGCAAACTCTGATAAAAAAGCATACAGAATCAAGTTTGACAAAAAGCAGAATTTGTTCGGTATGGGCAAAGCGAAAAGTTGGGTATTGCTTGCCAACTCATTTGATAAGACTATGGTAAGAAATACTATTGCCTTTGCAATAGGAAAAGCTCTTGATTTGGAATTTAGTTCTGGTTATCAGTATGTTCAGTTATATTTAAACGAAGAATATAAAGGTTTATATTTGCTTTGCGAGCAAACACAAACCGGAGATAACAGAGTTGAAGTTGAAGAAGATGAAACATTTAAACTTGATACAGGATATCTTTTAGAAATAGCAGGAAACGGTCGTGACGGTGAAGACAGATGGTTTACAATTAATGAGGTTGACTCATCTCTCTTTGGAAATGGTGTTACTGCAAACTGGAGAAGTTCTACAATATATGCAATAATTAAAACACCAGAGTTGAAATATTGCAGTGATAAACAAGTGGAATTTATATCAACATATTTTAATAATGCAAACAAAGCAATACTTACCCAAGACTTTAACAAATTCAGCCAGTATTGCGATGTAGAATCATTTGCAAAATTCTTTATTGTTAATACCATTTTAAATAACAACGATTGTGGTTATCAACTATATGTTTATAAAAAAGAAAACGGCGGCAAACTATATGCAGGTCCCATTTGGGATTTTGACCAAAGTTCAGCTTCTTCCGACCATGGTGGCTCGGTGTATGACAGATGGTATTCAGGTTCTAAAAATCCTTGGTTTGACTCATTTTCAAACTGGGACAAATTTATGGGTATTGCTAAAAAAATATACATAGACCATTATGATGAAATAATAAATATCATAAACTATTACACCACAGAATTTTTCCATGAAAATAAATATGATTATTATTCAAACGATTTGCGTTGGGATGCAGTAGGCAATGATTATTGGAGAATAAACGACCCAATCAGTGACCTTGTAACGTTTGAACAAAATTTTGAGTTTTTAAACAGTTGGTTTGCTAAACGAATAGAATGGCTTGACACTCAATACAATGCCGTAACAATTCCTGCTACCAGTATAGTAATAAGCAGTACTACGCTTAATTTGACTAAAGGTCAAACAAGTAAACTTACTGCAACTCCTTTACCGGATTATGCAGATCAAAAAGAAATATCATGGGTTAGTTCCAACAGTGCTGTAGCCACTGTAGATCAAAACGGAAATGTAACTGCTTTATCAAATGGAACTACAACAATAACTGCTAAAGTTAATAACTCTGATGTTTTTGCAACATGCACAGTTATTGTTTCAAAACCTTTGGCAGCCACACCAAGTGCACCAGTAATATCAAATTATACTCATAATACCGTAACACTTGTTGCGACTGACGGATATGAATATAAGCTAAATGACGGAAACTGGCAAAAATCAAATATATTCAGCGGCCTCTCTCCTAATACTGTATACTCTTTTGTTTGTCGTGTTGCAGAAACCGATACTTATGCTGCAAGTGAACAAAGCGCTAATACAAATATAAAAACAAAATCAGGAATTTCAGCTAAGAATTTTATAGATGTCAAAAAAAGTGCTTGGTATTATGATTATGTTGATTATGTTGTAGAACACGGTATTTTCCAAGGTACATCTCAACTCACATTTGAGCCAGACACAACTGTGAACCGTGCAATGTTTGTACAAGCGCTCGCAAAACTTGAAGGTGTAAATATTGATAATTATGTAAATACAGCATTTGATGATGTGATAATAGGAAAATGGTATACCGGTGCTGTTAAATGGGCAAGTGACGCAAAAATTGTATTAGGAACAACAAATACAACATTTGAACCACTGGCAAATATTAGCAGACAACAAATGTGTGTAATACTTGTTCGTTATGCAACCTATAAAAACATTACAATACCAAGTATAAACCAACCAAAGATATTTACAGATGACAGCAAAATAAGTTCTTATGCAAAAGATGCTGTTTATATTTGTCAAGGTTCAAACATAATCAACGGTCTTCCCGACAACACTTTTGATCCAAAAGGAAACGCAACGAGATCACAAGTTGCTAAAGTATTTAAAGAATTCCATCAAAACTATATAAAATAAGAACCTAACTCACCATACGCAATTAAAATTGCGGGCGGGTACCCCGGAACCTTGTTTCAAAATAAAAAGATACGGACTTTTTAGTCCGTATCTTTTTATTTTACTTGATTTACAAAACGCATAAAGGCTTCTCTTCCCTCTTTGGTACATTTATAAACGCCAGCATGTTCCAAAACTGTTTTAAAGGTTTTACCTATTTCAGCCTTAAGAATACTGTCAATGTTATCGGCATTCACATCGTAGTTTGAAATAAATCTTTCAACCCAGTCTGCATGCTTTTCAATATCCTTGTTGGTACGTATATCTTTTTCATTAATAATATAATCCGCTAAAATTTGCATTTCTGATTTAAGTCTTGCAGGTAAAACCGCAAGACCCATTACTTCAATAAGACCAATATTTTCTTTTTTAATATTATGTAATTCTGCATGCGGGTGGTATACTCCCATCGGGTGTTCGTCTGTTGTTATATTATTTCTTAAAACAAGATCTAATTCAAACTCACCGTTACGCATTCTTGCAATAGGAGTAATGGTGTTATGCATTACATCGTTTGTATTTGCAAACACAAAAGCTTGTTTATCTGTATAACCGCGCCAAGAGTTTAAAATTTTATCTGCAAGATCAATAATCTCATCAGCATCTTTTCCGGTAAGACGAATTACAGACATAGGCCATTTTACAATGCCGGCTTTTACACTTTCAAAACCTGTAAATAAAATATCTTTTTCAATAGGCGCTTTTGCCATTGCAAACTCATAATGTCCGCCTTGAAAATGGTCATGACTTAAAATTGAACCGCCTACAATAGGTAGGTCAGCATTAGAACCTAAAAAATAATGCGGAAATAGCTTTACAAAGTCAAATAATTTTACAAATGTAGCACGTTCTATTTTCATTGGGGTGTGTTCAAAATTAAAACAGATACAATGCTCATTATAATATACATAAGGCGAATACTGCATACCCCACGGCGTATTATTCATCGTTATAGGTATAACCCTATGGTTTTGACGTGCAGCTGCATTTATACGGCCTGCATATCCCTCATTTTCTATACAAAGAGCGCATTTAGGATAGCCACTTTGTTTTGCATTTTTTGCTGCAGCAATTGCTTTGGGATCTTTCTCAGGTTTAGATAGATTAATAGTTATATCAAGTTCACCATACTCCGTATCTGTTTTCCACTTAACATCTTTTGCAATACGGTCACGGCGTATATAATTTGTGTCACAACTAAACTTATAATAATAGTCTGTAGCCTCACAAGGAGATTTTTCATAGAGAGATTTAAACTTTGATATAACCTCCGACGGACGAGGTGTAATTGCGCCCATAATTTTAGTGTCAAAAAGATCACGGCTTACTATACCGTCATCAATCATACCCTTATCTATGGCAAAATTACACAAATTATCAAGGGCTGTAACGAGAGATTCATGTTTTAACTTACAAGGTTGCTCATATTCATCTACACAAAGAACTTCAAGCAATCTATTTATGCTATAAACCGTATCTTCTTTTTCAATAAGATTGTTTTTTAAAGCATAATTTATAAGATTAGCAATGCTATTATTAACCATCATAGTACCCCTCTATAAATATTATAATACAATATTTTAACACATATAATATATTTTGTCTACTTAAGTTTTAGAAAATTTCATTACTAAATTATGTGGCAAAAGTTTTGCTAACACTCTATAGAGTTTATAAAATGAGCGAGGTGTATAGACTGCCTTTCCACGTTTTGCGTATTTAATAGCACCCACTGCAACTTTTTTAGGATCACAATAAGGCAACTGTTCAAAAGTTATAGATTTCCCACCTGAAATACCTGCTACATCTAAAAATTCAGTAGCCATTGGCCCCGGGCACACAGCAAGTGCATTGATTTTTTTAGACTTTAGTTCTTCACGGATACATTTAGTAAAACTAAGCACGAACGATTTGGTTGAGCAGTATGCAGCCATTCTTGGATTTGGCGCAAATGCTGCTATTGATGCCACATTAATAATATAAGAATCTTTTTTCATATATTTAACACAAATAGCACACATAGCAGTAAGGGCGCTGTTATTAAGCTGTATCATTTGAGTTTGTAATTTAAAATCAATATCATAAAAATTTCCTAGTTTTCCAAAACCTGCATTATTTATCAATGTAATAATTTCCGGTTGCTCATGTTGTAAAATTGATTCAAAATCTTCAAAACACTTTTCATCCGTAAGATCAAGAGGTAATGGTCTGACTTTTATAGTAGATTCTTTAGCCATCTGTTCCAAACGTTCATAGCGCCTTGCTATAATCCAAATTTCATCAATATTATTTTCCTTTTGCAACACTTTAAAAAATTCAGTGCCAACACCCGAGGAAGCACCTGTAATAATTGCTATTTTCATGCAAATCACCTCTTAAAAAGAGTATATCATTTTAGAAAAACAAGGTCAACCTGAAATATTAAACCCTGGTAACAAAGCACCGTCTGGACGAGAAGCAGGAATATGATTTAATCCTATAAGCGTCATAGGTTTTACTGCATTTTTACCATATCTATCTGAAATCTCATCACAAATAACATCAAGTTTTTCTGTGCGTTTTATTTTATCCATATTATAAAACATATCTACTTGTCGTGGAACAATATCAGGAAATAATGTAATCGCACGTACGGTTAATGAACGAACATCGTTGTTCCAGACATACCTTGTTTTAAAAAGATTATATGCGCAACGAGAAATTATTGAAGCACTATTAGTTTCAACATCCAGTTTACACTGAAATTCTCGCGTTATAAGTTTATTATCCCTTACAGATATCTGTACCCCTCCTGCAATCAAATGATGTTCACGTAATTTTCTTGCAACTGCTATACCAAGATAAATTATAAGTTGTTTTACATCAGTATCTGAAACAAGATCACGACTGGTTGTAAGGCCCCTGCCTATACTTTTTATAGGTGCAATATAATCAATATTTGTAACCGGAGAATTATCAAGTCCATTTGCATACCGCCAAAGTTTTTCTCCATTTTTACCCAAACGACACACTATGGTTTCAATAGGTAAAACAGCGAGTTCTCCTATAGTGTTAACTCCTATACGATTTAATTTATCATAGGTTGATCTTCCTACACCCAAAAGGTCAGTTATAGGCAAGCCATAAATTAATTTTTTAAAATTATTTTCTTTTATAACAGTAACTGCATTCGGTTTTTTAATATCACTCCCCAATTTTGCAAAAATCTTATTAAAGGAAACGCCTACAGATATTGTAAGACCTAATTCTTTTTTGATAGTTTTTCTTATATCATCTGCTATTTTTTCACCGCTGCCAAAAAGCCGTGTACTTCCTGTAACATCAAGCCAACACTC
>JAZQJH010000055.1:0-12117 GCA_045541555.1 Eubacteriales bacterium | reverse complement strand
ATTTTCGGTTGCCTGCTGTGCAGGCGAGAAAATTGGACATCGAATAATATCCGCAATATCAGCAGGCGTTGATATTCGCAGATGCTTTGTGCGGATATTATACCATAAACGCAAGGCGTTTTGGCATAATCGTCCATCATTTTCGGTTGCCTGCTGTGCAGGCGAGAAAATTGGACATCCTATAATATCCACAATATCAGCAGGCGTTGATATTCGCAGATGCTTTGTGCGGATATTATAACATAAAACGAGCATTTTTTCAATGATATTTTATGCGGTATGGGGAAGAATAGGGACGGAGGTGCGATGCAATGTGTACGGCAATGACGTTTCGAAGCCGCGACCGCTATTTCGGGCGGACGCTGGACTATGAAGTTTCCTTTGGGGAATCGGTGGTGATTACGCCCCGGGAGTTTCCGCTTTCCTTTCGAAAGCTGCCGCCCTTAAATCAGCATTATGCCATGATCGGCATGGCGACGGTGGAAGAGGGCTATCCGCTTTATTATGATGCAGTCAATGAAAACGGGCTGGCGATGGCAGGTCTGCTGTTTGCCGGCAACGCCGTTTACGCCCCTTATGCCGAAGGATGCCATAACGTGGCGTCTTTTGAACTGATCCCCTGGATCTTGGGGCAGTGCGCCGATCTTCGGGACGCGCGCCGCCTTTTGGAAAAGTGTAATCTCTTGAACGCGGATTTTAATGCGAAGATGCCGGCGACGCCCTTGCATTGGATGATCGCCGATCGGGAGCGAGCGTTGGTGGTGGAGGCAGTTGAGGATGGGGTAAAGCTTTATGAAAATCCGGTCGGAGTACTGACCAATAACCCTCCCTTTGATCATCAGTTGCTTCGTCTGGAGGAATACCGGCGCTTAACGCCGGATCCGGTTGCGGGACATAGCCGGGGCTTAGGTGCCTTTGGTCTGCCGGGGGATTGGTCGTCTGCTTCTCGCTTTGTCCGGGCGGCGTTTGTCCGACAGAACGGACGGTGCGGCGAGAGCGAGGCGGAAAGCGTCAGCCATTTCTTTCGTCTTTTGCAGACGGTGGCGATGCCAAAAGGGTGCGTGCGGCTTGAAACCGGCGATGCCCATACGATTTATAGCAGCTGCTGTAACCAGGATCAAGGCATCTATTATTACGCCACCTATGAAGACCCTCGGATCATGGCGGTTCCGCTCCGGGAGCCGGACGGCGGGAAGCTACAGATATTTTCTATTCGATAGTTGCATTTTTTTAAACGGTATGCTATTATATGAAAAAAGCATATTGGCAGAGTAGAGAACTGCGGGTCAAGTGTCTGAGGGACGGGGAGTTGTCCTTGGAACGAAAAAAGGAAGCCTTTTGCCGTGCGGTTTTCGCATCCCGCTGCCGCATACCGGATGATCTCCTCTATGTGGCACCGTGCCATAAGAGGAGGTTTTTATTTTGAGCATCTTTCAAAAAGAGTATTGGAAATCGGCGCTTTTAGAGTTCCGCGATCTGAAAAAACTGGCATTTGCCGCCCTGATCTGCGCGGTGACGGTGGCGCTGGACGGACTTTTGCGAATCCCCCTGATCCCCGGTCAGCTGGAAATTAAATGTACGTTCTTTATCATCGCCTTGGGCTGTGCCGTCTATGGACCGGTTGCCGGCGTTTTGATGGCGGCGGTGGTGGACACTTTGAGCTTTTTCATCTTTCCCACCGGCTTCGCCTATTTCCCCGGCTATATGCTGACGGAGATGGTGGTATCCATCATTTATAGCGTCTTCTTTTATCGGCAGAAGATCACCGTCTCCCGGCTGTTCTTCGCCAAGCTTTGTACCAACGCCACCCACGTCCTGCTCAACTCCCTTTGGTCGATGGTGCTGATGGGAAAAGCGTATCTCTATTATTTTTGGAGCGGTTTGATCAAAAATGCGATTTTGCTTCCGGTGGAGGTGCTGATCCTCGCCGCTTTCTTCGGTGCGGTCATTCCGTTTTTTGCACGGACGAAATTTTTACCTGCCCACGATGAAAAGGATCTGCAAAAGCTACAGTTGAATGCCAGCGTATTTCCCATCCTGGCGCTTTCCTGCCTCTTGGGCGGCGGATGCAGTATTTATTATGCGGCGGCAAAAGCCGCCACCGATTGGCCTTTTTACATTTTGGCAGGCTTTCTGCTGGCGGCTGCATTGGCACTCTTTATCGCCGATATTTTCAATCGCAAAAAGAAAAAAGTATAGAAAAAATCCCCCTTTCGGGGGATTTTTAATTTAGTCGTTGATAACCGCCATGATCTTCTCGCCGAGAAAATCCGTGGCTTTTTTAGCACCGGCTTGATTTAAATGCTCATAATCCAGAAAGTCCGTATCAAAGTCAAAGGTCATTTCCTTTTCCAGATCGAAATACATTATATCGTTGCTTGCGCAATATTCCTCAAACCAATTGGCTTTTTTTAGCTCATTTTCTGTGGAAATATAGGGCGCTCGATAAAAGATCAACGGAACGTCGTACTCCTCGCATAGTGCGACGATTTTTTGTACGTATTTAAGCATATCCTCTTCCAGCGGGAGGGTTTCATTTCCTACCGACGCCTGCTTTTGGGGATAATCCGAGACGTTCATATAAGGGGTATAAATCTGGCTGGAATTGCCGCCGTTAAAATGCATCGGCATTTCGCAAAATCCATTGTTGGAGAAGCGCATTCCCATTTCCGTCTTCGTATAATCGGAGGTGTGTTCGTAGATTTCATCAAAGGTGTAGTCGAAATCCTCTTCGATGAGCTCCATCGACATGATTCGATCCTTGTACTTTGCGATCGGGAAATTTTCTAAAAGGGGATCCAAAGAGCTGTAGTTACGAATAACCTTCATTTTTTCCAAAGAAAGAGGCAGTCCCTCAATATTGACCGGCATATAGTAGCTGAAAATGCGGTCTTGGGAGCTATAGGTTTCGTAGGCATTGATGCCCCAGATCTCGACCAGTGCGACCTTGGGTACGTCCTTTTTAAAGTACTCCAGCATCTGCAGATAGGTAACGGGGACGATCTCGCCGGGATTTCCCAAGTCATAGGCGGAAAGCCCATATTGCTCTTGGAAATACGGCGCATGAAAGGAGGTATAGGAATGGCAGGCGCCAAAGATCTGTACGTCATACGCTTGATCAAAGTTTTCGATCTCTTGCTCTAACATATAATAACGGTTATAGGTTTTATAGAGAACGATCTCGTTGACGCGCGCGATCATCGCAAGGAGCAGAGCGCAAAATAATACGCAGGAAACAATTCTTTTTATCGTCGTCTTCATTAGAAACCTCCGTACATAAAGCCTGCCATGTTGTAGCCGCTGCCGTAGACACCGAACAACAATACGTCGAAGATCAAAAGGAGATAGATGACCCAGCGTAGGATGAGATGCTGACGGGTCAGCCCGGATACCACGTCCTCCTGCCGCTTGGTGCAAAGCTCGACGGCGAAAAGGATGCAGATATGGATCAGCAGGAAAATGAGATAGTTCTGAGAAAGACCGAACTCAAAAAGACTGCCGTCAAAGAGCACCCAAAGAGCGCTTTGGGAGACCATCCGCCAGATATAGCGAAGACCGGTCATCAGCCCGCCTGCCCGAAAGACGATCCAGGCCAGGGTCACCAGATTGAAGGTGATGACCGTCTGATAGATCCGCTCGCTCAAAGAGCCCTTTTCCACGCCGATCCATTCTTTGATCTTGGCGCGGAGCTTCTCGGTGGCTTGCCCGATGATCTGAAATCCGGCGTGCATGGCGCCCCAAAGGAAGAAATTGAAACCGGCTCCGTGCCATAATCCGCTTACGAGGAAGGTGGCGAGGATGTTGAAGTATTTCCTGAGGGTTCCCTTGCGGTTTCCGCCCAGGGGGATGTAGATATAGTCCTTCAGCCATCCGCTGAGCGACATATGCCATTTGCCCCAGAACTCCTTGATGGAAAGAGAGAAATAGGGACGATTGAAGTTATGAACCAATTCCACGCCAAATAAACCGCTGACACCGCGGCAGATGTCTACGCAACCGGAAAAGTCGGTATAAAGCTGGATGGCATAGCCCACCGCGCCTAAGTATAGGATAACGCCGCGCAGTTCCGCATATTGGGAAAAGACGGTGTTGACAAAGATGCCCAGCCGATCGGCAATGACCATCTTTTTCACCAAGCCAAATAAAATCAGCAAAAGGCTGCTCCGCGTACGCTCAAAAGAAAGCTTTTCTTTGTTGAGGAGCTGGGGCATCAGCTGATCATACCGCGAGATGGGTCCTTGCACAATGGCAGGGAACCAGGAAAGGAACAAGAGATACTTGCCGAAATTGGTTTCCGGCGCGATCTTTTCCTTTGCCACGTCCACCAGATAGGCAATTGCCTGCAAGGTGAAGTAGGAAATCCCCACCGGGACAAGGATTTTAAAAGAGGGTGCCGTAAATTCCACACTGAGCTTTGCAAAAAGGCGGTTGCCGGTGGTCAAAAGCCAGGGCACTTCCTTAATAGCGAACCATACGGCGGCATTGAGGGCGATACATCCGCCCACTAAAAGCTTTTTCCGCTTAGCAGCCCCGAGAAATCGGGCGGTCAAGAAGGAGGTAAGCGCCGAAAAAAGCAGGAAAGCCAGATATTTAATATTAAAACATCCATAAAAGACCAAACTGGCGAGCAGCAAAATGCCGCCTCGCCATTTGGTGGGTACGATATAGTATAGGAGCGCTGTCAATAAGACGAACGCAACGAATGATAAAGAAAGATAATTCATGAGTCCTCCGTTATACGCGGCGGTTTTTCAAGACGTGAACGATCCCTTTGATGATCAGGTTGGTGATCAGGATCATCAGGGAAACCACTGCGGCACACTCCAACTGCATTTGAGCCTCAAACTGGTTGATCATCAGAGAAACCGGTTTGTTGCTGGTGTTTGCAAGGAAGGAGACTGCCGAGATGGTCATCATGCAGTTTACAAAGAAATAAGAGAACATTTCCAGAATGGTAAACTTACATTGCGGGATTAAAACGTCCCGAATAAGCAAGGAACGCTTGATGCCCATCGTATGGGCGACGTCCTCTAAGTTCTCATTGATCTTACACATGGAATTGTAGATCATCAGATAGGGGGATGCGATAAAGTGGATGACGTTGACCAGAACCAGTACGATGATGGTGCCGTAGATGGGGGTCTTATTAAACGCCAAAACATAAGAGAGACCCAAAACCATACCTGGAATGGCCGCCGAAGTCATGGAAGAAAGATGCAAAAAGCGGGAAAGCTTAGACTTCATTCTGGCGGAGAGATAGGCGGTCATAAAGGAGATGACAACGCCCAGCAGCGCGGTCAAGAGGGCGATCAAGAGAGAATTCAGGAAATAGTCGCCGGCCTTGAGGTCAAAGGTTTGCAATACGTTGGCGAAGGTAAAGGTCAGATCGCCGGGATAGTTCTTAGCAAAAGCGAGAATGACGAACGCCAGCAAGGGCAGCATGACCGCCACCGACATTAAGGTGCAATAAAGATAAGAGCCGGTGACGAAAAGCTTATTCTTGGAGATGGCGCAGGGCTTGGTCACATAGCCGGAATTACCTCTGTCCTTATTGAGCAAGTCAATGATAAAGGCAATGATGGCAGGAACCAGCAGAACACTACCGTAAACAGCACCCTTGCCGAAATCCAGCTGACCGATAACCTCTTGATACATGATGGTGGCAATGGTGGTATATTTACCGCCGACCATGAGCGGGACACCGTAGTCGGTGATGATCAAGGTGAAAATCGAAAAGATGACCGAGATCAGGGGCTTCCGCAGGAAGGGCAGCAGGATGGCAGTCAACTGGCGGAACTTGGGGATCCCGAGAACCTTGGCAGCCTCGTATGCAGAGCCGTCCTCATAATGTAAAACGTCGCTCAGCATCAAGAAGGCAACGGGGAAGGCGTATAAGACGGAACCCATGACAATGCCACCAAGACCGTAGATATTCCCTTGAATATGGAAAAGACGGGTCAAAATACCGTTGTTGCCGAAAAGGATGGTCAAGCCCATACCGTGAGAAATGGAGGGCAGCAGCATAGGTAATACAAAGATGATGCTGAATAATCCCTTCAGGCGGATGTTAGTTCTCTTGATACAAAGCGCCAAAACGAATGCCATGACGACGGTGATCAAGGTGCCGAGGGTCGCAGAGACCAGGGAATTCAAGACGGCATCCCCGAAAACCGGAGAGGAGATCACGCGGCGGATGCTTTCCGCATCCATATACCGAAACATATGGAAAAGCGGAATAAACACCATGGCGACGAACACAAAGGAAAAGAGAAGCTTTGTATATTCAGCCACGCCGAGGGTAAATCTTTTTCTTCTAATTGCTTCACTCATCTCTTAGGACCTCACGCACTTCATCAAAGACTCGATTTTGATCTGGAGATTTCTAATAACAAAGTTCTGCACGTATTCGTCTGCCGGATGGTCGATGATATTGTCCGGGGTATCCAGCTGCACCACGTTGGCTTCGCGCATGATCATGATCCGATCCGACATAGCGAAGGCCTCTTCCTGGTCGTGGGTGATGTAGACCATGGTGGTGCCGAATTCTTTTTGAATTCTTTTCAGTTCAGCGCGTAGGGAAAGACGGGTCTCGACGTCCAAAGCAGACATCGGTTCGTCAAAAAGGATAATATCCGGGTTAAGAACCATGGTTCTTGCGATGGCGACACGCTGCTGCTGACCGCCGGAAAGCATACCGGGAAGCTTATTGATATGCTCGGAGAGCCCCATCTGCGCAATGACGGCGAGGGCCTGCTCGCGGATCTTCTTTCTTGCTTCCTTATTGCGGTTCTCTTTGCGGATTTTGAGTGCATATTCCACGTTCTGTAAAACGGTCATATTCTCAAAAAGGGCATAGTTCTGGAAAACGATGCCCATGCCGCGCTGAGATGCGGGAATATTGGTAATATCCACGCCATCCTTCAGGATGGTGCCGCCGGTAGGCTTCAAAAGACCGACCAAAATCCGAAGAATGGTGGTCTTACCGCAGCCGGAGGGACCCAGGATGGAGAGGAATTCTCCATCCCGGATGTCAAAGCTGACGTTATTCAATGTGCACTTGCCGTCAAAGACCATTTTCAGATCTTTGGCGATCACTTTCGGGTTATTCATTCGTGACGTACCTCAAAAAATTAATATTTCCACAAATCCAGCAATTTTTCTTTTTCCTCAATGGTGTTGTTGCTCATATCGCTGTAGACGATATTTTGGGGATAGTTTTCAACTGCGAAGGTTTTGTCCTTAAACATTTTTTCGGGGAAGAACTTTTCGTTGAGCTCATAGCTGTAGGTCTTGACCAGGAAATCGAAGACCTGCTTGACGCTCTCGCGGGTTTCTTTGCCGGCGATGATGGACTGACCGTACATGGTGAAGGGAGAACCCTCTTCAAAGAAGACCACCTTCAGGGGGGCACCCTCGTTGATCTGGGTCACCGCATGGGAGGTCATACCAAAGCCGATGGCGACTTCCTTTTGCAGCAGCGCGTTGACCGGACCGGAGCCGGAGGAGGTGAACTGCAGGACGTTTTTGGAAAGATCATCGAAATATTTCAGAGCCTTTTCCTGACCCCATGCGTTCACCAAGGACTTATAGAACATATAGCCGGTACCGGAAGACTTGGGGTTGGCCATGGAGATGAGGTCTTTATATTTCGGATCGAGGAGATCCTGATAGCTGGTAGGCTCAGGCAGGTTCTTCTCTTTCAGCACCTCGGTGTTCAGAATGACCGCGCCGCCCACGCGGCACTGTACCAGGTAATTGTCGCTGACGACAGTATCCTCGGCATAGACGCTCTTGTCGTAAGCGGAAAGATCCGCCAGGACGCCTGCCCGGGCAAGCTGCTCCATATAGGCATACTCCAGGTCGTAGGAGATGTCGCATTCGGAATTTTTGCCTTCCGTCAGAAGCTTGGCGGCATGGTTACCGGTGGAGACGTACTCGACGGTGATGTCATAGTCCGGGAACTGCTCACCCAGCCGTTTGTTCATGTCTGCAATGACGTAGTCCTCTACGCTGGTGTAGATCAGCACCTTTTCCTTGGAAGAGCCGCAGCCCGTCAGACCAAGGGATAAAAGAAGACAGATCATGGTGATTAACGCTGTAAACTTCAAAGTGTTCTTTTTCATTTTCTTTTCCTCCATAAATGGTTAACAATAAGAACTATCGACTTTTTTCAGATCCGAAAAACTGTCGATTTCCACAATATCATCAAAAGAGCATTCCCGCACCGCGACGCGGTAATTACTCTGACAATATTCTAAAGGAACCTGGTCCCAAAGACGTTCCTTGCCGCCGGGCATTTCGTAGATCTTTTTAATATCCTCGTAGAGTCTGGCGCCGTCCTTGGCATCCCAATAAGAAATACCGAAGACGTGGTGACAATTGACGCCGCCCAGCTTCAAAGCGGTGATAATATTATTCTTTGTTTCAAAGCACCAATCGTTGGTTGTTTCGGTGGGAACTCCAAGGAAGTTGGAGGAGTACTGATACTTCTGGATCAAATCGGGATTATAAAGGATCAGATCCGCCTCCAGGACGTATGCATTTTGCAATAAATGGCGCGCACACATCGCCGAGGAGATGTTCCCGGATTCATTAAAAACGGGATTTTCAATAAATTTAATGTTGGGATACTTATACAGCAATTGGTCAAAAAGCTCGCCCAGATAGCCGCGTACAATATAGATTTCCTCGATGCCGGCGGCGATCAATGCGTCCAGCATGGTATCAATGATGCGCGTCCCCTTCACGCGGATCAGCGGCTTGGGGGTACTGAGGGTGATGGGGATCAGCCGTTCGCCGAATCCGCCGGCCAAAAAGACCGCTCTTTTTACCCGGTACGGCTCTAACGCTTCATAGCCGGCAGAGGTCAATCCGTTCTCATTGATCAATCCGCGTTCAAGAAGGGCGTTAGCTGCGCGGTTGACGGAGCCCAACGACATTTTTGTGTATTCGGCAATCTCTCGCTGCGTGGGATGCTTTTTGCAACGCTCCAGGCAGGCCAAGACGTCGAAATCCCTGCGAGATAAGGTCATACTTTGCAGAATTCGCACCTCCATTTTTTGCATTCAAAAGTTCACGTTGTGAATTTTAGCATAGAATTTGGAACAAGTCAATAGAAAAAGAGAAAAAACTGAGATTTCGTCGATAGCAACCGAAAAAACCGAGGTTTTTTAGCGGTTAAATCTATGGATATTTTGTTTCAAAATTACGAAATTAATTCCTATTTTGGTTCATTTTTGAACAAAATGGAACAAATGAAAAATCCGCTATTTGATAGCGGATTTTTTGATTATTTTTGAACGTAATTGCAGTAGCTGGGATCCAGGGCGCAAAGCTCCTCGTAATGGTCGATCTCCTGAATGTCTTCCTCAGCGCATTCCCGTACGTGCACGCGGTAAATATCCTTGTATTTTACCATGGGAACGTAGCACCAGTCCTCATCCTTATGTAAGGGGAAGGCTTCTTCCAGATGACCCGGCAGGGTGGTTCCGTCTTGCTTGCTCCAGTAGGAGATGCCCAGCATCCGATAGCAATCGGTGCTTTCAATGCCCAGCTCATAAATGATGCCGTTTTCATCGGTCTTGAAATACCAGTCGTCGGTTTCCTTGGTGGGGATGCCGAGGTAAACGGAATGGTAGAGATATTTATCAAAAATATCTTTATTATTAACAAGGAGATCCGCTTCCAGGACGTAGGCATTTTGCAGATGCGCCCGGGTCAGATAAACCGAGGAGATATTGTTTGCTTCGGTATAGAGATGGTTGGTGACCAGGTTGATCTGGGGATATTTTTCCTTCAACTGCGCAAATTGCTCCCCTAAGTAGCCACAGACCACATAGATCTCTTCGATACCGGCGGCGATCACGCCGTCAATCAAAGTGTCGATGATCCGGGTCCCGTTTACCTTTACCAAGGGCTTGGGGGTATCGAGAGTCACCGGGCGCAATCTGGAACCAAAGCCGGCGGCGATGAAAATGGCGCGCTTCGTTTTGTAAGGCTCCAGCGCCTCAACACCCTTTTCGGTGATCCCGTTTTCGTCAATGTAGCCGAGGGCACGCAGCTCTTCCAGTAAAGAGGCAAGAAGCGCTTCGGTCAGCCCGGTGGCCGTGATCAAAGCGCCGATCTCTGCTCTCTGACGCGTTTTTTCCAGTGCCACAAGCACCTTGAATTGATTGTTTGTCATGGTGATCCTCCGATTATAATGCTAAAAACTTCTTATTAATTTTGATAATAATTTTTATAAGTGAGCGGTTCACAGACCGGCTTGTTTTCGTTGCGGCTGTCGTCGCAGGCAAAGCCGGTAGAATAATGATGATCCCCAAAGGGCAATTCTGCATTCTGCTCGCCGCGCACCGTGCGCCAGGCGGTAAGGATCATCTCCACCGCGTCCTCTTTTGCTTTTGCAAAAAGCTCCGCAAAAGATTCGGTGCTGGCGATGGAGGGGTCGTAGGGATGATGCCAAAGGGTATGCTTTTCGTTTAGATAATCCAGCCGGGCGGGGTCGGTTTCTCGCCGATAGTAGGAATAGACGCAATAATTATTTGCACCATGGCTGATCGGTCGTAGCATCAGCCGAACAAGACCGAAAGGATCCTGCATCAAGCGGTAAAACAACCGTTCGCATCGGAGCGCCCGATTAAAGAGAGTGAAGCCGCGCTCCCAGCCGTAGACCTGCTTGAACGCGCGGTTAAGGGGGAGGCGTAACGCATCCGGAAATTTCTTATATTTAAAAATATTTTTGGAAAGGGAAAAGCGCCATGGCGTTTTATTGTAGACTCGGCGGATATAGTAGCTATCAATGGAACGCTCCATGCGTACGTGCCCGCCGCGCTGCAGATAGGTTTCCGCCGTCCCGTCGTATTGACCGCTTTTGCAGATAATATAAGGGTGCGCCTTTTTATCCAGACAATAGTGGCAAAGAAAGCCGGCGAGAAACGAGAAGGTTTCCGGGGACTGCGTCTCGCAGGCCTCCTTCAAAAGCGCCTGCAGAAATGCCCCGGCTTTTTGGCTGTGCATTTTTATGCTACGGGATGCGTAGGATTTTTCTTTGCCGCCCCAAAAGCCCAGCGTAGACCAGGGATCCGGTCCTTGCAAAGCGCGCTCGAAGACGGATGGGTCTATCATCGCGGAGACTTCCGGCGCGAGGGAGGAGAGTACCTCCGTCCCGAAATAGTGGTGGGTTACCGGATCTGGCATAGAGGGTTAACCTTCTTTCTTTTGCTGAGAAAGCTCTTCCCGAAGCTCGTCAATGCCCTTGTCTAAGCAAAAGCCGGCAGTCCAATGCTTTTCGCGCTGCTCGACCGGGGGAATCCACATATAGTCGCCGTATGCGTTTTCTAAGTATGCATGAATATCGTGGGGAAGCTCTACCTCCATATCCTCAAAGGGACCCTTGAAGGGAGGATAGAAGACCTCCTTGGGCATCAGATGCCCGAAATAATGCCCCACGTCGGTGGGAATACACCAAAGACCGGTATCCTTTTTGCCGCGTACAAATTTATCAAAGGTGTTGCACCACTTTTCGTAGTGGCGGAAGGAGAAGAGAAAGCCGATACATTTGCGGAAATTATAATTGAACTTTCCTTCCTTGGTCTGATAGAAAAAGGCTTTCTTTTTCGGAGAGGTGTAAAGATTATAGAAGGTCGCGGAAATGGCGATATACTGCAGGATCATGGCGACAGTGCCTTTAATTCTGCGCACAATGGGATTTAGCGGCGCATACTCCAGGGGGAAGATGTCGATCATAACGCCCTGCGGCAGATCGGTGTCCAAATTGTGAATGCTGGGCTTGTAGGTGCCTTTGGCATAGATCTCGGTAATGAGGGATGCCACCTTATGACCTTTGGAATTGGGGGTGACCAGCTCATACTTGTCGCCCATTTCCTGATCAAAGACCTCAACAAACCGATTGAGATCGTCCCGCGGCATGATAATATCCACGTCGTCGTCCCAAGGAATGAAACCCTTGTGCCGTACCGAACCGAGGGCGGTGCCGCCGTCGGCCATGTAGCAGATGCCGTGCTTTTCGCAGACCGCCGCCACGTCCTTGACCATCTGGAGCATGACCCCTTGCAGCTGCTTAACCTCTTCGTCCGTAATATGACGGAATTCTCCCAT
>JAZQJH010000054.1:0-6315 GCA_045541555.1 Eubacteriales bacterium | reverse complement strand
ATGATATAAATTCCTTTTTCCTCGTTGCGAAGCAACATATCGAGAAAAGGGTCGGCGGAGAAATCCGCCGACCCTTTTCATATCGAAAATTCCAAAGGAATTTATATCGTCGCCAAGTGTCCTTTGAGACACTTGGCCTTCGATGGTTCCTTTTTTATTTCAAAGTTCGTAATCCCTTAGGATAGTGGTTTTTGCCCACACCGCCGGAGGACTTGATCCAGCCAAGGGGCACACCGGTAACGGTGACCACGCCATAGCCGCGCTGATCGCAGGGAACGGTCTGTCCGTTGACGTATTGCTTGGCGGTATCCGGATCCAATTCCAAAGCATACCGAAACGCCTCTTGGGGCAGGCACATCGCCAAATGGTGCGCCGGCTTCCACTGACGCCCTTTTAATTCCAATACCTGCATACCGGCACGAAGAATATGCAAGCCTGCCGGGCAAGGAAGATCCTCGTCCACCAAATAATAGTAATTTCCCCGTTGGAGCAGCAGCCCCGGCAGGGGCTTTTTTAATATCTCCTGCAAGGCGGCCGCCGCATCCGGATGCTTTTCCGGCTTAAAAAGCGGCACCGCTCGGTGCGAAGCATCCCCCTCACGCTCCATGGCACAGACAAAATGCCCCTCACCGCCATCCTCCGGGAAGATCCGAACCGCAAGCTCCAACCCCAAAAAGCCGGGGCGACCGCCGGTGATGCCGGTCTCCACCACGTGGAAATCCGGATGGTTTTCCAAAAACCAAAGGATGGTCTTTTCATTTTCTTCTAAATTAAAGGTACAGGTGGAATACACCAACCGACCGCCCGGCCGGAGAGTACGCGCCGCGTTTTCCAAAACCTCCCGGCTTCGATCCCGGCAGAGCGCCACTAAGTCTTCCGTCCATTCCTCTAAAATTCGGGGATATTTGCGGAACATTCCTTCCCCGGAGCAGGGGCTGTCTACCAGCACCTTATCGAAATATTCCGGAAAGGCCTTGGCGACGGCGGCAGAATCGTTATTGGTGATCACTGCCCGGCGCGCGCCCATCCGCTCCATATTTTCCATCAAAATCTTGGCCCGACTGCCCTGAATTTCATTGGCAACCAAAAGTCCGCTTTCCAATCGGCTCGCGATAGCAGTAGCCTTAGAGCCGGGGGCGGCACAAAGATCCAGCACCCGCTCATCCCCTTCCAATTGCAGGGCGGTCACCGCGCTCATGGCGCTGGGCTCCTGGAAATAATACAAGCCTGCCAGATGATACGGATGATTGCCGTCGGTCTGCCCCTCGGGCAGATAATACCCGTCCTCATGGAACGGGGCGGTCTTTAATTCAAAGGGCGCCAAGGCTTCAAAGGTTTCCCGGCTGATCTTCCGCCGGTTATACCGCACCCCCTCTAAGGGCGGCTGGGATAGCCAAGGGGTCAAATCAATCCATTCCTTTAAGTATTCGCGCATTGCATTTCCTCAATAATTCTTGCAAAAAGTTCCCGGAGCCGCGTCTCCTCACCGGCCAGATGCAGATACCCCCAAAGGGCTTCAAAGCCGGTGGCGGCATGGTACGTACCGTAGTCTGCGGAGCGCGGCTTGGAATGGGTCTTGGCATTGCGCCCCCGGCGCACCACCTCCAGCTCATCCTCCGTAAGCTCCTCCTGCAATACCGCCAAAAAATGTTCCTGAGCGGCGCAGTTTACAAACTTCTGGCTTTTGGCGTGAAGCTTTTGGCTTTGGCAATTTCCTTGGCTCAGCACGTGGGTACGAACGTACAATTCAAAGACTCCGTCTCCCAAATAAGCCAATGCCAGGGGACTATATTGACGCAAAACTTCTTCCTTAGTCATATAAATGCAATAATGCTCCTTTCGCTTTTCCCTCTTCGATCTCGATAATGCCGTATTCGCGCTGCGGATTACGGAGAGAACCGGGATTCATCATCAAAATTCCATCGTGTTTCTCCATATACGGGAGATGGGTATGCCCGAAAAGCAGGACGTCCGCACCACGGCGCTTTGCTTCCGCCAAGGCACCGCCATAGCCGCTTTTGACGCCGAAGCGATGACCGTGCATCATCAGCACCCTCACACCGCCCAGCTCCAGCAGCAGATCCTCTGTCCCCTCCGCGCCAAAATCGCAATTCCCTTTGACGCGATAGACCGGATGTCCATCGGTGCGCTGAAGCATCCATTGAGCATCCGCCAGATGGTCTCCTAAATGTATAATCCCATCGTTGGGATACCGTCTGTATAATTCCTGCATGGGTTCTCGCAGCCCATGGGTATCGGAAAAGATTAAAAATCGAAGCACATTCTTCCCTCCGGTTATCATTATTTTTATTGTAGCATAAAATAAAGGGAACCGCAATATCGGAAAGGAGAATTCCCATGAGTCAGGGTAATTTATTTGATCAGATCAAAAGTATGGATAAAAAAGAGCAACGCGCGCTCTTGGAAAAGCTGACCGGCGCACTGACGCCCGACCAGCAAAAACAGATCCGCTCCTTTGTGCAGGATAAAAAGCAGATGGAGAAATTGCAAAACAATGCCACCCCCGAGGATCTGCAGACCCTCATCGACGGACTGACCGGAACGGAGAATCCCCGGGATTTTCTTCAGAGCCCCCAGGTCCTGAACCGTCTGCGGGAAATTCTTCGTTAGACCTCGGTGGGCTGCTATCCTCCCTCTCGGGTGGAGACGGATTAAGCGGCTTAATCTCCTCCCTGGGCGGAGAGGCCTTGGGCGGGCTGGATCCGGCGTTTTTACTGAAGGCCGGCAAAGCCCTCTCGCAATTCAATTCCACCCCCGACGACCGTTGCACGCTCCTCTCCTCCCTTCGCCCTTACCTGCGACCGGAACGGCAGGAGCGGGTGGACGAGGCGGTACGAATCCTGCATTTATTACGGCTGGTCGAGCTATTCCGGAGGTGAGAAATGGACATATTATTGCAATCGGACGGTCAACTCTATCCGCCCCGACGGACAGAACGGCGCCCGAAACCAACCCCCGAACCGCCTAAAAAAGAAGAACCGCCTAAGCCGGCACCGCCGCCGGAACCTAAGCCGCTTCTTCAAAACCTGCCCTGGGAGGAACTGCTTTTGATCGGCATTGGCTACATTCTGATCAAAAACAGTGACCATCCGGATCTTCCCCTCTTACTGGCGCTGGCGTACGTCCTTTTTGATCAGAAGTTTTCTCTCGAAAACTTCCTATAAAACCCGAGCCTTACGGCTCGGGTTTTTCTTGCTTTTTCTGCAAGTTTTGATTATAATAAAAGAAGTTTAGTAAGAAAGGAGCGCCTATGAAAATCTATCCCTTTTCCTCATCCAGCAGCGGAAACTGCACCCTCATCGCATCCGGCGACCGGGGGCTCTTGATCGATTGCGGCGTTCCTCTCAAGCATATCAAGCAAGCAGTCGCCGCAGCAGGCTTCGCCATGGAGCAGATCATCGGCGTGCTTCTCACCCATGAACACAACGACCACATTAAAGCCATTCCCCAACTGATCAAGCACTATTCCATTCCCTTTTACGGCACGGAGGGCACCCTGCACGCCGCCAGTGTGGAGGGGATTGATCATCAAAATCAACCCTTTACGGTGGGTGATTTTCAAATCTCCCCCATCGAAACCAGCCACGACGTAGTCTCCCCCTGCGGCTATCGCATTTCTGCCGAGGGAAAATGTGTTTCCGTCGTGACCGATACCGGAAAGATCACCCCCTCTATGATGGATGCACTCTCCGGCTGCTCCCTCATTATGCTGGAGAGCAATTACGATCCCGAGCTGCTGGAATACGCACCTTATCCTGCCATGCTGAAACGGCGGATCCGTTCCGACCGGGGGCATCTCTCCAACGGCGATTGCGCCTCTATGCTGGCACTCAAAGCATTGGAAGGAGATCTTCATACCGCCGTATTGGCGCATTTAAGCGACCACAGTAACACCCCTCTTACCGCTAAAATGGCAGTATTAGACGCCTTCGCCCAATACGGAATTGAGGATGTTCAATTAGAAGTAGGCGGACCGTTCTGCCCTGTACTGGAGGTGTAAAATATGAAATGCACCGTCATTTGCACCGGCGCACTCAAGGAAAAATACTGGAAGGATGCTGAAGCAGAATATGCCAAGCGAATGAAGCGCTTTGGCGGATGGAATATCATAGAATTGCCGGAAGTCCTCGTGCCGGAGCGACCCTCTCAAAAAGAGATCGACCAGGCGCTCAAAAAAGAGGGGGACGCCATTTTGAAAAAGCTTTCCAATCAGTGCTATCCCATCGCGCTCTGCATCGAAGGAAAGCCCTGCTCCAGCGAGCAATTGGCCGCTATGGTGGCGGCAATTCCTCAAGAGGGAAAAAGTGAGATCACATTGATCATCGGTTCCTCTCACGGCCTGGCGCCGGAAGTCAAAGCGGCCTGCGCCAGGCGCCTTTCCATCTCCCCCATGACCTTCCCCCATCAAATGATGCGGGTCATTTTAGCCGAGCAATTCTACCGCGCCCATAAAATCAACGCCGGCGAAAGCTATCATAAATAAAAATACCGCAGATCCAAAAGGATCTGCGGTATTTTTATTTCGTTTTAATCCAATCAGGCAGGCTCTTTGGTCTCGCCGTAGGGATCCCATTCAACCTTACCGTTCAGATACTGCAGCAGCAAGAGCGCGTCGGCAATGCCAACCTCGCCATTGCGGTCTACGTCAGCAGCGCGCAGATCAGCAGCAACGTCCTGACCGACTCTCCATTGCAGAATCAGCTGTGCATCGTTAATCTCCACACGACCGTTTGCATCGACGTCGCCCCACATATGGCTAACGATCTCGACAACTTCTTTTCCGGCGCCAACCGTGACGGCTTCACCGCGGAAGTTGACCGCACCGGTCTCAGCAGCGTTATTGCCATTTACGATCAGATCGGCATTGATCGCCGTCGTCGCATAAGCAGCATCATCCAGAACCTTGAACTTCAAGGTGGTCAACGCCTTGCCATCGGTATCGGCGGCAAGGAGATCTCCATTGTTCAGATAGGTCAGGATTACTTTACCCTCGGTATGCTTGTCATTCGCGCTGAACATACCGAAGATCCGATGATCCTCGATGCCATCCAGAGCCAAAGCATCAGCATCAAAGCTGAGGCTCAGGTTCATACCGGCAATGCCGGGATTATTGATCAGCTGAACCTTCACTTCGATGGTCTCACCGCGCTGAGCAGTCTTCGGCATCTCAAGGTTGATACCGGTACCGGTCAGAGCCGCGATCTCGCGATACTCGCAAGCCGAGCAGACGGTACACTTAAATTCTTCCACACCGGCTACGCCGTAACCGGCTTCCTTGATGACCTTACCCTCACTTGCCCAGACATGGCTCTTTTCAGTCTCTTCCACTTCATAGAAGTAGCCGCATTTGCAGGTATAGCGGGTATAGCCCTTGGCAATGTCGGTATGGGGAACGAACTCAGAGGTAAAGGTACAGGCTTTCTCAGCGCTGTAGGGACAATCAGCACAAGCTTCCATATGCTTGGAAGCGGTCTCGTAGGTGCCGTAAATATGGGTATAAACCTTATTGCACTCTACGGTCGTACTGTAACCGCAATCGGGGCAATACTGTTCATGGCTGACGCTGCCGGCGCTCTGCCGATACTCCAGCGCACAATCCACGATCTCGTTGCGGCCGCATCCGTTGGTAGTCGTACAAACCACACGGTGGGTTCCGTTGTTCAAGTTGGTGTAGACATAGTTATGTGCACAAGCGGCCTGCTTAATTACAGTATCTGCAGTGAAAACAGCCGCGGTCAGATCGGTATAGCCTTCCCAGCTCTTACTCTTCAGATCATCGGTCAGACCGATCAGCTTTCCTTCCGAATCGGTATAGAGGTACTGGTCGTCGCTGGCTTCGAAATCAAAGGTCACCTTATAGGTGATACCCGTATCACTGAATACCGGCTCGCCGTTCACCATTGCCCAGGTCTTCTCAGCACCGGAAGCATTGATGGTCCAGGTTGCTTCACCGGACTCGATCTTTGCGGTGCCCTCGGTTGCTTTAACGCTTTCGGCCGGAGTAGTATAGTGGTGCAAGATCTTATCCACATCCGTATAGACGTTGGTGGCCACTACCGTACCAGTACCGCTGCTGGCATGACCGCTGAGCAGTGCATCAAATTCTGATTTATCATTTCCAGACACGATCACGTTGTTCAGCGTGGCGGTTGCGCCGTAAAACGCACCGGCGATCAAGGCGCGGGGCTTATTTGTTCCGTCGAGATGGGTATTGAAAATACCGACGTTTTCAATCGTAATGTCCTGCGAGATCTCACCGATGAAGGAAGTCAAGGTCGCATAACCGCCGCCCTT
>JAZQJH010000053.1:0-2032 GCA_045541555.1 Eubacteriales bacterium | reverse complement strand
GTCGCGGTGTCGAAAGTTCCGTTTTTGTTACCATTGGAGTCTGCCGCCAGCTTCATCCAATCTTCTGCGTCAGTAATCGCATAGTTGATCAAGCCGTTAGATCCTTTTACGTCTGTCGAGGTCTTACGGTTTTTATACGCGATCAAATTATCCGGTGCTTCCGGCATCGAATAATCAGCCGTCACCGCTGAGACAGGCAAAACGATGCCGGTAAATAAAGTTACCAACATGAGAATTGCCATCAAAGCGGACATCAATCTTGTCTTTTTGGTGACCATAATAGTTCCTCCCAAAGTATATCTTTAGTCAATAGCCCCACCGATGAATGGGTACTGACCCAGTTTATGTACCAATTGTACCACATTTCCAGTCCCTTTAACATTATTTTATGTTGCTTTTATTAAACAATTTGTGACATTTCTGCATTTCGTAAATTAAAAAAGAAAACCCTTGGATTTTGTCCAAAGGCTTTCTGTTTTTTTATTTTAATCCAACACCAGACGAATATCTGCACCAAGGGAGGCAAATTTTTCCACCAGCCGCTCATAGCCGCGGCGGATATGGTCGATCTCCTCGATGGTGGTCGTTCCCTTCGCCATCAGCCCGGCAATGACCATCGCCGCGCCGGCGCGCAGATCGCAGGCTCGGACGGGTGCACCCAGCAACTGCCGTCCGCCCTCCACCGTAGCCACCTTTCCGGCCACGGAAATCTCTGCGTTCATCCGGTTCAACTCCTCGGTATATTTAAAGCGACTGTCCCAAACGCCCTCGTTGATCTTGCTGGTTCCCTCCGCCCGAAGCATCACCGCACACATCTGCGGCTGCATATCGGTGGGGAAGCCGGGATAAGGCATGGTCTTGATATTGGTCTTTCGCAAGGGCGCAGTGGCATCCACCAGAATGGAATCATCATATTCGGTGATGGAAACCCCCATCTCTTCCAGCTTTGCAGTAATACATTCCATATGCTTCGGAATGATGTTCTTCACCAGCACACGTCCGCCGGTGGCAGCAGCAGCAGCCATATAAGTACCGGCCTCAATCTGATCGGGGATGACGGCATAAGTCCCGCCGACCAGCCGGGGAACGCCCTGCACCTTGATTACATCGGTCCCGGCGCCGCGGATGTTGGCACCCATGGAATTCAAAAAGTTTGCCACGTCCACGATATGGGGCTCTTTCGCCACGTTCTCGATGACGGTCAGACCCTCCGCCTTGGCAGCGGCCAGCATGGCGTTGATGGTCGCACCCACCGAGACCATATCCAGATAAATGTCGTTGGCGACCAGCTTTTCCGCCTTGCAATAGACGTTGCCGTGGGCAATTTCCACCTCGGCACCCAACTGCTCAAAAGCCTTGATGTGCTGATCCATCGGCCGCGCGCCTAAATGGCAACCGCCGGGCAACGCCACCGTCGCTTCCCGGAACCGCCCCAGAAGCGCACCTAAAAAATAATAGGACGCCCGAAACTTCCGGGCATATTCATAGGGCACCTCAGAACTGCGAACGCCGGAGCAATCCACCTCCAAGGTATTCTGATCCGTATGATTGACCTTTGCGCCCATGGCGATCAAAATATTGCAAATATTATCCACGTCACTGATCTGGGGCACGTTTTCGATCCGGCAGACGCCGTCCACCAGCATCGCGGCAGGCAGAATTGCCACCACCGCATTTTTTGCGCCTGCGATCTCAACCTCGCCTTCCAGGCGACAGGGACCGTTGATGATAATCTTATCCATGGATCCACCTCAAAACCGAACTTAAATACTTTCTTTAATTATCTTACCACATATTTTATGAAAAATAAAGGGGGTTTGATAAAAGAAAACCAAAACCAATCAAAAAGGCACCCCGTGGGGTGTTTTTACCCATGGTCGTGCTGGTGACCGGTAACGGTGCGCTCTCGGTTTTTGCCGACCGTCCCCGACGGCTTCGGCAAAACCTTCGTGCTCCCGACTCCGCAGTACGCAAAGCCTGCGCGCCTTTGCGCCCGCTTCGACTGACCCGCCGCCTCCATAGGAGGCGCGGC
>JAZQJH010000052.1:0-5571 GCA_045541555.1 Eubacteriales bacterium | reverse complement strand
TCCGACCTGCAAAATAAATATTTTTTTGGAGAGGCGAAGCCGAAGAACGCAGTAATACTGCCGTATTACAAGTGATGAGGCAAGAAAAAACGAAAAAATATTATTTTGAAGGCGTGACAGGTTCAACTCTTGTCACCCTAAGGCGACAAGAATAATCCGAACCTTGTTTTAAAAAGGCGGATTTCTGCTCACCCTTCGTTAAAATACTCGCCAATGCGGCAGCATTGGCTGCGTTTTATGCCTTGATTGAACAAAAATCCGCTCTTTTTAAAATCTTCGACCTCAAAGCAAGGAGATTTCGAGGGATTTTTGCTCTATCTTTTATGCAGATCGGCTGGCGCCGATCAAATAAAAATAAGTGAAAAGCACCGAAATTTCCTGTTTTGAGGCAGGGAACGGACTAATCTTATCACCTTAAGGAGCAGTTTATGAAAAAAAGAATTTTTGCCCTTTCGCTGGCAGTCCTTTTGATCTTTGGCACCGGATGCCATAAAGCGACTCTGGAAAATTATAAACTATTTCGCTCCACGCCCTTGGGATTTTCCATGGAATATCCCTCTTTCTGGAGCAAATCCGCCGATAACGCCAACGGCCTGGCCGTTTTTCTGACTCCGGCGGAGGGCTACAGCGACGATTATAACGAATCTGTCTCTGTCCGGCGGTTTGCGCTGGATATGGAGGGGGAAGACGCGTATAATAATTACGTGAGAGGCTACGTGGGCAAGCTGGAAAGCACCCTCAAGAATTATAAGCTGGTCTCCGAGACGGACGTGACCCTGGGCGGTCAGCCGGCTTATCAGATCGTCTACGAAAGCACCGACGCCAAGGACGGTTCTACCACCACCAGCGAGATGCGCTTTTTGCAGATCTTTACCCAGAAAGGGAAGTTCGTCTACGTCGTGACCTATATGGCGGAGTTCAGCAGCTATAGCTATTTCCTCAAAAACGCCGAGGAAATGATCTCCACCTTCCAATTCATCTGAAATGATCAAGGGAAGCATTTCCGAAAAAGTAAAAGAACGGGATCAAGCGGTCTACCAAGCCATTTGCCGCAGAATGGAAGGGGAGGGGAGATTTCCCACCGTCCGCGAGCTGATGGCAGTGCTCTCTATTTCTTCTCCCAGCATGATCGCGTCCTCCTTGACACGGCTGGAGGAGCAGGGACTGCTCCTGCGGGAGGGGCGGCGGCGCTCCTTGCCCGGGCAAAGCGGTAATCTGCCGGTGCCCATCTTAGGCACCATCGCCGCCGGCGAGCCTTTGATGGCGGCAGAGCATATTGAGGGCTATCTGCAGGTTCGTCCGGAGCTTGCCAGAAACCGCTCGCTTTTCGCCCTCAAGGTACGCGGAGACAGTATGATCAACGCCGGCATTTTAGACGGCGATACCGTCATCCTGGCGCAGACCTCCATCGTGGAAAACGGCGAGATCGCGGCAGTCTGGCTTGACGATGCCGCCACCGTCAAGCGATTTTATCGGGAAAAGGACGGCGTCCGGCTGCAGCCGGAAAACGATCTGCTGCAGCCCATCTATACCAAGGACTGTACCATCCTCGGAAAGGTGATCGGATTGGTGAGAGACTATGAATGATCCTAACGTTGGGGCGATCCTCGCCCAATATCATCTGGCCACCGCCAAAAGCTTAGGTCAGAACTTCCTTCGAGACGGCGCCGTCCTGCAAGAGATCGCCGACGCCGCCTGCCCGGCAGAGCGGATCTTAGAGATCGGTGCCGGAATCGGCTCGCTGACCGGGCTTTTATGTCAAGGCGCCCAAGAGGTGCTGACGGTGGAGATCGACCGCAAGCTGGAGCCCTTGCTCCAAGCGGAGGTTTCCTATGAAAACCACGCCTTTCTCTGGCAGGATATTTTAAAGACCGACCTTTCTCAGCCCTTTGGCGGAAAGCCCTATCATATCGTCGGCAACCTGCCTTATTATATTACCACCGACATCTTACTGCATCTTTTTCGCAGCATTGATGCATGGGAAAGCGCCGTACTGATGGTGCAACGGGAGGTGGCGGAGCGGCTTCTTGCCGGCCCCGGCAGTAAGGAATACCGCGCCGCCTCGGTCATCACCCAAGCCCTTTGCGAGGGGGAGCTGCTTTTCGAGGTGCCGCCCCATTGCTTTTACCCGGCGCCCCACGTCCATAGCGCAGTCCTGCGGCTGACCCCTAAAAAGGATCGTCCGGAGGGAGATCGGTTCATCAAATTCGCCCAGGCGGCTTTCGCCGCCCGGCGGAAAAAGATCTCCTCTTCTGCCGCATTGCAGCAGCTCTTATCTATTGATAAAAACGGTCTCCTTTCGTTACTTTTGGAGGCCGGACTGCCCGAAAACAGCCGTGCGGAGACCTTTACTCCGGCAGAATTTTGCCATCTCTACAAACTTGCACAAAAGAAAAACGGATAATTTTTCAAACTTTAGCAAAAATAGGGATTGCAAAGGTAAAAATCAGCAAGTATAATTTAATTATAAATATTTTTTTAAGGAAGGAACAAACCCATGACCACCAAGAACCAAGCATTATTGACCTGGATTGACGAGATGGCCGCTATCACCAAGCCCGAGAAGATCGTTTGGATCGACGGCAGCGAAGCTCAGCTGGAGGCTCTGCGCGCAGAAGCCTGCTCTACCGGCGAAATCGAAAAGCTGGATCAGGAGAAGCTCCCCGGCTGTTATCTCCATCGCACCGATCCTTTGGACGTTGCACGCGTTGAGGACCGTACCTTTATCTGTGCCCGCACTGAAAAGGAAGCCGGCCCCACCAACAACTGGATGGATCCCCAGGAAGCCTATAAGATGATGTACGAGCTGTTTGACGGCTCCATGAAGGGCCGCACCATGTACGTTATTCCTTACAGCATGGGCGTGATCGGCTCTCCCTTCTCCAAGATCGGTATCGAGCTGACCGACAGCATCTACGTTGTCTTGAACATGCACATCATGACCCGTATCGGCGCCAAGGTTCTGGAAGCTCTTGGTGAAGGCGAGTTCGTCAAGGGTCTGCATTCCAGAGCTCAGATGAATGCCGAGAAGAAATATATCATGCACTTCCCCGAGGACAATACCATCATGTCCGTCAACTCCGGTTACGGCGGTAACGTTCTTTTGGGCAAAAAGTGCTTCGCTCTGCGTATCGCTTCTTACCTGGGCAAGAACGAGGGCTGGATGGCTGAGCATATGCTCATCCTGGGCGTTGAGAACCCCGAAGGCGAGGTTCGCTATATCTGCGCCGCATTCCCCTCTGCTTGCGGTAAGACCAACCTGGCCATGCTGATCCCCCCCGAGTACTATGCTTCCAAGGGCTATAAGGTATGGTGCGTCGGTGACGACATTTCCTGGCTCCGCATCGGTGAGGACGGCCGCCTCTATGCCATGAACCCCGAGAACGGCTTCTTCGGCGTGGCGCCCGGTACCAACGAGAAGTCCAACCCCAATGCGCTGGCTTCTACCATGAAGGATACCATCTTCACCAACGTTTGCCATACTGCAGACAATACCGTATGGTGGGAAGGCCTCAACAAAGAGCTGCCTGAGAACGCCATCGACTGGAAGGGCGATCCCTGGGATCCCGCTAAGTTCGATAAGAAGGACAAGAGCACCTGCGCCGCCCATCCCAACAGCCGCTTTACCGCTCCTGCGGAGAACTGCCCCTGCATTTCCAAGGAGTTCAACAATCCCAACGGTGTGCCCATCGACGCTATCGTCTTTGGCGGCCGCCGTGCTAAGACCGCTCCCCTGGTATATCAGTCCTTCGACTGGAACCACGGCGTCTTCGTAGGCTCCATTATGGCTTCCGAGACTACCGCTGCCGCTGCCGGCGCTGTCGGTGTCGTCCGTCGTGATCCCATGGCAATGCTGCCCTTCTGCGGCTACAATATGGGCGACTATTTCGCACACTGGATCGAGATGGGTAAGAAGATCCCCCATGCTCCCAAGATCTTCAACGTCAACTGGTTCCGTACCGACGACGAAGGCAACTTCATCTGGCCGGGCTTCGGTGATAACCTGCGCGTGCTGATGTGGATCCTGGATCGTTGCGCCGGTAAGGCCGACGCTGAGGAGACCGCCATCGGTTACCTGCCCAAGGCTGAGGACATCAACATCGAGGGTCTGAAGGACATTGATCTGGATACCATCAAGGGTCTTCTCTCTGTGGATAAGGATCTTTGGAAAGAGGACATTGTCGGCATCAAGGAGTTCTACTCCAAGTTTGATAAGTACGACACTCTGCCTGCAGAACTGAAGAAGGAGCTCGCCGACTTCGAAGCACGTCTTGATAAGTAAGACGCTGAAAAAGGCATAAACTTCAATTAAAAACATCCCAAGTCTCTTTGGACTTGGGATGTCTTTTATAGAGCAAGGAGGGTCTTGATTGTTCCTATTTAAATCAAGAGCTGAAAAAGAATTGGATTTCATTTTTTCGGAGCTTAAAAACTTTCTTTCCAATAATTATAAGGACGCTGCCCATGATTGCCGCAAAATGCTGGGGCAGAAGACAGAGGAGTATTATACAGGTGGTAAAATCAACCGCGCGCAATACAATAAGTATATGGAACTCTATAAAAAGTACACCAAACTCATGGAAAACTATCATCATTAAAAATCGACCCCGGCAGTTTATGCCGGGTTCGATTTTTCTACTAATTTGATCAGTTGACGGGTAAAGGGCAAAAGTAGTCCGGTAATCGTCACGTTAAAAAGGGTATGAATAATGGCAATTCCAACCGGGGAGGTGGGGGTGTCGTTCATGCCGAAGATCCGCTCCGCTCCCCAAAAGAGCAGGAGGCAGACTGCAGTACCCAAAAGATTGATCAGCAGATGGGTCTTTGCCACCCGCTTTGCATTTTGGTCTGCGCCGACAGCGGCGATCAGCGCCGTAATACAGGTGCCAATATTCTGTCCCATCACCAAGGGGACTGCCATGGAGCGGGTCACCCGGCCGGTGAGGGAGAGCGCTTGAAGAATGCCCACCGAGGCAGAGGAGCTTTGAATGATCGCCGTAATGACCGCGCCGACCGCCACCCCTAAAAGAGGATTACGAAACGCCACCATCAGATCGCCGAAACGGGGGTCATCTGCCAAGGGTGCCACCGCCTCTTTCATCAGCTCCATGCCGTGCATCAAAAGCGAAAATCCCAAAAGAGCAGAGCCGACGGTACGGCGGTGATCCTTTTTGGAGAACATCACGAAAACCACCCCGACCACCGCCAAAATCGGCGCAAAGTTTTCCGGCTTAAGCATCTGCACCCAAAGGCTTTTGCTTTCAATACCGGTCAGGCTCAAAAGCCAGGCGGTGAGGGTGGTGCCGATATTGGCACCGAAGATGACGTAGACCGTCTGGCGGAACGCCATCACCCCGGCATTGACCAACCCCACCAAGAGCACCGTCACCGCCGAGGATGACTGCACCGCCATCGTTACCGCAATACCGGTTCCCAGTCCTGCCAAGGGATTGGCTGTCATCCGCTTTAAAAGCTGCTCCAACCGTCCGCCGGCGATCTCTTCCAGATTATTACTCATGATCTGCATCCCAAATAAGAAAAAAGAAAGCCCCAACGCCAGCCGGAGAACCG
>JAZQJH010000051.1:0-9816 GCA_045541555.1 Eubacteriales bacterium | reverse complement strand
AATTTTCTCGCCTGCACAGCAGGCAACCGAAAATGATGGACAATTATACCAAAATGCTCTGCATTATGGTATAATATCCACATAAAGCATCTACGGTATCGCCATTTCCTGGTATTGTGGATATTATACGATGTCCAATTTCTCGCCTGCACAGCAGGCAACCGAAAATGATGGACGATTATACCAAAACGCCTTGCGTTTATGGTATAATATCATTGACAATTCTTGAAAGGAGTACATATATGTCTTTACCCGTTATTACCATTGCACGTACCTTTGGCTCCGGTGGACGGATCATTGGGGAAAAGGTCGCAACCCTGCTGGGCATCCCTTTCTATGACCGGCACCTCATTCAGATCACCGCAGAAAAGAGCGGTTTCCACGCCGCCGTGGTGGAGCAGATGCAGCACCGTAAGCCTGCCAGCCTGCTCTATACCCTCTCCGGCTCCGGCATGGAGTTCCCGCTGCAGGATCAGGTCTTCTTTGCCCAGTCCGAAGTCATTCGCGAGCTGGCGGAGCAGGGACCCTGCGTCATCGTCGGCGGTTGCGCCGATAGCGTCTTGGAGCATAAGGCGAAGATCCTCAAGGTCTTTATCCACGCACCCCTGGAAGAGCGCGCCGAGCGCACTCGGGAAGTCTATAAGACCGAGGCTAAGGACTATAAAGACTACGTCAAGAAGATGGACAAAAAGCGCAAGTCCTACTACGATTATTTTGCCCACCGTACCTGGGGCAAGGCGGAGAATTATCACCTCAGCCTGGACAGTTCCATCGGCTTAGACCTGGCGGCAGACATCATCATGCGCACCGCAAGGGAAATGGCTGAGAAAGACTGACAAAAAAGGCACAGACCGCAGAAAATAAAATTTGCGTTTAGGTCTGCACCACTTATTAAAGCAATTAAGGAGAAAGAGGTCTTTACTCTTTCTCCTTGTTCTTTTTATAAGAAAAATTCCGCCGGAGCGGAATTTAATTGAATTTTCTGCTTTCCGCCAACGCTTCTATCGGCGTATCACATACGCCTTCAGTCGCGTTGACGAAATCTGCACTCTTTTTTGACAGCCTTTATATGGAAACCCGTCCCCCAAAGGGGACGGGTTTCTTCCAATTTTATTCTTTATTATTTCATTTACCGTTTTGCGATCAAGCGGAGGTAGAATTCCACCGTCTTCTCAATGGTTTCGACGGGGATACGCTCGTCGTTGCCGTGGATGGTGCCGCGTTCCTCCTTGGAAAGTGCCATGGCAGAGAAGCGATAGACCTTATCCGAGATGGGACCATAATGGCGCGAATCGCTGCAAGCCAGCATCAGATAGGGGGAAACCAAGGCGCCCGGCCAGGTGGCGGCGATGGCATCGCTCAGTTCTTCCCATTCGGGACAGGCGGTATCGGAGATAGGTGAAGGATCGCAGCCGTCCATGCAGGTGATCTCCACCTGGGGATCGTTCACCGTCTTACGGATATATTCCAGGGTGGACTCCACCGTCTCGCCGGGGATGATCCGCAGATTGGCGGTCATTCTGGCGTATGCCGGCATGACGTTCAAGCCCTTACTTCCCTGCATGGTGGTAAAGGCGCAGGAGGTACGCATCAAAGCGTTCAGCTCACCGCCGGACTTTTTACAGATCATATCCAAGACCGGCATAAAGCACCAGAGATTGGCGAAGATCAACCGATAAAGAAAGGTAGAATGACGGCCGAGGATATTAAACATCTCTGCCGCAGGGCGGGTAAAATGCCGCTTGGCAGGGTGGTTTTCCACCTTGACGCAGGCATTGGAAAGAACCCCCACCGCCGTATGGGGCGGCGGTGCCGAGGCGTGACCGCCGTTGCTCTTCATCTCAAAGGAGATATTCATCAAGCCCTTTTCGGCGATGCCCACCACCGCGCAGGGACGCTTGACACCGGGAAAGACGTTTTCCACCACCGCGCCGCCTTCATCCACGACCAGCGCCGGGGTGATGCCCTTTTCCTTGAACCAGTTGACGATGGCAATGGCACCGTTGCCGTTGACCTCTTCATCACCGCCAAAGGCGAGATAAATATCGTGCTTGGGCTGAAAGCCCTCCCCGATCAGCTTTTCTGCCGCCTGGAGCACGCCGTTGAAGGTACCCTTGGTATCGAGGGTGCCCCGTCCCCAGAGGACGCCGTCCTCTAAGATGCCCTCAAAGGGGGGCTTTTTCCAGTTCGCTTCCTCCACCGATACCACGTCGTAGTGCGCCATCAAAATAGTGGGGGCGCCCTCCTCCCTGCCCTTCCAATGGAAAAGCAACGCCCGAGGGTCGGGACGGTGGAGGGTACAGGTTTCATAAACGTGGGGAAACATCCCCGGTAAGAGATCATAAAGCTTTTGGAATTCCGCTTCATCCTCCTTGGCAGGATCCCGATCCGAGACAGTACGGCAGCGGATCATCGCCTGCAGGTCGGCGGTGGCTTTTTCGCGGTCAAATTCCAAGGGAGCGGCATCCGGCTCCCGCTCCGGTAAGGGGCGGAAGAAGGCGGCACGCAGAAGTATCACCGCCAAAAAGAGCGCCAGAGCACCCAAAAGGATCCATAAAATCAGCATTGTTAAATCTTTCCTTTCTTATAGAGAACACGTGCCACGGCGATGGCAATAATAGCGCCCACCGGCACCAGGATGCCCACCAGGCCGTCCAAGCCCTGCACGCCGCACATGGGCAGGATGATATAGATGGCAAGCATGACCCCAACCGGGGCGATGGCCAGCTTCCAGTTCCGGGAGATATACACCACGCCCAAAGCACCGAAGAGTGCCGGAAGGATATTATTGAAAGCGGGCTCCAGCGCCGGGTTTTCCAGCACCGGGGTCAAGGGAACGATCATCAGGACGCCCAGCGCGATGATGAGAATGGTCACGATGGAGGAGGTCGCCACCGCGATGGTGGAGATGATCTCCGCCTCCCGGGTGCCGGGCTTGACCTCTGCATTCTCCATAGCGTTCATGGCACAGGGGGCTTTGAGGTTGGTAATATTACCGGTCACAAAGGCGAGGTAGGAGCTGCCGGCGCCCAGCATGGGGATATAGGTAAAGACCTCGATCAGACCCACCGTCCAGAAGATGGGGGCAACGCCGATCAAGCCCTTCAATACCACGCCCCAATCGGGCTTCAATTGATAAATCAAGGCGACGATCAAGGGGAATGCCGCGATGGCGACGCCGGCAATGGCGCCCCAGATGCGTCCGTCGATATGGATTTGCTCTTCATAAGATCTTTTATTCATTGCGCTCAACCTCCGATCCAATTGGTAATGGGAATGGCAGATGCCATGCCGATCAGCATACAAATAGGCAGGGCGTAATCATTGATCCAGCCCCACTTGGTCACCTTGATCAGAATGCCGAAAAGCGCCATACAGACCGCAGAAACCAGCATGACGAAGACGGGGATCCAGCCCCGCAATCCTGCGCTGATGTCGGTAAAGATCAAGCCCATAAAGGCACTGATCATACCCATAAAGAGGGCGGTGGTGACGATCTCGCCCCATTTTTTATCCTTATTGCGCATCTTGACCATGCCGCCCTGGATCCGCTTGCAGAGGATGGGCACCAAGACCAGCCCCACGATGATGCCGAGGGTCATGACGATGGAAATATTTAAAAACTGCTCTCCGGTAATGGCGGTAGCCGACTCGGAAAGAGAGGTACCGGCGGCCTTGGCGGCGTTCTCGGCGGCGGTCAGCTCATAAGTAAGCGCACCGATGACCGAAAGCCGAAGCCAGGGCAACGCAAGCCCCAATTTCTTGGAAAGAACCAAGACACCCATCAGGATGGAGACTGCCGGAGCGATGGTAAAGATCGCCGAGGAGATTACCGTCTTGCGGAGGGTGGAGGTGGACATCCCCAGCTCCTTTCCTGCCTTCCAGGCACGGAGGAGGAAGAAGACCGACTGGGCGGTGACCAAGAGAAGAATGGCGCCGACGATCCAAAAGAGGATCGGACTGTTTAAACTGAATTGCATTTGTTACACCTCTTTATGCTTTAAAATATTGGAAATAATTACATTCCAAAGTGCCGTTATACAACTTGCGCCGTTTATCGGCAGGGCGACCGAACAGCCGCTCAAAATCCTTTTCCGGGGCAATGACGAAGTACCGCCAGCCGGGCTTTTTCAAAAAGACCTGCCCCATCACCCGATAAAGCTCCCGCGCCTGGGTCTGATCCAAAAGACGCTCGCCGTAGGGCGGATTGGTGATAACCATTCCGCGGGGGGTATCCAGGGTAAACTCCCGCACGTCCCGGGCGGTAAAGGTGAGGCAATCTGCTACCCCGGCACGCTTGGCGTTATCCAGGGCGATGGCCGCCATCTTGGGGTCGATATCAAAGCCGAAGCCGCGGAACGGAATATCCTTTTTTGCCTGGCTCCGCGCCGCTTTCCGACGCTCCTGCCAAAGTTCCCGGGGCAAGGAGTCCCAGTTCTCCGCCGCAAAGCCCCGCCCGATGCCCGGCGCCATATTCCGCGCCAGCATCGCCCCCTCGATGAGGAGGGTACCGCTTCCGCAGAAGGGATCGTAAAGCATGGTATCGGGATAGGGACGCGCCAGCATACAAAGCGCCGCGCCCAAGGTCTCGCGGATGGGCGCCGGCTGCGCCGCCGGGCGGTAGCCGCGCTTATGCAAAGCAAGCCCCGAGGTATCCAGCATCAGCACCGCCCGATCCTTAAAGATGGAGAAGCGGACACTGTAAAGGGCGCCGTTCTCCGGGAAGATCTCCCGCTTATAGCACCTTTCCAGGCGACGGACGATGGCTTTCTTGACGATGGACTGGCAGTCCGGCACGCTATGCAGTTTGGAATTCAGGGCGTGACCCTTCACCGGGAAGCGTCCGTCCTCCGGGATCCATTTTTCCCAGGGCAGCGCCCGGGTGCCCTCAAAAAGCTCCTCAAAGCTGCGGGCAGGAAAGTCCCCTAAGACGATCTCCACCCTCTGCCCCGTGCGAAGCCAGAGATTGGCGTCCACCACCGTCTCTTTGGTGCCGGAGAAGAAAATCCGTCCGTTCTCCGTCACAATATCCTCAGCGCCGATGCCTTTCAGTTCCTGCGCCACCAAGGACTCCAGACCGAAAAGGCAGGGCACGCAACATCTGATTTTTCCCATAAAACTCCTCGTTTCATTATAATGAAAAAATTATACCACAAGGATTGCTTTTTTACAATTAAAAAAATATAATGTAGATATGAAGATTTTAACCTTTAACGAATATTGCAAAAACGAGTTTGGCGAAAAACTCTATAAGCTCTCTTTAGACGGAGGATTTTCCTGCCCCAACCGCATCAGCCGTACCGAGGGCGGTTGCGCCTTTTGCGCCGGCGGAAGCGGTTTTTTCACCGCCGCCGATTTAGACACCGCCAAGGAAAAGGTGGCGGCGAAATTCAAGGGCGACCGCTATATCGCCTATTTCCAAAGCTATACCGGCACCTACGCCCCGGTAGCGGAGCTGGAAGCCCTCTACGCGCCCATTCTGGCGCGTCCCGACGTTGCCGCCCTTGCCATCGGTACCCGACCGGACTGCCTGCCCCCGGAGACGGTGGCGCTTTTGGGTCGGCTTTCCGAGGAGAAGCCCCTCTTTATCGAATTGGGGCTGCAGACCGCCAACGACGCCACCGCCGACGCCTTCGGACGGGGCTATCCCACCGCAAAATTCTTCGAGGCGGTCAAGGCACTCAAGCAGTTCCAGAAGATCCACGTGGTCGCCCATCTTATGATCGGTCTGCCCGGGGAGGGCGAAAAGGAGCTTTTGGAGAGCGTTCGCGCCATTAATGAAGCCGGGGTGGACGGCGTCAAATTCCATCTCCTGCATATTTTGGAGGGCACCCCCTACGCCGACCTCTACCGTGCCGGCAAGCTTCACCCGCTCACCCTGGAGGAATATGCCGACCTGCTGATCTCTGCCCTTCGGGCGCTCCGCCCCGGGACGGTGGTCCACCGCATCACCGGCGACGGACCGAAAAAGATCCTCCTGGCGCCCCTCTGGAGCGGAGATAAAAAGAAGGTCTTGAACTATTTAAATGAAAGAATAAGAAATGTTAAATTATAAAGAAGAAATAATAAATAATAAAAAATGAGGAAAACCGACCCCAGGGTCGGTTTTCTTCCAATTTAATTCTTTATTCTTTATTATTTATTCTTTCATTGACATTTAATAACTTCTGTGCTACAATAATATCGATAAAAAACCTGCCTTCTCTGACGGTTCGATGTGGAGATCACCACAGTGAGAAAACAGGAATAATTAGCCGACCGTCTGGGCAGCATACGCTTTTTTATGGGTGTATGCTTTTTTAAATGGAGGAAAAGAAATGTTTGAGCAATGGAATGGATTTCATGCCGGTAAATGGCAGAATGAGATCAACGTAAGAAGTTTTATCAAAAAGAACTATACGCCCTACGAGGGGGACGAAAGCTTTCTCGCCCCTGCCACCGAGCGTACCCAAAAGGTGCTGGCAAAGTTTGAATCGCTTCTTGCCAAGGAGCGCGAGAACGGCGGCGTACTGGATGTTGATACCGAAACGGTCACCTCGCCCACCGCTTATCAACCGGGCTATCTGGATCGGGAGAATGAGCTGATCGTCGGTCTGCAGACGGACGAGCCCTTGAAGCGCGGTGTCAATCCCTTTGGCGGTATTAATATGACCCGCAAAGCCTGCAAGGCCTACGGCTATACCCTCTCTCCCAAGATCGAGGAGGAATTCCGCTACCGTACCACCCATAACGACGGCGTATTCCGCGTCTATAATAAGGCCATCCGCAAGGCGCGCCATAGCGGCATCATCACCGGACTGCCCGACGCCTACGGCAGAGGACGGATCATCGGCGATTACCGCCGGGTCGCCCTCTACGGCATCGACCATCTGATCGCCTGCAAGGAGGCGGATAAGGAGGCGCTCTCAGAGTTTGCCACCGATGGAGATACCATTCGCCGCTTAGAGGAGCTTTATCAGCAGATCGCCTTCCTCGGAAAGCTGAAGGAGATGGCGGCGATGTACGGCTATGATATTTCCCAGCCTGCCGCCAATGCCCGGGAAGCCATCCAATGGCTCTATTTCGGCTATCTTGCCTCCATCAAGGAGCAGAATGGTGCCGCCATGAGCCTTGGACGGACTGCCACCTTCTTAGATATTTATATCGAGCGCGATTTCCAAAATGGCACCCTGACCGAGAGCGAGGCGCAGGAGTTGATCGACGATTTCGTCCTGAAGCTTCGTTGCGCGCGGCATCTTCGGACGCCGGAATATAACGACCTCTTCGCCGGCGATCCCATGTGGATCACCGAAGCCTTAGGCGGCATGGGCGAGGACGGACGGACGCTGGTTACCAAAAATACCTTCCGTTTCCTCCATACCCTCTATAATCTCCACCCCTCCGCCGAGCCTAATCTGACGGTGCTCTGGTCCCGGAAGATGCCGGAGAACTTCAAGCTCTATTGCGCCAAGGTCTCGGAGGAGACCTGCTCCATTCAATACGAAAACGACGATCTGATGCGCCCGGTCTATGGCGACGATTACGCCATCGCCTGCTGTGTTTCGGCGATGCGCGTCGGCAAGGATATGCAGTTCTTCGGCGCCAGAGCCAACCTGGCGAAGCTTCTGCTTTACAGCCTCAACGGCGGCCGGGATGAAAAGAGCGGCGAGCAGGTGGGTCCGGAGCACGCTCCCTACGAGGGCGAGTATCTGGACTATGAAAAGGTGCAGGAGCTGATGGACTTCTACCGTCCGTGGCTTGCCAAGACCTACGTCACCGCCATGAATATGATCCATTATATGCACGATAAATATGCCTATGAAAAGACCCAGATGGCGCTCCACGATACCAACGTTCATCGGTATATGGCATTCGGCATCGCCGGTCTTTCGGTACTGACCGACTCCCTTTCTGCCATCAAGTACGCCAAGGTACGGGTCATTCGGGACGAGACCGGTCTTATCACCGATTTTGAGACGGAGGGCGAATTCCCCACCTACGGAAACGACGATCATCGGGTGGACTCCATCGCCGTCGAGCAGACCAAGAGCTTCTTTGAGGCGCTCAAGGCCGTCCCCACCTATCGGGATGCGGAGCATACCCTCTCCATTCTGACCATTACTTCCAACGTGGTATACGGCAAAAAGACCGGCTCCACCCCCGACGGACGCAAGGCGGGCGAGCCCTTTGCCCCCGGTGCCAACCCCATGCACGGCCGGGAAAAGAACGGCGCTCTTGCCGCCCTCAACTCCATGGCAAAGCTCCCCTATCAGGTCTGCAAGGACGGCATCTCCAATACCTTCTCGGTGGTGCCCTCCGCCCTCGGCAATACCCTTGCCGCTCGGCAGAAAAACGTCTCCGCCATCATCGACGGCTATTTCAGCCAGATGGCGCAGCATATCAACGTCAACGTCTTGAGCCGGGATACCCTCTTAGATGCCCAGAAGCATCCGGAGCAGTACCCCAACCTGACCATCCGGGTCTCCGGCTATGCGGTCAACTTCCATAAGCTTTCCAAAGAACAGCAGGATGAGGTCATCAGCCGTACCTTCCATGAGGTGATTTGATCCATGGTCGGACGGATCCACTCCCTTGAATCCATGGGCTGTGCCGACGGACCGGGAGTGCGGTTTGTGGTCTTTTTCCAGGGCTGCCCCTTAAGGTGCGCCTATTGCCATAACCCCGATACCTGGGAAACGGAGGGCGGAACCCCCTATACGGCGGAGGAGATCTTGCAAAAGGCGCTCCGCTACCGCCCCTACTTCGGTGAGGAGGGCGGCATCACCCTCTCCGGGGGAGAACCGCTCCTACAGCCGGAATTTACCCTGGAGCTGCTGAAAGCCGCCAAGGCGGCTGGGCTGCATACCGCCCTGGATACCTCCTGTATGGCAGGAGAGACGTATTGGGAGGAACTCTTCCGATATACAGATCTCTTGCTGGCGGACTTGAAATTTACCACCGAGGAAGGCTATCGCGACCATACCGGCGGCTCTCTCCAAAAGGTGCTCCGCTTTTTAAAAGCGGCAGAAACGGCTGGTGTGCCAGTCTGGCTCCGCCATGTGGTAGTGCCGGGACTGACCGACGGGGATCTTCCGGCGGTGCTGGAACTTGCAGATCAATTCTCCAATATCAAAAGAATTGAACTACTGCCCTTCCGCAAGCTTTGCTCCGCAAAGTACCAAAACCTCGGCCTCCCCTTCCCCTTGGCAGAAACGCCCGAATGTGACGCTCCCCTATTGGATACACTAAAAGAAGAATTAAGGAGGTATAAAAATGGCTGTTATTCACTTGACTAAAGCAACCTTTGAGCAAGAGGTGCTTAAAAGCAATAAACCGGTACTCATTGACTTTTTCGCCACCTGGTGCGGACCCTGCAAAATGCTCGCTCCCATCATCGACCAGCTGGGCGATGAAGTGACGGTCGTCAAGATCTGCAAGGTGGACGTAGACCGGGAGGGCGACCTGGCGGCGCAGTTCGGCGTCAGCTCCATCCCCACCCTGGTGCTGATGAAGGACGGAAAGATCGCCGCCCAAAAGGTCGGTGCCATGTCTAAAAAAGCACTCTTGGATTTTATTAAAGAATAAATGCAGAATAAATGAAGAAAACCGACCTAAAGGCGTTGTACCCGTAAGGATACAACGCCAGTTTTATTCGCCTTGCGGCGAGTTCTATTGCTACGCAGTGATATTTGGACTAGAGTCCAAGTGATATTGCCTTCGGCAGTTATTGGCGAATAAAATATCACTGAAACCGCAAGGTTTCAATAACACTATTGCTGTAAGGCAATAATAACACTCCGACAAAGTCGGAATATAACTTGAAAGCCTATCAGTTTT
>JAZQJH010000050.1:0-2326 GCA_045541555.1 Eubacteriales bacterium | reverse complement strand
TTGGCTGAAGCCCTACGTCTCCATGGTTTTAAAGGTGGTTTTCAGCGTCCTTCTGGTCACACTCACCCATCGCATCGAGGGCGTATTGCTGCCCAGCATTCTGATCCTTGCGCTCGTCTACTTCCCCTGGGAAGCGATCGTACTTTATAAACATCTATTCCACAGAAGTTGGTCGATCTACCTCAAGCGTGTCCTCGGCTATACCGCAATCAATACAGCGGTTGCCGCTCTTTGTTATTTTCTTTGTACCTTAGTATCACCGGCCAATACCATGGCTTCTTTTGCCATCCGATTGATCGTTATTTGCATTCTTTTCCCCATCGTCTGGCTTGTTACCACGCATAAAACCGAAGAATTTCAGACGATGCTTACCCTCGCCAAGCGTTTTTTAGGACGCCGTCAGCCAAAATAAACGAAAGTAAAATATGAAAGGTTCGTTACGATGAGTTTTTTGAAAAAGAAAATAGACGGCATTACCAATTCTGCCCTACTCACCAAGATTAGAACGCCCTCCCGGTCGTTCCCCTTAGTGGATATGGTGATCGTGGTCTATGCCGCTATTACCCTCCTTTTCCAGGTGCTATTTCAAATATCCCCGATAATGTCCTTTTTGGTCAACACCCCGTTTTATGAAATGCAGACCTACCTGGGTCTACTCGGCGGTGCCCTCATCGTATTGGATTTATTTACCACCAAACGAATCTGGAACGGAAAATACAGTTTCTTTTTATATTGTATTCTCGCTTTTGCTGCGCTCTCCTCGGTCAGAATGCTCTCTTACGGCGTCAAAGAAAATCTTTTTAAAATCTGCTGGATGGCGATTCAATTCATTTTGATCTATACCATCCCCCAACGAACCGAGCGAGAGTCCCTTAAAAAATTTGCCAAAATCACTTTTCTCACTATTTTGACCATTTGGACCATCGCCTGCTGCATCTCTTTATATCAATATATTAATCAAATCGGTTACACTTACGTTGTCAACCCTCTTGGCAAAGACACCAGTGCCAACCGTCAAGGCTTTTATGACAATCGATTGTTTGGTATTTTTTATACCTTAAATACTGCCGCAACAGTCAGCCTATTATTGTTCATTGCAACCCTCTTCTATATCATAAAAACGAAAAATATTGCATTAAAAATCACGCTTTGTATCGCAGAAATCTTTTTGATCTTCCACATCATTTTGTCTGGCTCTCGCAGTGCGGCGCTTTGCCTTTATGCTGCCGGATTGATCTTTGCCTGGTTCTTGATGCGCAACGTCATCAAAGGAGCAGGAGCCAAAAAACTGCTGCTCCCCATCGTTGCGGCCTTGGCCGGAATTTTGATCTCCGTCGGTGGCTTTTACGGCATCAAAAACGGACTGACCTATCTTCCGCTTTTAAATGACAAATTGCAGCTCTCTTTACAAAAAGAGGAGCCTTCCCCTGAGGTGCCGGAGGAAAAACCTCAGCCGGAAGCTTCTACCGAAGAAACCCCGTCGACTACCCCTTCAACTACACCGTCGACCACGCCTTCCCCCGAGCAAACTCCTGCCGAACCGGGATACGACAAAAATATTCTGGATCGTGATAATTTAAAAGGAAACCTCTCCAATGACCGCTTCCAAATCTGGGGTGATTACGTTTCTCTTTATAATGAAATTGGCCTATTGGGTCTTTCGCCCGGAAACTATATGCCCTATGTCATGGAGCACCACCCCGAATTGTTCATTGTCGAGGATATTCGGATCAACTATCCTCCCAAATATGAATCCGGTATCATTTATCATGGACACAGCGGTTATCTGATCGTCTTTATTGCCACCGGATTTTTAGGCCTTTTTGCATTGCTTACCTTTATTGGCCTTTGCGTCTACCATGTCATCAAAATCATCCTCAAGAACAAAAAATTGAGTTTCGGCTTTATTTGTGCTTTTCTCTTTGTGACTGTCTGCGCAATCACTGCCGCTTTGGATGAGGGTCTATTTTTCCAAAGTTCGCCGCAGACCACCCTTTTCTATATGGCACTGGGTCTTTTGATGAACACTTCGCTCCACAAAACTCCCTCTGCCGATGCAGACTTTTCCAAGGAGCTTCTCTCTGAATAAACCGATGTTTTTCGGATATTGAAAGGCGAAATGATTATGTTAAGCAAATTAAAGAAAATGATCTCCACCAGAAACGTCATGCTGAACACCCCCCCAATGGGAGAATTCCGTCATATTACGGACGAAGAGGTTAAGCAGCTGCAAGGGGTCATGCTCCAGATGGTCAAGGACGTGGCGGCGGTCTGCGAAAAGCACGGCATCTGCTACATGGCCGACGGCGGCACCGCCCTCGGTTCG
>JAZQJH010000049.1:0-13906 GCA_045541555.1 Eubacteriales bacterium | reverse complement strand
TCCAGAGAACGACCCAAAAGATAGTCCACGGAGACCCCGTAAAAATCGGCGGCACGCACCAAGAACAAAAGACCGCATTCCCGAATTCCCTTTTCATAATGGGAGAGGAGCGCCTGGGAGATCCCTAAAGCCTCCGACGCCTTCTTTTGAGAAAGACCGGCCTCCTTACGCAGATGGGTCAAGACCCTTGGAAAATCCGATAATGCCATACTTTTTGCCTCCGTTGTACGCGACGAAACTACCCTTTAATTATATCAAAAACACCCATTGAAGTCAATTGAAATGGTGCAATTTTCAAAAGTTTGTGCGAACTGTAGATTTTACAATATTTTCTATATTTTTTAAAAATCTCATGATATAATAAAAGTAGCAAAAGTCCCATCACATTTAAAAGGAGTGACCTCAATGAAAACGACGTATGTAACCAAAAAGATGAACCTTTCGGAAAAAGAAAAGCAGTTGGTGGAGAAAAAACTGACCCGTCTCCATAAGTTTTTCACCGACGATGCAGAAGCCACGCTGACCTTTACTGTCGTAAGAGATGAGGTCACCGTCGAGGTGACGGTGCAGGATCACGGCATGATCTTCCGCGGCGAGCGCACCGCCATGGATAAAATGATGGCGCTGGACGAGATCATTGATCTCCTCATCCGCCAGGTGCGGAAAAATAAGACCCGGCTTTCCAAAAGCCTTTACGCCGGTGATCCGGACTTTGATCCCTGGGAGGACGGCGAGGACGATTTCAATCTGGTGCGCACCAAGGAGGTCTTTCTCCGGCCGATGGATCTCAACGAAGCCATTTTGCAGATGAACCTTTTGGATCATAACTTCTTTATGTTCCTGGATAGCGAGACCGAAAAGGTCAGCGTCGTCTACCGCCGGAAGGACGGTCAGTACGGATTAATTAGAAGTGAAAACTAAATATAAAAAGGGGCTGTAAAAATAGTCCGAACCGCAAAGGACAGAACAAATAAGAAAAAATTCACCAAGAATTCTGCAAAAAGAAAAAGGAAGGAAAAATATCAAAAAATGATATTTTCCTTCGATTAGAATGCCCTTTGCTACCTCCAAACCTCGCCGCTCGGCGTATCACATACGCCGTCGGGTAGCCTGCAACCCTCGGTTGCAGCTCGGTTTGAAGGTTTCAAACAATTTTCCCCATCCCCCAAAAATGGGCTGTAAAAAACATGCGTTTTTTACAGCCCATTTTATTTAACCGAAAAGATAAAAGCCGGCGGCGATCAGGCCAAACAGAATGGGCTGATGCAGGAGATAGATCCAAAGGGAATGGCGTCCGATCCACTCCACCGGACGAAGCCGCAGGGTATAAAACCCTTCGGGCAGGCGGTGCTCCTTGACCAAAGGACCAAGAAAGGTGCCGGCCAAAAAGAGGAAAAAGTACGGAAAGATGGGATAATAGTCCGCCGAATAAAAGCCTTCCTGAGGGAAGCCCAGGATCATCAGCGGCCAATCCACCCACGCCATTTCCCGGCAGGTGGTAATCACCAGATAACCGCAGAAAAGCACCACGCCGGTCACCACCGGAACCCAGCGCTTTTTGCAGGTGAAAAGCCCATAGAGCAGCATGGAGAGACCAAACATATGCAGGACGCCGAACCAGATCTCCAGCCCCCGGACGCCCAACGCCGGCAGAATGATACCGGTGACCAGAGTGACCAGCAGGGCGGCGCCGGTAATGATGGCGCCCCGGCGCAAAACGTTGCGGGAAAAGGCGGTGCAGATGCCGCTCACCAGCAAAAATCCGCCGACAAAAAGCTCCTGCAACACCCAAAAGAGCCAGGTGTCCAAAATTTGAAATTCCACGTCATAGCCGAAGATCCATGCCACCTGCTCATAGGCAAAAAGGGCATGATGCAAGATCATGCCCAATACGGCGATGCCCCGGATCCAGTCCAAGGCGTGAATGCGCTCTTTTCCGCTCATGCCTGCTGCTTGCGGATAGACTTACGGGTCTCCTCAAGCGCCTGGCTGCTCTTGGTCATGCTCTCGGCAGCGCGCGCCAGGATGGTATCGCAATACTCCACGGTGGCGTTGTTCATCTCTTTGGCCTTCTTCTGCGCCTGGGCGATGATCTCCTGCGCCTGATGCTGAGCCTCCTGATAGACTGCCTCCTGGGAAACCAGCTTCTCCGCCTTGGCACGGGCGGTCTGGATGGTCAGATCTGCTTCCTCACGACCCTGCAGAATGATCTTATCCCGACGAGCAATGATGTCGTTACTGGCGCGGATCTCCTCCGGCAGAGATGCACGGAGATCCGTAATCAGTTCCTGCAGCTCGGTGGCGTTGACCACACGCTTACCGCCGCTCATCGGAAAGTTCCACGCGTCCTCCAAAAGGTCTTCCATGGCTACCAGAATTTCTTCGATCTTCATCCTTCAATCTCCTTTAAAAATCTTTTTTTAATATCCTCCGCAACGGCAGGATGGACAAAATCGGTGATTTCTCCACCGTTTCTGGCCACCTCTTTCACGATGCTGGAGGAAAGATACATATACTTGGCATTGGTGGTAAGGAACAGAGTCTCCACGTCCCGATTGAGCTTCTTATTGATCAGCGCCATCTGGAATTCATATTCAAAGTCCGTCACCGCGCGCAAGCCCTTCACAATGGCGACCGCATCGTTTTCCCGGGCGCAGTCCACCAAAAGACCCTCGAAGGTGATGACCTCCACGTTGGGCAGCTCCGTCAGGCACCGCTTCAAAAGGCCGATCCGTTCTTCTACCGTAAACATCGGCTTTTTCGTACTGTTCTGCAGTACCGCCACGTAGACTTTATCAAAAAGCTTGGCCGATCGGGAGATGATATCCAGATGACCCAGCGTCACCGGATCAAAGGATCCGGGGCAAATTGCAATCTTCACGTTTATGACCTCTTTTCCAAAAGGGTGATTTTGACCGTTCCCTGCCGATACTCCTTGCGCAAGGTCAGGTCTGCAAAAGAGAACTGCTCCTCCGCGCCGGTCTCCACCGCCACCAGCGCCCCATCGGGCAAAAGCGGCGCTAAAGACTTCAAGGCATCCTCCGCAAGCCCTTTCCCATAAGGGGGATCCAAAAAGACAAGATCCGGGCGTTTCTGCTCTCTTTCTATCATTTTAACACACATTCTATAGTCGATGCAAGATTCTTTTGCTTCTTTTTCAAAATTACAAGCCTTAATATTCTGACGCACCACCGAAAGGGCGGCAGGATTGCTATCGTTGAACCAGCAAAAGGCCGCGCCGCGAGAGAGGGCTTCCAGCCCCAGCTGACCGCTCCCGGCAAAGAGATCCAGCGCGTAGCGATCCGCCAATTCAAACTGGATGGCGGAAAAAAGCGCCTGCTTCAACCGCTCCAGGGTAGGGCGGGTCTCCTGCCCCTCCAAGGTCTGCAATTTTTTACCCCGGCGTGTGCCGGCGATGATCCGCATCATAGCTCTGATCCTCCGTTATAATACGCCCATACCGCCTTGGCCACCGCCTCCGGCAGTCCGGCTTTCTGCCGGATCTCCTCCAAGGTGGCATCGCCGATGCCCTTGGGATAGGCTTTCTTGAATTTTTTGAACCGCGCCTCCCCCATACCGGGCAGATCCAGCAGGGGCGAACGGGTCATTTTTTTGGTGTGTTTCTTTTTCATAAAGGTAATGGCATAGCGGTGCACCTCCTCCTGGAGAGAGGCAAAAAAGCCGTAGAGCGCAGGATCGCTCCGCAGATCCAGCTCACCGCCCTCCGGCGCGACCAAGCCCCGGGTGCGGTGATGCCGATCCTTGACCAGCCCGAAAAGAGGGATCTCACCGCAAAGATCCCGGACTGCATTGATATGCTGCAGACCGCCGTCCATCAGGATCAGATCCGGCGTACCGCCGAAGTTTTCGTCCCCCAGATGGGAAAGCCGACGCTCCAGCATCTGCCGGGTGGCGGCGTAATCGTCCTGCAGATATTGATCCCGGATCTCAAACTTTCGGTAGGCGCTCCGTTTAAAGCGCCCTTCCTCCCAGACGATCATACCGCCCACCATCGACTCACTGCCGAAATTGGAAATATCATACATTTCGATCCGCTTGGGAGGCTCCGCCAGACCTAAGGTCTGGGCGATCAGGATGGAGATCTTACGAGTGCGGTCACCGGCGGCTTCCCGCTCCGCCAGCTTTTCCGAAGCATTCTTACGGCAGAGCGCCAAAAGCTCGGTACCTTTGCCCCTTTGGGGATAGCGAAAATGCACCGCGCCGCCGCGCAGCTTCGATAAATATTCCACTAAAAGTTCTTCGTCCTCCGGCGGATAGGGCAGTAAAAATTCCTTAGGCAGCTGCTCCTTTTGCTGATAATATCGTTGGATAAAGGCGCCTACCCAATTCTCCTCAATACTATCCCGAATGAGCACCGTATCCTGCATCAGCATACGGCCGCCCCGGATGACCAGCACCCCCACCGCCAAAAGATCACCCAATCGGACGGCGTCCAGCACGTCCTGTTCCAGAGACTCCTTTCCGGTAATGATCTGGCTCTGACCGAGCTTTTCGATCTTGCGGATGCGATCCCGAAGGGAGGCGGCTTTTTCGAATTGCAACGCCTCGGCGGCGGCCTCCATTTTTTGGGTCAACTCCGCCAAAAGGGCTTTATAGTCTCCCTTGAGAAAGTCCATGACCTCCTCCAGCCGCTCCCGATACTGGGCTTTACTCACCTTACCGGTGCAGACCCCCATGCAGCAGCCGATATGGTGCCGCAAGCAGGGACGCCCCTTACGAAAGTCCCGGGGGAACTGCCGGTTGCAGGTAGCAAGACCGAAAAGATCGTTGGCAGTACGAACAATCTCTGATGCTGCGCCGTTCTGCGGAAAGGGACCGAAGATCCGCTTTCCCTCCCGATTTTCCTGGCGGAGCACCGCCAGCCGGGGATAATCCTCCCTCAGATCAATGGCCACGTAGGGATAGGTCTTATCGTCCTTTAAAAGGATATTATATTTAGGGTTGTGCTCCTTGATCAGCACGTTCTCCAAAATCAGCGCCTCCATCTCGGAATTGACGCAGATATAATCGAAATCCGCCACCTTCTCCACCATCGCCATCACCTTGGCGGTATGGCTTTTGACGCCGGTGAAATAGGTGGATACCCGATTTTTGAGATTTTTGGCCTTGCCCACGTAGATGATCGTCCCCTCCCGGTCTTTCATCAAATAGACGCCGGGACGGGCGGTGAGCACCGCCAGCTTATCGGTCACGTTCTGAGGAAATTTCACGGAGCAAGCCTCCTTTCTCATTGAATACCTTTAGTATAACATAAACGCAAGGCGTTTTGGTATAATTGTCCATTATTTTCGGTTGCCGCGACAGCGGCGAGAAAATTGGATATCATATAATATCCGCAAAATCAAGCATTAACATTCGATGATGCTTTATGCGGATATTATAACACATTTTTCTCTTGATTGCTACCCCGGATTATGATAGAATAAGGAAAAACAAAAAGGAAGTATTGAAATGATCAAGCTGATTGCTTTTGATATGGACGGTACCCTTACCGATACCACCCGGATGATCCCGGCGATCGTCAATCAAACCATCGCCCACTACGGCAAAGCGCCTCTGCCGGCGGAGCGAATCCTCTGCCACGTAGGACACGGCGCCAAAAATCTCCTCAAGGGGGTCATGGGCGAATGCGGACTTGCGGTGGACATCGACGAGATCAATGCCTACTACAGCAGTCTTTACGACCAAGATCCCTCCCCCTTAGTGGATCTCTATGAGGGGATCGAAGAGATGCTCCGCACCTTAGGTGAAAAAGGCATCCGTCGGGTGGTGCTTTCCAACCGTCCCCATAATCAGACGGTGCTCATCTGCGGCAAAAAACTGCCCGGACTTTTAGACGAGGTCTACGGTCAGCGCGAGGGCATCCCCATGAAGCCGGACCCCACCGCCCTGCATCAGATCCTCAAGGAAAACAACGTCTCCTTGGAGGAATGTCTGTACATGGGGGATATGCACTTCGACGTGGACGTCGCAAAAAATGCCGGTGTCCGGTCGGTGGGTTGCACATGGGGGCTTGGCGGCGAGGAGCAGGTCAAAAATGCAGACTTTGTCATCAAAAAGCCCATGGAACTGCTTCCAATATTAGAAAAAGACGAACGGTAACGATCACCGTTCGTCTTTTTTATAGATCAATAACGTAAATTCCGTCCGGGTGGTAAAGGTGGGGTATTGCGCCAATTTCGCCTTATCCCCGGGCGAGGTGCGATAGTAATAAGGGGTCATCATAAAGAGAGCTTGCAGCTCCTCGTTACTCTGCAAGGTGATCTCATTCTGAATAGGGCAACGCTCCAAAAGCGTCAGCCCCGGCAGGGTCTCCGGTTCCGGCTGGTTGGGCTTTGGGGTATCGTAGACCGCCGATTTCAACTCCCAAAGATGATGGATTCCCGGCACCGCGCGGAAGAGATAGCCGCCCCTTTTCAAGACCCTTGCGTATTCCTCCGCCGCCAAGGGGGAAAAGAAATTGAGAAGCGCATCCACGCTATCATCCGCCAGCGGCATCCGATAGCAGCTCGCCACCGCTAAGTGGTTGAGTCCCTCTCGCTTAGCCGCCCATTTCAGGGCTTCCTTTGAGATATCAAAGCCGATGACCGTCGCATCCGGCCGACGTCGTGCGACACCCTCGGTATACCAGCCCTCGCCGCAGCCGGTGTCGGCAATGACGCCCTTTTCCGCCACGTAAGCAGAGACCTTTTCTGTCAGCAATTCGCGCAGGGGGCTATAATAACCGCGCTCCAAAAACTCCCGACGGGCGGTGACCATCTCCCGGTCGTCCCCATGGTTACGGCTGGCGGAGCGCTGGCTCTGCAGGAGATTGACGTACCCCTGCCGTGCCTTATCGTAAGCATGGCCGGCAGGGCAACGATACAGCCGTTCCTCCTCCTTTAAAAATGCGCCGCAGACGGGGCAACAAAGAGGGCTCATCGCGCACCTCCGATCCGGCGATAGATCAGCGGCTGAGGTTCCGGACGCTCCGCGCCCCATTTCAGCGCCGAAAGATAGCACTCCTCCGCCGCCCGAAAATCCCGGTCGGTGCCGGTATACAGCACCGCCAAAGCCTCTCCTTTTTCCACCCGATCGCCGGTCTTTTTCAAAATTTTCAACCCGGCATCAAAGTCGATCTGATCCTCCTTGGACGCCCGTCCGGCGCCCAAAAGCATGGCGGAAAGTCCGATCTTTTCCGCGTCCATCTGAACGATATATCCCTCTTCCGGCGAGAGAATTTCATAAGAAGCGACTGTTTTTTTACGTCCTTCTGAAAAGGCAGTAAGATCTCCGCCCTGGGCGGCGATCCATTCCTTCATTTTGGCAAGTGCTTTGCCGTTTTGAAGGGCGTCCTCCGCCGCTTTTTTCGCCTCCTCCGGCGACCATCCGTTGCAGAGGGTCAGCATCTCAGCCGAGAGTGCCAGGCAGACCTCACGCAGATCGGCAGGCCCTTTTCCCGCCAGTACCTCCAGCGCCTCCTCCACCTCCAGTGCATTGCCGACGGCAAGCCCTAAGGGCAGATCCATATTGGTGATCAGCGCCGAAACCTTTCGTCCACAGGCAGAACCGATCTCCACCATTTCCGCCGCCAGTTCTGCGGCGGCTTCCGGCGTTTTCATAAAGGCGCCGCTTCCGCACTTGACGTCCAGGACGATGGATTTCGAGCCAGCGGCCAGTTTTTTACTCATGATACTGGAGGCGATCAGGGGAATGGAGTCCACCGTCGCCGTCACGTCCCGGAGAGCATAGAGTTTTTTATCCGCCGGGGCGAGATTGCCGCTCTGCCCTGCCACCACCAGTCCGGTGGTCTGGGCGCAGTTCATAAACTCCGCCGAAGAAAGTTCAGTGCGGTAGCCTGGAATGGACTCCAGCTTATCCACCGTACCGCCGGTATGACCTAAGCCCCGGCCGCTCATCTTCGCCACTTTACCGCCCAGCGACGCCACGATGGGGGTTACGATCAAAGTGGTCTTATCCCCCACACCGCCGGTGCTATGCTTATCCACCGTCCCGGCGCCCAGGGCAGAGAGATCCACCTGATCTCCGCTCTCCGCCATCGCCATGGTCAAGGCGGCAGTCTCCTCATGGGTCATCCCTTGAAAGCAGACCGCCATCGCCCAGGCAGACATCTGATAGTCCGGGATCTCTCCATGGGTAAAGCCTTCGATCAAAAAACGAAGCTCCTGCTCGGTGAGGGTCAGACCTCGCTTCTTTTTTTCAATCAAGTCTACTGCGCGCATCGTCATTCCTCCAGCCGGAAGCTTAAAGGGAGCAGCTGCTCCAGGGTATATTCTTCCAGCGTTTCTTCGTTTCCTAAAATGATCTTAAAACCGGCGGTGCAGAATTCCGCCATGACCTGCCGGCAAATGCCGCAAGGCGACGCGGCGGCATCCGCCGATTCTTTGCCGCCGGCGATGGCGATGGCTTTAAACTCCCGCGCACCGGCGTTGATGGCGGCGGCAAAGGCATTGCGCTCAGCGCAAAGCGTCGCCCCATAAGAGGCGTTTTCCATATTGCAACCGGTAAAGATCCGCCCGTCCTCTGCTAAAAGCGCCGCACCCACCCGATATCCGGAATAGGGCGCATAAGCGTTTTCACGCGCCGCCAAGGCTTGATTTAATAAAGTTCTCATAGCATTTTCTCTCCATGGTGTAATTTTACACCAAACCAATCTGCCACCGTCTGCCCCACGTCGCAGAACGTTTTACGCGTTCCAAGGGCGCGGGGCGGTAAGCCATAGACCAAAATGGGGATATATTCCCGGGTATGGTCGGTACTATCGTCGGCCGGGTCACAGCCATGGTCGGCGGTGATGATCAGCCGATCCTCCGGCTTAAGCTTTTCCAAAAAGCCGGGCAGCCACGCATCAAAAGCGGAAAGCGCCGCCGCATAGCCCTCCCGATCCTGGCGGTGCCCGTAAAGCATATCAAAATCCACCAGATTCACGAAGGCAAAGCCCTCGAAATCCTCCTCTGCCAGCCGCAAAGCGGCCGCCATTCCCTCCTCATTGCCATGGGTCGGAATGGAGCGTGCAATGCCGCGCCCGGAAAAAATATCGGCGATCTTACCCACCGAGACGGTCAAGATCCCGGCATCTGAAAGGGCGTCCAGCACCGTCCGGCCGGTAGGCTCCAGCGAGAAATCCCGGCGGTTAGCGGTACGGGTATAATTGCCCGGCGTTCCGATAAAGGGACGGGCGATGACGCGCCCCACGCCCCAGTCGCCGGTCAAAAGCTTTCTTGCCTTACGGCAGAGATCATAGAGTTCTTCCAACGGCACCGCCTCCTCATGGGCGGCGATCTGAAACACGCTGTCCGCAGAGGTATAGACGATGACTTTGCCGGTCCTGACCGACTCCTCGCCGTAGTCCTTGATGACCTCGGTGCCGGAATAGGGCAGATTACAAAGCACGCCCCGGCCGGTCACCTCTGTAAACTTTTCCAAAAGCTCTGCCGGAAATCCTTCCGGGAAGGTAGGGAGCGTTTTTTCCGAAACCACACCGGAAAGCTCCCAATGCCCCACCGTCGTATCCTTGCCCCGGGAGGCTTCCATGGCGCGGCCATAGGAGGCCAAAGGCTCCGCCTCTGCCCCCAAAAACTCCAGACCCTCGATATTGCCAAGCCCCATCTTTTTCAAATTGGGAATGGAAAACGCCGGGCTTTCAGAGATACTTTTCAAGGTATGGGCACCGCTATCGCCGAAATCTGCCGCATCGGGCAGCGCGCCAGCGCCCACGCTATCCAAAACAATTAAAAATACTTTCATCTTATTTCCTTTATCGAATGGCAACGTTCAACGCCAGCTCCATCATATCGGTGAAGGTGTTCTGCCGCTCGGCAGCAGTCGTCGCCTCGCCGGTAACGATGGAATCGGAAATAGTACATATTGCCAATGCCTGCTTTTTGCTATAGGCCGCATTCATATAGAGTGCCGCCGCTTCCATTTCCACCGCCATGACCCCCATTTTATTCCAGGAAAGGGTGTCTTCCCCGGCATCGTAGAAGGTATCGGAGGACAAAAGATTGCCCACGTGATAGATCAGCCCCAGCTTTTCCGCCTCCTCTGCGGCGGTACGCAAGAGCGCAAAATCCGCGATGGGGGCATAGCTGCCCCGGAGGTGGTACTGCTTGGCATAATCAGAATTGGTGCAGGCACCGGCGCCGAGCACCAGCTCCCGAAGCTTCACGTCCTCCCGGATGGAGCCGGCAGAGCCAATCCGCAGGATCCGATCCACCTCAAAGAAATTGAATAATTCATAACTATAGATCCCCATGGAGGGCATTCCCATGCCGCTTGCCATAACCGAGACCTTTTCACCCTTATAACTGCCGGTATAGCCCTGGATCCCCCGGACGTTATTGACCAGCTCGGCATTTTGCAGGAAATTTTCTGCAATAAACTGGGCGCGCAAGGGATCGCCGGGCATCAAAACCGTCTTGGCGAAATCGCCTACTTTAGCATCAATATGCGGTGTTGACATCGTTCTTTTCCTCCTTAATGAGTTTCACAATGGCGCTGGTGCCCAAACGCTCCGCGCCCAGGTTGATCATATCCTCTGCATCCTGCAAGGAACGAATACCGCCGGCGGCCTTGATCTTGATGCCTTTCACGTTTTCGGCAAAAAGGGCAATATCCTCCCGGGTGGCACCGCCGGTGGAAAAACCGGTGGAAGTCTTGATGAAATCGGCACCGCTGGCGCTGACGATCTCGCAAAGCTTGGTCTTCTCCTCCTCGGTCAAAAGGCAGGTTTCAATGATGACCTTCAAAAGCTTGCCGCGGCAGGACTCCTTGACGGCCTTGATCTCCGCCAAAAGGGCATCCCATTTCTGCTCCTTCGCCCAGCCGATATTAATGACCATATCCACTTCGTCGGCACCGTTCTGCACCGCGTCTGCCGCCTCAAAGCACTTGACGGCGGTGGTGGAATAACCGCAAGGAAATCCGATGACGGTACAGATCGCCACCCGCCCCTTGGCATATTCCGTCGCATCCTTGACAAAGGATGCCGGGATACAGACCGAGGCGGTCTCATAGCGGATGCCGTCGTTGATAATATCCTTGATCTGCTGCCAGGTGGATTCCGGCTTCAATAATGTATGATCTACGGTCTTTAAAATAGTTTTGATTTCCATGGCTCATTCCTCCTATACCTCTATTATAATGAAAAAATGTGGAAAATCCAATGGATTTTCCACATTTTTAAAAATTTTAGATGATCTCGATGCCCAGCATATTACAAAGGTTGGTGATGACCTCGGTATTATCCCCGTAGGAGATGATATAGTGCTGGCACATGACCTTCTCGGCGAAATCGGGGACATCGTCCAGCAGGATCTCTAAACCGGGAAGCTGGGGCGCAGGCTGGCTCCAGCCGGCCTCTTCCCACTTCCGGGGGGTGATGCCCTCACCCACCACCATATGCATATAATAAACGCCGTCGATGGCGGTCAGGCGGCACATGGTGACCTTGCCGGTCTTGACCTTACTGACGTTGAGGATGCCTTCGGAAAGCTCGCCGAAGGCTGCCGGCATGACGGTGACCTGGCCGTCTACCACTTCTGCCGGAATGTAGTCCGGCACACCTGCCAAAACGCGATCCTGGAAGAACTCATAGAACTCCAGATAGAAGGCGCACTGACCGGTCAAGTACTTGACCATCAGCTGCGATGCTCCAGGATCTGAGAGGGGCAGGCGATATTCGCCACAACGCCGGTCAGTTTCTTCTCCTTATTGAACATATAGAGCAGCTCTACACCGGAATCGTTGCCGCCTTCCATCGCCTCAAAGTTGGCAGTATTGGTATCGCCCCACATTTGCGCAGTACCGTCGTCATAAACGACACGGCGGCAGAAGCCGACCACCGCACGGCCAAAGCCATTGGCATACAGCGCCTCTTCCCGGTTCTGCCACGCCTTATAGGCGGCAAGCGCGATCCGCTTGGAGAGGAAAACCAGCGCATCTGCCCTGCTGATGACTTCATCGTTGACCTTTACCAGTTCCTCATAATGGGCCCCCTCCGGCAAGAACTCCTCCAGAATATTCTGACCCAGAATACTCTTCCCCTGAGCAGCATTATGCAGATTGAAGCCACCAGAGGTATGGGTATGGGTAGCATTGATAATCAGCTTCTCCGGTACCACCTCATCGGTCAGCTTTGCAAATTCTTTGCGCACTGCCGGAACCATGGTCGAACCGAAGCCCGTCAGGTCGCAGGAAACGAAGATCGCCTGCTGATCCCCGGACTCCACCGCCATCGCTGTAGCAGAAATCTTATCTTCTACATATTCGGAAATGCGCTCATAAAACTGACCGGGAATGGAAACCTTTTTCTCGGGCACCAGGCTCTCTTCCGCCCAGCCGACTAAAAACTTGCTCATCGCTATACTCTTTCATTAAAGATTATACTAAAATTTTATCACACCCATTTTTTCTTTTCAATAAAAACGGTTATGAAACTTTTTCGTAATAAACAATAAACTTGACAAACTCCCCGGAACGCGATAAAATAAATGCACTGTGCGAACGTGACGGAATTGGCAGTTGCGACTGCGACCGCTGCCGGGGGCAGATGAAGGGAGCAGGTTAGCAGGTGTCGCAACACGGCAGATACCGAGCAAACGACGGCTTGCGACGGATATGCCGATGTTGCAAACGTCTTGTTGATCAAAGCTTTGATACGATAAAAACTTAAAAGCGCGGGCAGGTGCATACGGCGCGTCTGCCACTAAATGAACTTAATATGCGGGCGTGGTGGAATGGCAGACACGCCAGATTTAGGATCTGGTATCTCTGATGTGCAGGTTCAAGTCCTGTCGCCCGCACCAAAAAGCACCCTGATGGGGTGCTTTTTTATTGATTTTTTTGACAATTCATGCTATACTTGGTAAAAACACACGGAGGTTCATGCAATGGCTAATATACATTTTCTCGGCACTTGCTCCGGGACGGAACCCATGCCCGGGATGCATCACTGCGCCTGGGTACTGGAGGTAGGTGGCACTTATTATTGGTTTGACGCAGGCGAATGCTGCGGTCATACGGCGCACACCATGGGGCTGGACATTACCAAGACCCGGGCGCTTTTCGTTTCCCATCCCCATATTGATCACATTGGGGGGCTTCCCCATCTCTTTTTCTGCATGGACAAAATTCTCAAGCGCGAGCAAAAAGAGCTGATCCACGAAAACGCTTTGGAGATCTACTTCCCCGGTCTGGAGCTTTTGCAGGCCGTGAAGGCCGTCGCCATGGGCCGTTTCAAGGCGGCGTTCAGCTTTGCGCTCCGAGAGCACGAGATGCAGGACGGCTTACTCTACGAGGACGAAAACGTCCGCATCACTGCGTTACACAACGCGCATCTTAAGGAAGAAGGTTCGGACGGCTGGCATTCCTATTCCTTCCTCATCGAGACGGAGGGCAAGCGGATCGTCTTTTCCGGGGACGTACACAAGCCTTTAGAGCTGGATCCTCTCATCGGTGAGGGCTGCGATCTTCTCATCATGGAGACCGGGCACCACAAGGTGGCGGACGTCTGTGAATACGTCGTCGGCAAAAAGATTGCCCGGCTACGCTTTAACCATCATGGGCGCGAAATTCTCGCCGACCGTGCCGCCGCCGAAGCCTTGACGGCAAAATATGCGGAAGAAAACGGCATCTCCATCCTGATTTGTCATGACGGAATGACCGAAACTTTATAAGCTAAAAAATCCTTACCCCAATTCATTTGGGGTAAGGATTTTTTTCAGCGTGTCAAAGAACCCTCTTTTTTATCTTTGACACGCTGGGCAGACTCTCAAAAATGTTTCCGAATTCGTGGGGGCGGTCTCGTCAGCGTACATGGGTACGGTAGAGAGCGGCCCCGCGGATAGCAGAAAATTTTGATTAAAATCCGCATGGTTATGCGGAT
>JAZQJH010000048.1:0-4163 GCA_045541555.1 Eubacteriales bacterium | reverse complement strand
TTTTTTCGCTCACTCATTGTTAAAATACTCGCCAATACGGCAGTATTGGCTGCGTTTTATGCCTCGATTGAACAAAAAAATACTCTTTTCAAAATCCTTGACCGCAAAGGGAGAAGATTTTGTGGAATTTTTGCTCAATTTGGATGAAGCAAGGCTGCCGCCTTGCGAGAACAAATTGGGTGAAAAGCACCAGAATATACCGCTTTGCGGCGGGTTCAAGTTTAATTGTTCACCCTAATAAAATCGTATCACTCAACCCCTGCTTTGTCAAGGATTAAATTTTGCGAAAACTGTCAAAAAAGGGTTTACAAACCACCCTTCATGGGGTATACTTTTAGAGGGTCTTTAATTCGATGCGAGACATCGGCAAGAGCCGTTATAGGAACGTCAAAACCGGTCTTGCCTGCTGTATGGTAAGGCCATTTTTTTATGAAACGAGGTGATCCCATGGCTGAGAAATTCCGTTCCCGCATTATGGAAGAGGCAGACGTGCGCCGCGCACTGGCTCGAATCGCCCATGAGATCATCGAGCGGATCGGTACCGAAAAAGAGGTCACCCTCATCGGCGTGGAGCGCCGGGGCGAGCCCTTGGCGGAGCTGATCGCGCAGAATATCGAAAAATTCTCCGACCTCAAAGTGCACCGCGGAACGGTGGACATCACCTTTTATCGGGACGACCTGGAGCATAAACCGGCGCCGCCGGCCGCCGCAGGCTGCCCGGTGGAGGGAAAGACCGTCATTTTGGTGGACGACGTCATTTATACCGGGCGAACTGCTCGGGCGGCATTGGAGGCCGTCCTCTCCTGGGGGCGTCCCGGCCGGATCCAATTGGCGGTGCTCATCGACCGAGGACACCGGGAGCTCCCCATCCGGGGCGACTACGTGGGCAAAAACGTCCCCACCGCCCGGAGTGAGCAGATCAAGGTTCATATCCCACCTTACGACGATGCCGTAAATGTGGAATTATATGAAAATTAAATTTAGGAGGAAGTTTTTGCATGAAACTCGTTTTCCAACCCAGCGACAAACCCAAGTTCGGCGCAAACGTTGTGTTTGCCATTCAGCAGCTGCTGGCGATCATGGCGGCTACCCTGGTAGTTCCGGTCATCATCAATAGCTCCTGCAATACCACCATGAGCCCTGCCGCCGCCCTCTTTGGCGCCGGGATCGGTACCGTCGTGTACCTGCTCTTCACCAAGTTCCGCAGCCCCGTTTTCCTGGGCAGCTCCTTCGCCTTCATCGGCTCCATGTGTGCAGCCTTTGCCGGCGGCGTTGCCATGAGCCTGGGCTATCTGGGTCTGATCCTCGGTGCGGCGTTTGCCGGTCTGGTGTACGTCGTCATCGCTATTATCGTCAAGCTGGTCGGTGTCAACTGGATCAATAAGCTGATGCCTGCCGCCGTTATCGGACCCACCGTTGCCATCATCGGTCTTTCCCTGGCTCCTAACGCCATTGCCGATCTGCAGAAGGCTCCCGCCGGCGGTCACACCCTCATCGCTGTCCTCTGCGGTCTGGTGACCCTCTTCGTGACGGTTATCGCCTCTACCTTCGGTAAGAAGATGGCTAAAATGATCCCCTTTATCATCGGTATTCTGGCCGGTTATGCAGTCGGTACGATCTTCACCGTCATCGGCAACCTGGCCGGCATTGATGCCCTCAAGGTCATCGACTTCTCCCCCCTGACTGCTCTGGTTGCAGACGGCGTCACCCTCAAGACCTTTCTGCAGTTCCCGGATTTCACCTTCCTGACTGCATTTAAGGGCGCAGGCGAGCTGACCGCTCCCTATATCGCTTCCATCGCAGTAGCCTATATCCCCGTTGCATTCGTTGTATTTGCAGAGCATATTGCTGACCATAAGAACATCTCTTCCATCATCGAGAAGGATCTGCTGGAGGATCCCGGTCTGCACCGTACCCTCCTGGGCGATGGCGTCGGCTCCATGGTCGGTGCTTTCTTCGGCGGCTGCCCCAACACCACCTACGGTGAGTCTGTGGCTTGCGTCGCCATCAGCGGTAACGCTTCCGTCTATACCATCGGCACCACCGCCGTTCTGGCTGTGCTGATCTCCTTCCTCTCCCCCTTCGTAGCCTTCGTTAACTCCATCCCCTCCTGCGTGATGGGCGGTGTCTGCGTTGCCCTCTACGGCTTCATCGCAGTTTCCGGCTTGAAGATGGTGCAGAAGGTTGACCTGGAGCAGAATAAGAACCTCTTCGTAGTTTCCACCATTCTGATCTGCGGTATCGGCGGTCTGACCCTGAACTTTGGTAAGGTGACCCTGACTGCTATCGCTTGCGCGCTGATCCTGGGTATCATCGTTAACATCGTTCTCAGCAAAAAGAAAGACTAATTGCGACACTCAAAAAAGGGAAGGCTTGAAGCCTTCCCTTTTTAAATAATAAAGAATAACGTAGGTTGATTTTTGCCCAAAGGCAAAAATCAACCTTTTTTATTATTTATTCTCTGCCTCACTATGATCCAGCGCATAGTTTAATAATACATTAATGAGATCGTTTCTGGAACGCTGGGTTTCTTTCGCCAGCTTTTCCAGCCGCTCTACCGTTTCCTGCGGCAGTCGAACCGAAAAGGTCTTGTGTCCATCTTCACCCTTTGGTTTTTTGGATATGATCAATTTGTTCTTCATCACACTTCACCTCACCATTATTATGGCTTGAAAAATGTTATATTTATATGTTATAATTTATAACATATGGTGAGGTGATTATATTTGATCATTCATTCAATTGTCCTTTTTCTATTTTCTTTGCTTTTACTATGTATGGGGCTGCTCTATCCGGATCCCTTGATTTTTCTCGTTGGATTTTCCCTTTTCTTCCTTTCGATATTTCCCGGAAATAAGGCCTCTCGTTTTTTCGGATGGATCGCGGCAGCGGTACTTGGTATAACGTTATTATTTATCCCACCACCCGAAGCCGCTGAAGAGTCTCCATCACCGGCGCCAATCGAAAAAATCACCTTAGATATTGAGCAGCAAGAACCCGTCTATATTACGCCACACGGGCAACGCTATCACTTAAAGTCCACCTGCGGTGGGAAGAATTCCACGCGAACAACCTTAACGTCCGCAATGGATCAAGGATACACCCCATGCAAAAAATGTGTTGATTAGATTTGACATTTTTCCGATCATTGCTTATAATAAAAGCAATCCAGAAAAAGGTTGTGAGAAAAATGTCCGTTATTTTAGGTGTTGACGTAGGTGGATCCACCACCAAGATCGTCGCCTTTGATCAAAAAACCATTGGAATGCTGCAGGTGCGTGCCGGAGATCAGTTGACCTCCCTTTACGGCGCCATCGGCAATCTTCTGCATCAATACCATTTAAAATTAGAGGACGTGGAAAAGATCGTCCTGACCGGCGTGGGCGCCGCCCTTATTGAAGAAGATATTTACGGCATCCCCACCTGCAAGGTCAATGAATTTGAGGCCATCGGCAAGGGCGGCTTGCTTTTAGCGGAGGAAGAGGACGCATTGGTGGTCAGCATGGGCACCGGTACCGCATTCGTTTACGCTAAGGGCGATACGGTGGAGCACATCGGCGGCAGCGGCGTCGGCGGCGGCACGCTGATCGGTCTTTCCCAGGAGCTTTTGGGCGAGACAGATTATGAAGCCATTCTGGCCTATGCCAACACCGGGGACCTTTCCCACGTAGATCTCTCGGTACAGGATATCAGCGTAGCGGATATTTCCACCCTGCCGAAAAACGTCACCGCATCGAACTTCGGGCGGATCAAAAGCACCGCCACCAAAGGGGATCTGGCGCTGGGTCTCATCAATATGATCTTCCAGACTGCCGGCGTCATGGCGGCATTTACCGCCAAGGCACGGGGCTTTAAAAAGGTCATCGTCACCGGCTCTTTGACCACCATTCCCCAAGGACGGGAGATCTTCGACGGCGTAGCCGAGCTGCACGGCGTGCCCTTTATCGTGCCGGAAAATGCCACCTTTGCCACCGCCTTAGGGGCAGCAGCATTGCAAAAATAAATGCAAAAAGGAACCATCATTAGAGTCGTACTCTAAAGGATAGTAATAGAACGAATAAATCTCTCAATTTGGCTCCGTAGGCTGGATTGAGAGATTTTTCTATTTTTAGTCGATATGTTGGCCTCCTGCCAACTCGATATATTTGCGTCCCGCAAATTCG
>JAZQJH010000047.1:0-49338 GCA_045541555.1 Eubacteriales bacterium | reverse complement strand
AAGGAAAAAATCCGCATGATGATGCGGATTTTGAATAAAATTTTCTGCTTTCCGCCGATCTGCTCTCTACCGTACCTATGTACGCCGACGAGAACAGATCGACGAAATCTGCACTCTTTTTTGAGAGTCTCCCAGCGTGTCAAAAACCTCCGCAGGAGTTTTTTGACACGCTGTGAAAAAGACGATTGCTTTTGCAATCGTCTTTTTCAGTTATATTTGCTCATCTCTCGCTCTTCTGATATTGACATTTTATTTTTCCTTTGTTATAATTGGACCGAATATATAATAATATTAATATTTAAGGTTTTATTATTAATGAAGGAGGTGGCTTTCCCAAAATGGCTGCAAACAATCCCATCTTGAAAAAGAAGCCCTTTTATGATTTTTTCAAGCGGCTTTTTGATCTTTTGGCATCGGGCCTTGCCCTGCTGATTTTACTGCCGGCCATTCTGCTGCTTCTTCTGATCAAATTTTTAGAGGACGGGCATAATCCTGTCTATATCTCCAAAAGAGTCGGTAAAAACGGAGCGCTTTTTCCCTTCTTTAAGATTCGCTCCATGAGCCCAAAGGCAGATCTTCTGAAGCAAGAGATGATGGAGCAAGGGCTCAACGAAGCCGACGGCCCTGCTTTTAAGATTAAAGATGATCCCCGCATCACCCCCTTTGGAAAATGGCTGCGCAAATGGTCGCTGGACGAAATTTTGCAGCTGCTCAATGTCTTTTTAGGGCATATGAGCGTAGTGGGCCCCCGCCCGCCCCTGCCGCAGGAGGTTGCGCTTTATACCGAAGAGCAAAAGCAGCGCCTGCTGGTGAAAGGCGGCCTGCTCTGCCTCTGGCAAATCCAGCCAAACCGCCATTCCATCTCTTTTGATGATTGGGTGAAATCCGATTTGGAATATATAGAAAAGCGCAATTTTTGGTTGGATCTGAAGATTATTTTCACAGGCGCTTATATGATTTTATCCGGCAAAAGCGGAGATTGATTTTTGGGTGTGCAAGGCGACAGCCTTGCTTCACCTAAATTGAACAAAAATCTCTCGAAATCTTCTCGCTTTGAGGTCAAAGATTTCAAAAAGTGCGGATTTTCGTTCAATCAAAGCAAAAACGCAGTTAATCCTATCGGATTAACGAGGATTTTAATGAAGAGTGAGCGGAAATCCGCCTTTTTGAAACGAGGTTCGGATTATTCGCTCCACCCTAAAGAGGTGACAAAATGAAGATTAAAAGCAAGAAGAAAGTCCTCTTTCTTGCCGTCTGGCTGGCGCTGATCGCGGCGCTGCTGGTCGGAATCTTTCTGCTCTGGCCTCCCGGCGCCAAGCATGAGACCATCAAAGAGGTAATGCAGGACGGCGTTCTGCACGAACATAATAAGATGAACCTTTTCGGTCTGGCGGTCAATCCGGGATTGATCTCCGCCTATCTGGTATCGGCGGTGCTTTTGCTGGCGGCGGCGCTCATTCGGATTTTCGCCATTCCGCGCTTTAAGCTGATCCCCGGAAAATTTCAGAGCATCATCGAGATGCTGGTGGAATTCTTCGCCAACATGGCAGGCTCCAACAGCCCCCATCGGCCGAAGTTTGTGGGCGCTTACATTTTCAGCGCCGGTGTCTATATCTGCTTCAGTACAGTATTTGAACTGTTCGGCGTGCAATGGACCACCACCAACGGAATGTCCATGGCGCTGCCGGCACCCCTTTCAGATATTAACGGCGCCATCGCCATGGGCTTTTTGTCCTATGGCATGATCTTGGGTGCCGGCTTACTCTGCGGCGGAATTCGCGGCGGGCTCAGCGTATTGAAGGATTTCTCCCTGCCGGTTTCCATGAGCTTCCGTTTGTTCGGCGCGCTTTTGAGCGGTCTTTTGGTGACCGAATTGGTTTATTATTACGTGGGTCTCAGCTTTGCACTGCCGGTGGTGGTGGGCGTACTCTTCACCCTACTGCACGCGCTGATCCAGACCTACGTTCTGGCAACCTTAGTATCTATTTTCTACGGTGAGGCCGTGGAAGAGAGACCGAAAAAAACAAAAGAAAAGAAGGTAAAAGTAAAATGAAAAAGTTGATCTCTATTCTCTTAATGATTGCAATGGTTATCGTGTTTGCCTCCATGGGCTCGATCAGCGTACTGGCTGAGGGCGAAGAAGTCGTGACTGAGGCGGCTGCTGACGGCGGTCTTTCCGCAAAGGCGATTGCCGCCGCCGTCGTTGTGGCAGTTGTAGCTGCTGCCGGTGCCATCGGTATGGCTTGGGCCATCGCCAAGAGTGCCGAAGGCATGGCGCGTCAGCCGGAGGCCGCCGGCAAGATCAATTCTGCCATGATGCTGGGTCTGGTCTTTATCGAGACCGCCATCATTTACGCCTTGATCGTGGCCATCCTGATTATTTTCGTACTGTAAGAGGAAAGAGTATAAAATGAATATACCGTTAAATATTGATTTCCTGCAGGTCCTTTTGCATATGCTGAACTTCGTGATCCTGGCCGGGGGGCTGACCTTCCTTTTATTCAAGCCGGTCAACCGTTTCCTGGAGCAACGCAAGGCGCAGATCGAGGAGCAGGAAAGAAAGAGCCGGGAGAGCCAGGAAGAGGCGGAACGGCTCTGCAAGGAATATGAATTAAAAATGCAGTCGGCAGAGGCGGAAGTCCAAAGACGCCAGCATGAGGCGGAGCGTGAATGGAGCGAGATCTCTGCGCAGCATATCAACGAGGCAAAAGAAAAGGCGATCGCCATTATTCATGCCGCTGAAGAGGAAGCGGAGGAGCGTAAGGAGCATATTCTGGAGTCTGCTCAAACGGAGATCGGCGAAATGGTGCTGACTGCTACCCAAAAATTACTCAGTGATACTGTGACTCCCGCGCGTAACAGCGCGCTTTACGATGAATTTGTTCGGTTGGCAGGCGATAAGGCGGCCGGGGAGAGAGGCAAGCATGATCAGAAGTAATTTCGACGATGCCAAAGCACCGGAACGGAATATCTTAGAGGTTGAGATCCAGTGTATTACGCCGCCTACTCCGGAGCAATTGGAAAAGCTGAAGGAATTCTTTTTGGCGGAGTATAAAGCGGACGATGTTGATTTCAATATCGTCCGGGATGAAAGCGTGGTCGGCGGTTTTCGAATCTTTGTGGGAGACGAAAACTACGATTGGAGTACCCTTGGGCGTATCCGCCAGCTGAGAAAATCCTTTCAGTCTTTGCAAAAGGAGCACGATCTTACCCGGATCATTTCTCTTTTAAAAGAGGATATAGAAAATTTTGATCTGTTTGTCGGACATCAGCAGGTAGGCTTTGTCGTCAGCGTGGGCGACGGAATTGCCGTCATCAACGGCTTGCACGAGGTGGAATACGGCGAGATCGTTCTCTTCGACTGCGGCGTCAAGGGCATGGTGCAGGATATTCGCGCCGACGGCAACAGCGGTGTCGTCTTGTTTGGCGACGATTCTGAGATCTACGAGGGAAGCCGGGTGGTACGCACCCGTCGGACTGCCGGTATTCCCATCAGTACCAAGATCTTAGGACGGATCATCGACCCCTTGGGCAAGCCGGTGGATGACGACGGTGAGATCAAAGCCAAGGAATATTTCCCCATTGAGCGTCCGGCACCGGGCATTATTGAACGGAAATCGGTCTGCAAGCCCATGGAGACGGGTATTCTCGCCATTGACTCCATGTTCCCCATCGGTCGGGGTCAGCGTGAGCTGATCATCGGTGACCGCCAGACCGGAAAGACCACCATCGCCACCGATACCATTCTCAACCAGAAGGGAAAGAACGTGGTGTGCGTCTACGTGGCCATCGGTCAGAAGGCCAGTTCCATCGCCAAGGTGGTTTCCACCTTGAAAAAGCATGGGGCCATGGACTATACCGTCATCGTATCTTCTCCTGCCAGCGATCCGGCGTCCTTGCAATACATTGCACCCTATGCCGGTTGCGCGGTGGCGGAGTATTTTATGTATCACGGACGGGACGTGCTGATCGTTTACGACGATCTCTCCAAGCACGCGGTAGCGTACCGTACCCTCAGTCTGCTTTTGGAGCGTTCCCCCGGACGGGAGGCTTATCCCGGAGACGTCTTTTATCTTCACTCCAGGCTATTGGAGCGTTCTGCTCAGCTTTCTGACGATAAAAAGGGAGGCAGTATGACCGCTCTGCCCATCGTAGAGACCCAGGCAGGAGACGTTTCTGCCTATATTCCGACCAATATTATTTCCATCACCGACGGACAGCTCTTCCTGGAGAGTGAGCTCTTTTTCGCCGGTCAACGGCCGGCCATCAACGTGGGTCTTTCCGTTTCCCGCGTGGGCGGCGCGGCACAGACGCACATTATGAAAAAATCGGTGGGCTCCATCCGTCTGGATCTGGCGCAGTACCGCGAAATGCAAGCCTTTTCTCAGTTTGGCGGAGAATTGGACGCCGGCACCGCACGGCAGCTGAAGCACGGTGCGGCGTTGATGCAGCTGCTCCGACAGGGCAATAACGCCCCCATGAGTCTGCATCGGCAGATTATCACCTTGGTCTGCGCCCGGGAGCGGATCTTTGAGGAGATCCCTACCAAGGAGATCAAGGCGGTTCAGCAAAAGCTTTTGGATTATTTTGAGGAAAATCATCATAGCATCTGCAATAAAATCGAGCACGGAAGAACCTACTCGCCGGAGCTGAACGATGCCATCGTTAAGGCCGCGCGGACGTTTATGGAGCAGATGAATTAACGAGAGAGGAGGGTTAAAGTGGCCAGCGCAAGCGAAATCAAAGCGAGAATCAACGGAATCAGTGAAACCAAAAAGATCACCGATGCGATGTATATGATCGCTTCGGCGAAGATGCGCAAGGCCATGGCCGATCTGGAACGCAACGCGCCGTATTTTGAAGCACTGCGCAAAAAGGTCGGTGAGCTGATCCTCCATATTCCTCTGGATACGAAAGACCGCTATTATCGGGTGCCGGTCCGGGAGAGTACGCCCCATCAAAACCACGGAATTCTGCTGATCACCTCGGATAAGGGGTTGGCAGGAATGTATAATCAGGCGGCCATTGCGCTCTGCGAGGAATACATGAGCCGCCATCCCCGTACCACCCTTTTTATCATCGGGGAATACGGACGGCAGTATTTTGCTAAGAAAAAAATTCCCTTTGTGGAAGACTTTCAGTATTCGGCTTTGCGGCCGCAGGTATTGGATGCACGGCGGATCTGCGCAAAACTGCTGGAATATTACGATAACGAGCAGTTGGATGAAATTAATATCATCTACACCGACTACGTGGGCAATAAGCCGGGTGAGTGCAAAAAACTGACCCTTTTGCCCCTGGACCGTACCCATTTCATTCCCGATAATCCCCGGCTCCGGGAGATGGAGAATGAATTCGTACCCAGTCAGCGGGAGGTGCTGGACGGCATCGTTCCCAGTTATCTCATGGGCTTTGTATTCGGTTGCCTGGCTGAAAGCTATTGCAGCGAGCAGCAGGCGCGGATGAATGCTATGAAGAGCGCTGGCGACAATGCGGAGGAGATGCTCCGGACGCTGCGGGTGCAGTACAATAAACTGCGTCAGGCCGCCATCACCGAGGAGATGATCGAGATTGCCGCCGGCGCCAAGGCGTTACGTCAAAAACGCGCGAAAACCGTCGCAGGAGAGATGAAACATGATGGATAATCAAAAGCAACAAAATATAGGCAAGATCCTCCAGGTCACCGGCCCGGTGGTGGACGTGCGGTTTGAGAAAAACGCACTGCCCCGGATCCGGGAGCAGCTCTATCTGGAATGCCGCGGACAGCGCCGTACGATGGAGGTAGTGCAGCATATTGGCGGTAATACCGTCCGGTGCGTCATGCTGGATGCCAGCGAAGGGCTTTGCCGGGAGATGGACGTGGTCGCCACCGGTGCGCCTATTTCCGTTCCGGTAGGAGAAGCGGTATTGGGGCGTTTGCTGAACGTTTTGGGTGAGCCCATTGACGGCGGCGAGCCGATTCCGGAGGAGACGCCCCGGAACGTTATCTACCGCCCGGCACCGGACTATGCTGAGCGTGCCAATACCGAGGAGATCCTGGAGACCGGCATTAAGGTCATCGACCTTTTGGCGCCCTATACCAAGGGCGGTAAGATCGGTCTTTTCGGCGGTGCCGGTGTCGGCAAAACTGTATTGATCCAGGAGTTGATCCATAATATTGCCACCGAGCACGGCGGTTATTCCATCTTCACCGGCGTGGGTGAGCGAAGCCGCGAGGGTAACGATCTTTTCCATGAAATGAAGGAGAGCGGCGTTCTTGATAAGACGGCGCTGGTCTTTGGGCAGATGAACGAGGCACCCGGCGTCCGGATGCGGGTGGCACTGACCGGCTTGACCATGGCGGAGCATTTTCGGGATGAGTCCCAAAAGGACGTCCTGCTCTTTATCGACAATATTTTCCGCTTTATCCAGGCGGGAAGTGAGGTTTCCACCCTCTTGGGACGGATGCCCTCGGCGGTGGGCTATCAGCCGACCCTTTCCCAGGAATTAGGCGAGCTGGAGGAGCGGATCGCCTCTACCAAGGACGGGTCCGTTACCTCCGTTCAGGCGATTTACGTTCCGGCGGACGACCTGACCGACCCGGCGCCTGCTACCACCTTTGCCCATCTGGATGCCACCACCGTACTCAGCCGTAAGATCGCGGAGCTGGGTATTTATCCGGCTGTGGATCCCTTGGATTCCACCTCCCGGATGCTGGATCCGGAGATTGTGGGTGAGGAGCATTATCAAGTGGCGCGAACGGTGCAGGAAATTCTGGAGCATTACAACGAATTGCAGGATATTATCGCAATTTTGGGTATGGATGAGCTGAGCGAGGAAGATAAGATCCTGGTGCATCGCGCCCGGAAAATCCAGCGTTTCTTATCCCAGCCATTCAGCGTGGCGGAAAAGTTTACCGGCGTGGAGGGGGTCTACGTCCCCTTGAGCGAAACCATCCGCAGCTTTAAAGCCATCATCGACGGCGAGGCGGATGAATATCCCGAAAGCGCATTCTTTAACGTGGGCACCATTGACGACGTGCGAAGAAAGGCGGAGGCGGAGCATGAAAAGCTTTTATCTTGAAATTCTGACTCCGGAGAGGGTCTTTTATAAGGGGGAGTGTGTTTCTCTCATCGTTCCCATTACCGACGGAAAACTGGGGATCATGGCCGACCGTGCGCCCATTACCGCCTCTTTGACCTATGGAGAGGCATACTATACCAAACCCGATGGGGAAAAGGTCCTCTTTTCTATTTCCGGCGGCATGGTGGATGCGGAATACAATCGGGTCGAGCTGCTTTGCGATTCGGCCCTTTTGCCCGAAGAGATCAACGAGACAGAGGAATACGAAAAATTGCAGATGGCACGCTCGGAAATGGCCCATAAGCAGGGGAAAAGAGAGTATCTTTTGTCCAAATTAATACAGGCAGATGCCATCAATAATTTGAAGATTAAACAAAAAACGACGATTAATTAAAAAAAGCGGCAAAAGATTTGTAAAACATTTGCAAAATCTTTGTCGCTTTATTTTTATCGTTAAAAATTTCTTGCTTTTCCATCGAAAAAAGACGGCAATATGCGTCGATTTTCATTGACAGAAATCGTTGTTTCCTTTATAATTAAAGAAGTATGTTATAATCTCGATATTTTTGTATTTATACACTTATTTTGAAAGGTAGGAAAAGAAATGGGATTTTCTCTTCGCGGCGTCCATCTGCCGCATAGAAAAAACACAGCAAATATGGCTGCCGTACCCCTCGCTGCACCGAAGACGGTGGTATTGCCGATGGTGATGCATATCGGTAAGCCTGCCAAGCCGGTGGTAAAGGTGGGGGATCACGTGGACGTGGGTACCTTGGTGGCGGAGCAGGATGGTTTTATCTCCTCTCCCATTTATGCCAGTATTTCCGGTACGGTTACCAAAATCGCCGATACTTTACTTTCCAACGGTACGATGGTACCGGCCATCACCATTGAGGGTGACGGTGCCATGACGCCGGATCCTACGATCGCACCTCCCCAGGTGACCGATCGCGCTTCCTTCATTGAAGCGATTCGCAAGAGCGGTATCGTGGGTCTGGGCGGTGCCGGCTTCCCCACCTACGTGAAGCTGGCGGCGGAAAAGCCCATCGAGATGCTGATCATCAACGGCGCAGAGTGCGAGCCCTATATCACCAGCGATACCCGGACCATGATCGACCGGGTGGAGGATATGGAGCGCGGTCTGGAGGCTCTGGAGGAATATCTGGGCATCACCAAGGTGGTCATCGGCATCGAAAACAACAAAAAGGAAGCCATCGAAAGCATGAAAAAGATGGCGGCCGACGACGCATACGTGACGGTGAAGGTACTGCCTTCGCTCTATCCCCAGGGCGGTGAGAAGGTGCTTATCTACCATACCACCGGCAAAAAGGTTTGCGCCGGGATGCTGCCTATCGACGTGGGCTGTGTGGTTCTGAACTGCTCGACGGTTGCCGCAATCGGCAGTTACCTCAAGACCGGTATGCCCTTAGTCGAGCGTACCATCACCATCGACGGCGGTGCGGTTCGTGCACCCCAGAACGTGGTGGCGCCCATCGGCATGCCGCTGGAAGAGGTCTTTGAGGCGTGCGGCGGATTTAAGGAAGATCCGGTGAAGGTGCTTTACGGAGGACCCATGATGGGTATCGCCGTCCCCAATCTGGAGGTTCCGGTATTGAAAAATACCAACGCCCTGCTGGCTTTGACTCAAAAGGAAAATGAGCCGATCCATGAGACCCCCTGCATCCGTTGCGGTGCTTGCACCCGTCATTGCCCCTTTGGGCTCCGCGCCAGCGCCATTGCTGCTGCCAATAAGCTGGACGACATTGAAGCATTGAAAAAATTGCAGGTGGAGACCTGCATGGAATGCGGTTGCTGTGCATTCGTCTGCCCGGCGAACCGTCCCTTGATCCAGTCCAATCGTATCGCAAAGGCAAAGCTCCGCGAAGCGATGGCTAAAGAAAAAGCAAAGGAGGCATCTGTCTGATGGCGCTGAAGCTGCAACTTTCTTCTTCTCCTCATATTCTTACCAAGAAAACGACGCGGAACATCATGCTGGACGTGGTGATCTCTCTACTGCCTGCTACTGCCGCCGGTATCGTTTGGTTCGGCTGGCCGGCGGTCTGGGTGATCCTTGCCTGCGTTGTCACGGCCGTTCTTGCGGAATGGTTATTTAATCTCGCAATCAAAAAAGGTCCCACTCTGCAGGATTGTTCTGCGGTGGTGACCGGTCTTTTGCTGGCACTCAATCTGCCGGCCAACGTGCCCATCTGGCAGGCGGTGCTCGGTGCGATCTTCGCGATCGTCGTCGTGAAGGGCTTGTTTGGCGGTTTGGGACGAAATATCGTCAATCCCGCCATCACCGCCCGTGTTTTCATGCTGATTGCATTCGGTTCCATGGCAAAGGCTGCCTTCCCGGTAGACTCTACTGCAGGAGCAACGCCGCTGGTGGAGCTGGCAGGGGGTAAGACGCCGGAGCTGCTGGATCTTTTCATCGGCAACCATGGTGGTGCCATCGGTGAGACCTGCGTGCTGGCGTTGCTGATCGGCGGTATTTACCTCCTGGCGCGTCAGATCATCTCCTGGCATCTGCCGGTGGCCTTTATCGGTACCGTTTTCCTCTTTACCTGGGCGGTCGTCGGCTTTGACGCAACCGTTGCCCTGGCTTGGTGCCTTTCCGGCGGTCTCTTCCTGGGCGCCATCTTTATGGCGACCGACTACGTTACCGCGCCGGAGACCGGATGGGGTAAGATCGTGTTCGGCATGGGTGCCGGTATCATCACCGTCCTGATCCGTTTCTGGGGCAATTATCCCGAGGGTGTGTCCTTTGCGATTCTCTTGATGAATATTCTGAATCCCTTTATTGATAGCTGGACTGCCCGTAAGCCGTTTGGAGGGGATAGAAAATGAAAAAGTATATCAAAAGTCTGGTGGTTTTGACCGCCATCTGCGGCATCATTGCCGTATTGCTTTCTGCTACGAATTACGTGACCTCTCCTGTGATCGCGAAAAATGAAGCTGCCGCTGCCAACGAGGCGCTCTTGGTCGTTATGCCGGAGGGCGAAGAGTTCCAGGCAATGGATCTTTCCTCTTATGAGCTCCCTGCTACGGTGACGGAGGTATTCTCCGAAAAGAACGGCGGTTACGTTGTGAAGCTCCGGACTGCCGGCTATGGCTCTGATATGGTCATTATGTGCGGCGTGGATCAGAGCGGTACTGTGACCGGTGCCACCTGCCTTTCCAGCAACGAGACGCTGGGCTATGAGCAGACCTATGGCGAGACCGCCAAGGGTGCCACTGCCGAGACGGTGGACGGACTGGACGTCATCTCCGGTGCGACCAAGACCACCGAGGGCTATAAAAATGCAGTAAAGGACGCTTTGAATGCGGCGGTCATTCTGGGCGGCGGATCGGTGGATCTGCGCTCCGAGGCTGAGATCCTGCAGGATCAGCTTTCTGCGGCACTTCCCGATGCGGAAGGCAAGTTTACCGAACTCTTTATGACCGAAGAAGCGGCGGATATTTCCGCTGTCTATACCGCCGATAACGGCGCCGGTGCGGTCTGCGTTTCCGGCGAGCAGTTTATTGCGGTCAACGGCGAGGGGAACGTCCTCACCGAGGGCGTGGAGGAGGCTTTGGCCGGTCGGATCGCCGATCAGGCGAAGAAGCTGCTCAGCTCCACGACGGAAGAACTGGATCTTTCTCAATACGCCGAGCTGCCCAGCCATCTTTTGAAGGCTTATAAGACCAACGGCGGAAGCTTCGTCTTTGAACTGAAGGCCAACGGCTTTGGCATCAACGGAGACGAATGGTACAGCCCCTCCGGCAAGCCCATTCTGCTGAAGGTCTCTGCCACCGCCGAGGGCAAGATCATTGCCTGCAAGACGCTGGAGCAGTATGAGACCGAGGGTATTGGCTCTGCCTGCGGAGACGCTTCCTTCTACAGCCAGTTCAACGGCAAGGATGAATCCAACTATAAAGAGATCGACGGCATCAGCGGTGCCACCCTGACCACCAACGGCTATAAGACGGCGGTCGGAAAGGTCTTTGAGATCATTAAAATTTTGAAAGGAGAGGCTTGAACATGAAAAAGAATGAAAATCTTTCCATCCTGCTGAAGGGTCTGCTCCTGGAGAACCCGGTCTTTGTCCTGATCTTGGGCACCTGCCCGACGCTGGCGGTCACCAATAGCGTCATTGGAGCCTTGGCCATGGGACTTGCGGCAATGGCCGTACTGATCTGCTCCAATACGGTGATCTCCCTTCTCAGAAAGCTGATCCCCGATATGGTTCGTATCCCTTGCTATATCGTCGTTATCGCCGGATTTGTGACGCTGGTGCAGATGTTTATGCACGCGTTCCTGCCGGAGTTATACGATCTTTTGGGCGTATATCTGGCGCTGATCACGGTAAACTGCATCATCCTCGGGCGTGCCGAGATGTTTGCCGGTAAGAACTCCGTCGGTAAGTCGGCGCTGGACGGTCTGGGCATGGGCTTGGGTTTCACTATCGCGCTTTTGGCGATGGCTACCATTCGTGAGGTCTTCGGTGCCGGTACCTTTGCCGGGATCGAGATCCCGTTTCTGATCGACCACACCGTCAGCTTCCTGGTCAAAGCACCCGGCGGTATGCTGGTGTACGGTCTTTTGATCGCCGTGGTCAGCTGGCTGACCAGCGGTCAGTTCCCCAAAAAGAAGAATTTCGGCTGCGCCGGTTGCCCCTCGGCGTCCTACTGCAAGCCGGGCTCTTGCGAAAAAACTTTGAAGGAGGGCGAATAAGATGGATGCAGTAAAAACCATGATCATCATCATTATGTCTTCCGTATTGGTCAATAACTACGTTTTGAGCCAGTTCTTGGGGATCTGCCCCTTCCTGGGTGTTTCCAAAAAACTCAACCAGGCCACCGGTATGGGTATCGCCGTGATCTTCGTCATGCTGATGGCTTCGGCGGTGACCTGGCCTATTCAATACTACGTCCTGGATAAAAACGGACTGGGCTATATGCAGACCATCGTCTTTATTTTGGTGATTGCGGCTTTGGTGCAGTTTACCGAAATTGCGCTGAAAAAGTATATCCCCTCGCTCCATAAGAGTTTGGGCGTTTATCTGCCCTTGATCACCACCAACTGCGCGGTGCTGGGTGTGACCATCAACAACATCACCGACGGCTATAATTTCCTGGAGTCGATGGCCAGCTCCCTGGGCTGTGGCTTGGGCTTCCTTTTGGCGATGGTACTCTTCTCCGGTCTGCGGAGTCGGATCTATGAAGCCAAGATTCCCGTCCATTTCAGAGGGCTGCCGGTCACGCTGATCGCCGCATCCTTTATCTCGCTGGCGTTCTTCGGCTTTGCCGGAATTGTGGATAATCTGTTTTCTTAAGGAGATTGCCTTATGTTGATTGATATTTTAATTTGCTTTGGCATTGTCGCCGCAATTGGTCTGATCGCCGGTATCGTACTGGTGCTGGCCTCTCATTTCATGGAGGTTAAGGTAGACGAACGATTGAAAGCGATTCGGGAATGCCTGCCCGGCGCCAACTGCGGCGCCTGCGGCTATACCGGATGCGACGGCTATGCTGCTGCTCTGAATAAAGGCGAAGCGGCGCCGGATCTTTGTACCCCCGGCGGTAACGATACCGCCGGTAAGCTGGGTGCTTTGCTGGGGCTGGAAGTAGGACATATTGAGCGCAAGGTGGCGTTCGTGCATTGCAACGGCACCTGCGAGGCTTCCGCCACCAAAGCCCAGTACGTGGGCTATCCCAGCTGCCGGGGCGCATCCCTTCTTTACGGCGGCCCCAACGTCTGCCTCTGCGGATGCGTGGGCTGCGGCGATTGCGCCAAGGAATGCCCGGTTAATGCCATCTGCATTGAGGACGGTGTTGCCCGGATCGACGCGCGGCTCTGCATCAACTGCGGAATGTGCGTCAAGACCTGCCCCAAGAAGATCATCTCCATGGTGCCCTTCAGCGCCCGCGGCGTGGTGCTTTGCAATAATACCGATAAGGGCGCAGTGGCGCGCAAGGCCTGCAAGAATGCTTGCATCGGCTGTAAAAAATGCGAGCTGAACTGCCCGGAAAAAGCCATTACGGTCGTGAATAATCTGGCGGTAATTGATTATGATAAATGTAGTGGCTGCGGAAAGTGCGTGGAAAATTGCCCCACCCATTGCCTGCATACGGTAGATTTCGCTGCCGCCGTTATGAAATAAAATGAAAAAGAGCAAAAAAACGGACCTTACGCCTCGGCGTAAGGTCCTCCATGATAGTATCCTGATCGCAGTCGTATTGGTGCTGGTATTGGGCGGATTTTTTCTTTTGAAGCTGACCGGAAAGCCCGGTGATCGGGCGGTGGTGCTGATCGACGGAAAAGAGCGTGCCTCTTATCCGCTTTCGGAGGAGCTGCAGACGGTCATCCAAACCGGAGAAAACACCAATACCTTGGTGATTCGCGACGGCAAAGCGTCGGTCGCGGAAGCGACCTGCCCGGATGGGATCTGCGTGGCGCATCGCCCCATCTCCAAGGTGGGGGAGACCATCGTCTGCCTGCCCCATAAAGTGGTGGTGAAGGTGGTTTCCGCTTCGGAAAACGATGTGGATATTGTGACATAATATGAAGAATAATACAAAGAAAACGGTATTTTTAGGGCTTGCAGCGTCGGTGACGCTGATCCTTTCTTACGTGGAGTCTCTCCTACCACCTTTGGTGGCGGCGGTGCCCGGCGTCAAGATGGGTTTGCCCAATATCATGATCATCTTTTTACTCTATCGTTTCGGCTGGAAAGAGGCGGCGGCGGTTTCGCTGGTGCGGCTTTTTGCCGTGGCCTTGCTTTTCGGCAACGTCATGACGCTGGCTTATAGCTTTGCCGGCGCCTTGCTGAGTCTGATTTTGATGACCCTCTTTAAGAAATGGGGCGTTTTCTCGATGGTCGGCGTCAGTATCATCGGCGGTGTCACCCATAATCTGGGTCAGATCCTGGTGGCCATGCTGGTGATGCAGACCCGGGAGATCGGCTATTACATGATCGTCCTGGCGGTGACCGGAACGATTGCCGGAATTTTGGTCGGTCTGGCCGGTATGCTGACCTTGAAGTATACCCGGCATAGTAACATATAAAATATGCATATCCCCACATATTGACAAGGCATGGGGTTTTATGGCATAATTTTGATGGAAAATGATTTTAAAGGAGAAATCAAAATGAAAAGAGTACTCAGTTTGATCATGGTATTACTTTTGGCGCTTTCGATGCTGGCCGGTTGCGGCGCTAAGGCGGAAGAACTGAAGTTCGGTCTGGGCGTTTACGCTACCTACGGCAAGACCACCGATGCTGACGGAGAGACCAATGGTACCGGCAGTGCAACGGTCAATACGGCCGCAGTTCTTTTGGACAAGGACGGCAAGATCGTCAAGTGCGTCATCGACTGTGCAGACAATAAGGCAAGCTTTACCGCTGAGGGTAAGGCCGTTGCCGCTACCGAGTTTAAGACCAAGTATGAGCTGGGCAAGGACTACAATATGGTTGCTTATGGCGGTGCCAAGCTGGAGTGGTACGAGCAGATCGATGCTTTCACCAAGCTGATCGCCGGAAAGACCATTGATGAGGTCAAGGCTCTGGTTGCTGATACCAATAAGGGTACCGACGAGGTTGTTACCGCAGGCTGCACCATTCTGATCGCAGACTACGTCAAGGCTGTTGAGAACGCAGTGGCAAATGCTGCTGAGTCCAAGGCTACCAAGGACGCTACCTTGAAGCTGGGCGTTGTTACCTCTGCGAAAAATGAAGATGCCACCGATGAGAAGGAAGGCAGCATTGAGCTGGATACCACCATCGTGGCTTCTGCTCTGGATGCTGAGGGCAAGATCATCGTTGCTGCCACTGACGTCGCTGCTGCAACCGTGAAGTTTGATACCAAGGGTAAGGCTGCTGCTGCCTCTACCGCTGAGATCACCACCAAGAAGGCTGCCGGTAAGGACTACGGCATGGGCGGTAATCCCTATGCTCCCGACCTGAATAAGGACGGCAAGGTGCTGGAATGGGATGAGCAGGCTGCTGCATTTAACGCTGCTTGCGTCGGTCTGGATAAGGACGGCGTCGCAAAGCTTGCCATCGAGACCGGTTACGGTGCAGATGCACTGCAGACTGCCGGTTGCACCATCCACGTGGGCGATATGGTCAAGGCTGCCGTTAAGGCCGCTACCGTCGCGTAATCTTTGAAAGTAAAAGGGGGGTGCATTGCACTCCCCTGTTTTTATTATATTGAATGAAAAAAACGATCGCAATCTTTCTCGCGCTCCTGATTTGCCTGCCGCTGAACGGCTGCCGGCCAAAACTACAGCGCTATACGGAGTATTCCTTCGATTATTTTGATACGGTCACGACTGTATTGGGGTATGCCGCGTCCCGGGAGGACTTTGATGCAGTGTATACCGATATTCAGGCGCAATTGGAGGAATACCATCAGCTTTATAATATTTATAACCGCTACGATGGGGTCCATAATCTGGCAGTGGTCAATGAGGTGCGGAACGGCACCCATAGCGCAGTCAAGGTGGATCGCAAGATCATTGATCTTCTGCTTTATGCCAAGGAGATGTATATCCTTTCCGGCGGAAAGGTAAACGTCGCCATGGGAAGCGTTCTTTCTATCTGGCACGATTACCGCACCGACGGCATGAGCGATCCCGATCACGCGCAGCTGCCGCCGATGGAAAAACTGCGTGCGGCGGCGCTCCATACGGATATTAGTAAGGTGGTCATTAATGAGGCGGAGAGCACCGTCTTTCTGGCGGATCCGGAAATGCGGCTGGACGTGGGCGCCATTGCTAAAGGCTATGCGGCAGAGATGGTGGCGCAGTCTTTGGAAGCCCGGGGGATCACCGGCTATCTTTTGAATCTGGGCGGCAATCTCCGCGCCATCGGCGCAAGAGGAGACGGCACGCCCTGGATCGCCGGAATCGAAAATCCCGATACGGCAGATACGGAAAATCCGTATATTGCCACTCTTTCGCTGGAGAGTCAGGCCTTGGTGACCAGCGGCAGTTATCAGCGGTATTATACGGTGGATGGAAAGAATTATCATCATATTATTGATGGGGAGACCTTGATGCCGGGGGAGAAATATCGTTCGGTTTCGGTGCTTTCCTCCAATTCCGGGCAAGGGGATGCTTTGTCTACCGCCCTTTTCCTGATGGATCAGGAAGAGGGGGCGCAGTTGATCGCATCTCTTTCCGGCGTGGAGGCGATGTGGGTTCTGCCGGACGGAACCCAAAAATACTCCGCCGGTTTTCCAAAATAAAAAAAGCAGGCTTCTGCCTGCACAAAATGAAATGACCCTCAATCGGTGCTTCTTTACGCTTCCGATCAAGGGTCATTTCTGTTCACTCTTAATATCTAACATCGTTTAACCTCTCTTTCTTAATTTCGATGCCTCTTTATTGATCCTGCTCATTCTTTTTCGCTTTTTTTGAACCATTGGTTCTACTCATAAGTGAGTTACTTTTACGTGAATGATTTGATTCTTAAAGACTGCATCGTTTGGAGACTTCGATACGGCATCCGATCCTCCTGCCAGACTGCCAATTCCCTTATTCGCCGTACGGTCGAAGTCTTGGACTTACTTGTACATTGGACTCACCCTTTCCTTTTCTTGTCTATATAATAGCATAAAAATTATCAACTTTCAATATGTAATGTTGTACAAAATATACACAAATTTTTGCTATAAAACGGAGAAATTCCGTTGGTTCTCTATTTTTTTATTGACATCCGATGATTTTTTCTGTTATACTAAATATGTTAGTGCTACGAAAAGACCGCTTCCGGTGAATCCCGGAGGTGGTTTTGCTTTTATACTTGACATTTCAGATGGCAAATTTTATAATATCAATATAATAATATATAGTGGAGGGATACCGATGCTTGCATCTATTGAGAAAAAACAAAGAACGGTCCGCGTTATGCAGTTTGGCGAAGGAAACTTCCTGCGTGCTTTTGCGGATTATATTTTGCAGACTGCCAATGAAAAGGGGCTGACCGATACCAACGTTGCGATTGTAAACCCCTTGGCCTTTGATCTGCCGGAGCGGTTTGCCAATCAGAAGTGTAACTATAACGTGGTGGTACGTGGTTTGCAGGACGGCCAGGAGATCGATTCTGAAAAGATCATCACCGTTGTTGACAAGACCATCAGCCCCAGCAGTGAGTTGGATGCTTATAAAGAGTTATGCCTTTCTCCCGACCTTCGTTTCGTTATCTCCAATACCACTGAGGCCGGTATCGTCCTGGATAAAGAGGATGATTTCAATCTTCCTTATCCCAAGAGCTTCCCCGGCAAGGTCACCAAGCTCCTCTTCGAGCGTTTCGAGCACTTCAACGGTGCTGCCGATAAGGGCTTATTCTTCCTGCCGGTGGAATTGATCGAGGACAACGGCAAGCAGCTCAAGCGCTGCGTGCTGGAGCTGGCCAAGATCTGGAATCTGGGCGATGCCTTTGCCGCTTGGGTGGAGGACAACTGCGTCTTCGCCAGCACGCTGGTAGACCGCATTGTTTCCGGTTATCCCAGAGATACCATTGAGATGTACGATAAGAGAATGGGCTATCATGATGATCTTTTGGTCGTAACCGAGCCTTACTATCTCTGGGTCATCGAAGCAGACGAGCGTCTGCATGAGGAGCTTCCTCTGGATCAGGGGATCCCCCAGGTGGTCTTTGCTCCTGTTCGTCCGTATCGCGAGCGCAAGGTGCGCCTGCTCAACGGCAGCCATACCATTCTGACCCCGGTGGCTTTGCTTTGGGGCAAGACCTTTGTAAGAGAGTGCATGGGCGATGAGAAGCTGGCCGCTTATCTGGAAAAGGCCGTCATGGAAGAAATTCTTCCCGGCATCGATTGCCTGCCCCGCGAGGAGCTGGTAGACTTCTATCATGCCGTGCGCGAGCGTTTTGCCAACCCCTTCATGGATCATGCGCTGAAATCCATTAGCTTGAATACCGTATCCAAGTACCATGCCCGTGTTCTTCCCTCTGTGGAAGCCTACTGCAAGGCGCACGGAAAGGCTCCGCGCCTTTTGACCTTCGCCTTTGCCGCAACTCTGGCCTTCCTGACCAAGGACGAGGACGTGCAGGATACCGAGGACATTTTGGCGTTCCTCAAGCAGCATCGTGACGACGAGGCTGAGTCGTTGATGGAGGCGGTCTTTGCTGAGGGCATCTTCGCTAAGGAAATGAAAGAACTGCCCGGCTTTGAGGCAATGGCCCTTGCTGATCTTAAGGCGATCCGCGCTGAGGGGATCGAAGCCGCTTTGAAAAAGGCGATGGAGGAATAAAAATGAACGAAATTCTCAGGTTGAACGACCGAGATAACGTCGTAGTAGCCTGCCGGGAATTAAAGCAGGGTGAGGTGCTGGAAAACGGAATCAAGGTTCTGGAGAATATTCCCAAAGGGCATAAGATTGCCGCGGCTTTAATTGCTGAGGGTGCAGACGTGGTGAAATACGGCTATCCCATTGGTGCGGCGTCTGCTGAAATTCAGCCCGGTCAGTGGGTACATACCCATAATGTCAAGACCAAGCTGGCTGGCGGTACGGAATACCACTATCAAAAGCGTTGCTTCACCCTCCCCGAGGTCGCCCCCGATACCTTTATGGGCTATCGCCGGGAAAGGGGCGTTGGCATCCGCAACGAGATCTGGATCATCCCCACGGTGGGATGCGTTAATAAGATCGCCGAAGCGATGGCAAAGGCAGTTACCGAACTGCCGGAGAACGTGGACGGTGTCTTTGCCTTTCCCCATCCTTACGGTTGCTCCCAGATCGGTGACGATCATGAAAATACCAAAAAGCTGCTTGCGGCGCTTTGCAATCATCCCAATGCCGGCGGCGTGCTGCTGCTGGGTCTGGGCTGCGAGAATAACCAGATCGATGCCATGCTTCCTCTGATCCGTGAGGATCGGATGGCGCGCGTCCGGACGCTGGTCTGCCAGCAGGTCAACGACGAGATGGAAGAGGGTGCCAAGCTCATTCAGGAGTTGATGGCACTTTGCAGCCAGGATCGTCGGGAGCCGGTTCCGGTCAGCGAGCTGATCGTCGGCATGAAGTGCGGCGGTTCGGACGGTTTCTCCGGCATTACCGCCAATCCCTTGGTGGGTGCCTTCTCCGATCTGATGGCCGCGCAGGGCGGCAGTACCGTTCTGACGGAGGTGCCGGAGATGTTCGGTGCCGAGAATCCACTCCTTGCCAGGAGCCGGGACGAAGAGATCTTTCGTCAGGGCGTGGAGATGATCGAGGAATTCAAGGATTATTACCGTAAAAATAATCAGCCCATTTATGAAAACCCCTCCCCGGGTAATAAGGCCGGCGGCATTACGACCTTGGAGGAAAAATCCTTGGGCTGCATCGAAAAGGCTGGATCCAGCGAGATCCAGGCGGTATTGAATTATGCAGAGCCTGCTACTGCAAAAGGCCTGCAGATTCTGAGCGCTCCCGGTAACGACCTGGTGGCCACCACAACCTTAGCCGCTTCCGGTGCTCATCTGGTACTCTTTACCACCGGACGCGGGACGCCCTTTGCGGGACCGGTTCCTACGGTGAAGATCTCTACCAACACCGATCTCTATCAGAGAAAGAAAAACTGGATCGACTTCAATGCCGGTGTTCTTTTGGATCAGACGGATATGGCAACTTTGGCAAAAGAACTTTATGATTATGTCTTGCGCTTGGCTTCCGGCGAGGAAGGCGTCAAGCAAGAGAGTCGTGAACTGGCCATCTTCAAGACCGGTGTAACCTTATAAGAAATTATAAAAAATCCGCCATACATCTGTATGGCGGAAATTTTTTATTTATTTGGTTTCTTCCGCGGGGATGTCTCTTGCCATGGAATGATTACTGTAGGCCGGATCATCCGTTACTTCGCGGAGCACCTTGATGAAAGGTGGCAGCGTGATTTCCTCGTCCTCTGATTTCAATTCCACCTCCATGATGGCCTGGCTGTTCCAGAAGGGGAAGATGTCGATCTCAAAAATATGGTCAGCGTAGGGCAGGCAATACCGAGTCTTGCGAATGGTTTGGCGCCGCGGATCCCGCGCAGCCAGCCGGCGATTATATTCCTCCTCGCTCAGTTCGCGCTCAATCTCGATCCGACGCATGGAAGTTACACTTCGTTTGCAAGATTCTATATAAGTAACCTTCCCCTTCTCCTCCGTGCGGCGCACACGTATAGAACCCTCTGACGCAGTCAGATAGGTTTGAGAAATCTCCTTGACCTTACAAAGTGTGCCCAGGTTCAGGAGATCGGGACGAAGGATCAAATATTTTCGTTCAATCTCATAAGGGGGCATCGAATTCACCTCAAGTATATTATAAATCTTTGCGTTATAAAATGCAACAAAAATTGACAAGATATTAACAAAATGTTAAGATAATAAACGACAGGTCGAAGGGAAGAGGTGATCAAACTGACCGTTCACGGACTTCCGCGAAGCATTTTCGCGGTGATGAATAAAATAAAAGATGCCGGCCATGAGGCCTATTTGGTGGGCGGTTGTGTACGGGATCGCTATATGAATATTCCTCCGCATGATTTTGATCTTACTACCTCCGCTTTGCCGGAGGAAATGCTTGAAATTTTTGCCAAAGAAAAGATCATTCCCACCGGTCTCAAGCATGGGACGGTGACGGTGCTGACGGAGGAGGGACCGGTGGAGGTGACCACTTATCGGCAGGATGGAACCTACTCGGATCATCGCCACCCGGATGGGGTGGTCTTTACCCGCTCTCTGCGCGAGGATCTGGCGCGCCGGGATTTTACCATGAATGCTATGGCGATGGACGCGGAGGGTGAATGGGTGGATCCCTTTGGCGGCAGAGCAGATATTGATGCCCAAATCATTCGATGCGTGGGAGAGGCGGAGTGCCGCTTCGAGGAGGATGCCTTGCGTATCCTGCGCGGATTGCGGTTTGCGGCGCGGTTGGGCTTTTCTTTGGAAAAGGAGACCGCAGAGGCCATGCATCGCAAAAAAGCCTTACTGGGTGCCATTGCGGCAGAACGGATCTTTGCGGAGCTTTCCGGTCTTTTGGAGGGAAAGTATGCGGCGGAGGTTTTGATGGAGCACGGCGCCATTCTGACGGTGGTTTTACCCGAATTGCAGCTGGATGAAAAATCCCTTTCCAGTCTTAAAACGCTGCCGGCTGAGCCGGCTTTCCGATTGGCAGCCTTACTCCGGAAGGAGGGGCTGGAGGTATTGGATCGGCTGAAGGTCGCCAATGCGTTCCGCCGGAAGGTCTGCCTGCTGGTGCAGGAGAGGACTGCTCCGATCCCGAAGGAGCGGATCGGGGTTCGGCGGCGGTGCGCGGAGCTGGGGACGGATGCCTTTATCGCCCTTTGCCGTTATCAGCAGGCCGAGGAGGCACTGCGGATGGCGGAGCAATTGCGCGAAGAGGGGGCGTGCCTTTCTATTGCACAGCTGGCGGTTAGCGGCAGAGAACTCATGGAATTTGGATTGAAAGGACCTGCTTTGGGCGATGCCTTGTCGCAATTGCTTCGGCTGGTCATTGAGGAAGAACTTCCCAATGAAAAAGAGGCATTGCTTTCTTATTTTAAATAAAAAATCCATCAGTCCAATGCTGGACTGATGGATTTTTTATTTTTATTATACAACCTTAATGTATTCGATGATCTGGGGTTCTTCCGGCATATCCATAAAGTTGGTGGCAACCTCGGCGATCTTATCCACTTCCTCCATGCCCTCCACGACTTTACCGAAGGCAGCGTAATTACCGTCCAGGAAAAAGCCGTCTGCATGCATGATGAAGAACTGGCTGCTGGCGGAGTTGGGATCCTGCGCACGCGCCATGGAGATAACGCCGCGCTCATGGCGGATGGGGTTATCAAACCCATTGGCGGCAAATTCGCCGGGGATATTCTTATCGCTGCCGCCCATGCCGTTGCCCATGGGATCGCCGCCCTGGATCATAAAGCCGCTGATGACCCGATGGAAGGTCAGACCGTCGTAAAAGCCTTCCTTGGCCAGTTTTTCAAAATTGGCCACCGTCTTGGGGGCCTTATCGGGATAAAGCTCCAATTTGATGGTTCCGCTGTTTTTGATCTTGATTTCTACCATTTTGATTTCTCCTTTTAAATATATAAGCTACTGATAAAGGTCAGCAGACAAATGATGCAGTAAACAATGGTGCCGGCATTTCCTGCCATTAATTTGAATTGGGTCTTGAGGGTCAGATACCGCTCGCCGGTCTTCTTCAGATTTAATTTTTTGATCTTACGGAGTAAGAGAATCGCGCCGCAGATCGCCAAGGTCAGCATGGCGGCGGAATAGATCGATGCCACGATCTCCCATGGATTGATAGAGGTGGCAGAGCCGGCGGCGGTGATATCGCCAATGAAATCGGCAATGATGGAACCGGTGAAATTGAGGATCATGTGCATGACGATGGTATAGCCGATCCGGCCGGTCTTGGCATAGACGATACTGAACAAAAGTCCTAAAAAGGTGGCATAGAAGAATTGATAAAAATTGCCGTGCAGGAGTCCGAAGAAGACGCCGCTTACAATGACTGCCAGCACCTCGCTATAAGGCAAGAGCCGGTCAATGATCAACTTGCGACACATCAGCTCTTCCACAATGGGGGCGACCAATACGATCAAAATCAAATTTTCCAGAGGATGAGAGTCGTTGATCTGCTGGCCGATGAGGTTGGTGATCTCGGAGCCCTTCAGGGTCTCGACGAAATCCATCAGACCGATGGCGATATAGTTACCTGCCATCATTAAAAAGAAAGAAATGGCCAGGAAGGCGATCCATCCGCCAAAGCCTAATTTTTTCTTTTTCGGCGCTTTTTTCGGCATCCCAATCAGCAGTCCGGCAAAAAGCGGAAAGCTAATAAAATAGGTGGGGATCAGCTGCACGAAGAGATCGAAAAATTGATGCTCTGCGACGGTCGGGAAAAAGGTCTCGACCCCCATATAAAGGGCAGTAGAGAGAAGAGCGACGGTCAAAAGATAGAGGGTCAGTGCCCAGCCGATCCGGCTGAGGTTTTTTCGTTCTTGGCGCTTATAGACCGGGTTTCGCTCCGGGGGCAGCGTCGCCGGCGGTTGATGATAGGGGGAATAAGAATAAGCGTCCATCAGGTACCTCCATGAAAAGTCTGATTACGTATGATATAATGTATGGTTTCAGTATAACACAAATCCTTCCGCTTTTCAAGGAAAGCGGAAGGATTTAACAGCTTGTTTATTATTTTTTGGTGATGCGGAAGATTCGGGTCTCTTTTTCCTGCATCTCGAAGTCGATATAGAGATCGTTGACGGTCATCTCTTCATTGGTAAAGGCGTCCACTCCACATTCTCCATGCCGGAAAAATGCGTCCAGAACAGGGTGCGTCCGCCAATTAAACGAATTTTCCTTTGATCTGATGATCTGCTCCTGCGCTGCCGTGCAGGGGGAGGAGGTGCTGGAGCGGACGATGGAGCAAAAGGAGATTAAATACGCCGCATTTACCCGCATTCAGAAGCGGGTCTTGATCGTAGACCGTTTCAAATTTGAGGAAAAGGGCATTTATCGGTTTGCTTCTCTTCGGGATTTTGATTTGGTGGCAACTGACTGTCCTCCGCCAAAGGTGCTTTTAAATAAGGAAATTAATTTTATTTATAACGAGGAATAGAAGCTTTGCCAAGTAACCTGAGAAGGCAGTCGGTGCCGATATACGTGCTGCTTGAGGGTCCGTTACAACAAAAAATCCTCTCCATCCAATTGGATAGAGAGGATTTTTGTATTATTCTACAGGCTTTAAGTGCCAGATGTTCTCAGCGTACTCGGTGACGGCGCGGTCGGAGGCAAAGATGCCTGCCTTGGCGATGTTCACCAAGGACATTCCGTTCCACTTGAGGGTATCGCCGTAAAGCTCATTGATCTTTGCCTGAGCGCCTTTATAGGCATTGAAGTCTGCCAATACCATATAGGGATCGGGACCGATGAGATAACGGACGATGGATTCGAAGCTCTTGCCGCCGATGCCGTCCTTGAGGATGGAGTCCAAAAGGTCTCTCATATGGGGATCGTTGCGGTAAAGCTGGTCGGGATGGTAGCCTTCCGCTTTCCATTTATTGACCTCGGGGGTGGTGAGACCAAAGAGGAACATATTCTCATCGCCCACCTGCTGGTGGATCTCCACGTTGGCACCATCCAAGGTACCAATGGTTAAGGCACCGTTGATCATGAACTTCATATTACCGGTACCGCTGGCTTCCTTACCGGCCAGAGAGATCTGCTCACTAACCTCAGCGGAGGGCATGAGGATCTCCGCCAGGGAGACCTTATAGTCTGCTAAGAAGACCACCTTCAGCATATCGCCGATGGCAGGATCATTATTGATCATATCGCCCAGGGCGCAGATGAAGCGGATGATCTCCTTTGCCATGATATAACCGGCAGAAGCCTTGGCACCGAAGATGAAGGTATGGGGCTGGATCTTAAGTCCTTCGTTCTTGATGCGGCGATAGAGATCGTAGATATGCAGGGCGCAGAGAAGCTGACGCTTATACTCGTGCAGGCGCTTAGCCTGAACGTCAAAGATGGAGTTTGGATTGACCTTGATACCGCAGGAATTCTCGATATATTTTGCCATCCGCAGTTTATTCTGGTACTTGATCTCCGTCAGGCGGTTGAGGACGGAGGTATCGTCCTTATACTGCAGGAGCTTTTCCAGCTCGGCGCCGTTTTTAACGAAGCCATCGCCGATCAGCTCCTTCAAAAGGGCGGTAAGTCCGGGGTTGGATTCGCAGAGCCAGCGGCGGTGGACGATGCCGTTGGTGACGTTGGTCAGCTTGCCGGGCATGATATCGTGATAATCCTTAAAGAGATCTGCCTTGAGAATGTCGCTATGCAGGGCGGAAACGCCGTTGACGCTATAGCAGCAGGCAACGCAGAGATTGGCCATCCGCACCATACCGTCGCCGATGACTGCCATCTGGTCGATGACGCCGCGCTTTTCGGGGTGGTTATTATAGATCTCCTCGCAGAAGCGGCGGTTGATCTCTTTGACGATGGTATAGATCCGGGGCAGTCTGCCGGAGAAGAGATGGATGGACCATTTCTCCAGCGCCTCGCTCATGACGGTATGGTTGGTATACGCCAGGGTCTTGGTGGTGATGGCCCAGGCGGCATCCCAGGAATAGCCGTGATCGTCCATCAAAAGACGCATCAGCTCGGGAACGCAGAGTGCCGGATGGGTGTCGTTGATATGGACGACCACCTTATCCGCCAGATTATCCAGGGTGCCGTATTGTTTCAGATGATCCGCCAGGATGTTCTGCAACGAAGCACTGACGAAGAAGTATTGCTGACGCAACCGCAGGTTTTTGCCTTCCTCATGGTCGTCGGCCGGGTAGAGCACCCGGGAGATGGCCTCTGCCTTGGCATCACCTTCGCAGCTCTTGAGGTATTCACCCCGAGAGAAGAGGGACATATCGAAATTCTCCAGGCTCTTAGCGCCCCAAAGACGCAGTTTATTGACGATCTTGGAGTCGTGACCGGAGACCAGAAGGTCATAGGGAACGGCCAGTACCTTATAGTAGTCCTTATGGACGGTCTTAAGACCGTCGTTGCTCCAAAGCTCCTCCACCTGACCGTCGAAATGGATCTCCTGGGCTTCGTCCGGACGGGGTACCAGCCAGCCGCCGCCAAGCTCCAGCCAGTTATCGGGGAATTCCATCTGCCAGCCGTCGATGATGACCTGGCGGAAGATCCCGAACTCATAGCGGATGGAAAAGCCGGTGGCAGGATAGTTGCAGGCGGTGAGGGAGTCCAGATAGCACGCGGCTAAGCGGCCGAGACCGCCGTTGCCGAGACCTGCGTCCGGCTCCATCTCATAAAGCTGCTCCAGATCCATGCCCAGATCCTTGAGAACGGAGCGCACCTCATCCTCCATCCCTAAGTTATAGAGATTATTCTTGAGGGAGCGGCCGATCAGGAATTCCATGGACATATAATAGACCTTTTTGCTTTCCTGGCGTTTCACTTCTTTGGAAGCGGCCTTCCGGCGGCGCTGGAGCTCCGCCAGCACCATGCTGACGACACTCTCGTACATCTGCCGTACAGTCGCGTCTTCTGCGTCGCAGGCGAACTTTGCCGCGACTGCGGCCTGAATTTTTTCTTTGATTTCCTGTTGCGTCATGGGTAAATGTTTATCTCCTTATATGGTTTTATAGAGCGCTTGATAGGCGAGGACGCTGGGACCCCAGCTATAGTCGCCTGCCATGGCGTTCTTTTTTGCTTGCATAAAATGCGGTTGATCATGAAAGAGCTCCAGCGCGCGCCAAAGCGCATTGGAAAAGTCTTCCGCATTAAAGGTCTGGAAGGTGATGCCCCTTCCGGTGCCGTCTTCGGGGTTATAGGGAACCACCGTATCGGCCAGACCGCCGGTGGTATGGACAATGGGCAGGGTGCCATAGCGCATGGCGATCATCTGCGCCAGTCCGCAGGGCTCAAACTCGCTGGGCATCATAAAGAAATCGCATCCGGCGTAGATCCGCTGCGCTAAGTTGCCGTCGAAGGCCAGGATGACCCGGAGGTTTTCCGGATACCGCTCCGCCGCTTCTCTGAGGAATTGCTCGTAACGAGCGTCGCCGGTCCCCAGCACGACGATCTGCGCCTCCTGCGCTGCCAGCCAGTCCAATTTGGCGGTCAAAAGATCCAAGCCCTTTTGGTGGGTCAGCCGGGTCACCATTCCAAAGAGCGGAATATCGTCCGTCACCGGCAGCCCCAGCTCTTCCTGGAGCGCGTTTTTATTGCGCACCTTTAATTCCAGGGTCTCCGCCGTATAATTGGCGGCGATCCGTTTATCGGTAGCCGGGTCAAAGAGATCGGTATCAATGCCGTTAACGATGCCGGAGACCTTCCAGGCTCTCGCCTGCAGGATATGCTCCAAGCCGCAGGACTTGGGCGGGGTCATGATCTCCTCCGCGTACCGCTCCGAGACGGTGGTCACCCGATTGGCGCACTCGATGGCACCTTTCATCAGGTTGATGCTGTTGTCGTAATAGAGCAGAGGTTTGACCTCTTCGCCAAGACCGAAAATGTTGCCCAACTGATAGGGGTCGTATTTTCCCTGGAATTCAATGTTATGAATGGTAAAGACGGTACGGATATTGCCGTAGCCCGGGCGATCCCGGAACTGGGTATCCAAAAGCACCGGTAAAAGACCGGTATGCCAATCGTTGCAATGGATAATATCGGGAATGAATTCGATGAAGGGCAGACATTCCAAAATGGCACGAGAGAAATAGGCGAACCGCTCACCGTCGTCAAATTCCCCATAGGTCTGGGTACGGTCAAAATAATAGTCGTTTTCTAAAAGATAATAGGTGACGCCGTCGATCTCCGCATCGTAGATGACACAGCTTTGGTTCCGCCAGGCGTTCTGAAAGAAAAATTCGGTGAGAAACTTGCATCTTTCTTTCAACTCCGGGGCAATGGCGCCGTAATAGGGGAGGATGACCCGTACGTCGTCTCCGGCGCGGCAAAGAGCCTTAGGCAGTGCGCCGGCCACGTCACCCAGCCCGCCCACCTTGATGAAAGGGGCGGCTTCGCTTGCTGCATAAAGAATTTTCATAGTTTATACCTTCTTGCCTTTTCCGATCACGAAGGGCAGGGCAGGCGCGCCTTGCATCTCGCAATCATCGCTGATGGTTACGTTTTTATCCGCAATGGTACGGCTGACCTTCGCATTCTTGCCTACCACGCTCTTTTGCATGATGATGGAGTCCTCCACCACGGCGCCTTCTTCCACGGTGACGTCCCGGAAGAGAACCGAGTTACGAACCGTTCCTTTGATGACACAGCCGTCTGCAATCAGGCTGTTCTCCGCGACGGCATGGAAATCATAAAGGGTTGGAACCGAGTCTTTGACCTTGGTATAGACCGGTCGTTCTGCCGGGAAAAGCTCGGTTTTTAACTCCGGTTTTAGCATATCCATGCTGGCGGCAAAATAATCCTCCACCGTCCGGATGATCCGGGCGTAGCCGGGATGATGATAAGCAAAGATCCGGCGGTCAGAAAGATTCTTCTGGATCAATTCCCGGTTCATATTGGTGAAGTCGTTGTTGTCTGCTTCGTCCAGGAAGTCCAAGAGATCTTCTTTATTCATAATATAGGTGCCCAAAGCAAAGTTTTGAGCATCCTCAGAGGGGGCGTGCAGATAGGTGACGTTTTCGATCCGTCCGTCTGCGTTGGGATGGACGATCATCTCGCCGACACCGGCGGGGATCTCTCCATAGGACATGGTGAGATAGGCTTCCTTTTCCAGGTGCGCCTTGATCATGGCCTTCATATCAATATTGGCCACCGTACCGCCAAATGCCATCACCACCAGATCGGCGTGCTGATCGGCAATAAAGCCCTTGACTGCACGCAAGGCGTCCAGCCGACCTCTGACCGAGGCGGTCAGTTCCGGACGGGATAAGGGGGATAGTACCTTGATGCCGCCTTTTTTGCGGTTGAGATCCCAGGCTTCTCCGCTTCCCATATGATCCATCAGAGAACCATAGTTTTCCTTACAGATGACGCCGATATTTTTAATGCCGGCATTGACCATATCGGAAAGGGAAAAGTCGATGGTGCGGTATCTGCCGGCAAAGGGCAGAGCCGCCGGGGTACGGGATTGGGTCAGTGCATTGGGTGTTGTATTTTCACTATAGTGATCGCAAAAGATAATGCCGAGTGCTTTCATGATTATTTACACTCCTTTCCGGTATTCGGCTTGATCATTTCCTTGGGAAGAACCACCTGGCCGGCTTTGACCACAGCCCCGGAGCCTACTACCGCGATGCCCCATTCTCCGTCGTAATGCTCCGGCTCGGCACCGATGACCGCGCCGTCCTCGACGATGGCATCGTCGGCAATGATGGCATATTTGATCGTGCAGTTTTTACCGATCTTGGCGTTCTGCATCACCACTGCGGAGTTAAGGGTCGTCCCTTCCTCTACGCTTACGCCGTTAAAGAGGACGCTGTACCAAAGGCTACAGCCTTGGAGGAAGCAATTCTCGGTGATCATGGATTCGCCGATCTCGACGCCCTTGCCGATAAACTGCGGCATGAGGTTCTGATCGTGGCGGGCATAGATCTTCCAGTTCGGATCGGAAAGGTTGAGGGGGATCTTGGGGTTCAGGAGATCCATATTGGCCTCCCAAAGGCTCTCGATGGTGCCCACGTCCTTCCAATATCCCTCAAAGGGATAGGCAAACATCCGCTCACCGGCAGCCAGCATTTTAGGCAGGACGTCCTTACCGAAGTCCTTGGAGCTATTGGGGTCGGCTTCGTCCTCGATGAGGTACTTGCGGAGCTTCTCCCAGGTGAAGATATAAATACCCATGGACGCCCGGTCGCTCTTGGGATGAGGAGGCTTCTCCTCAAACTCATAAATGCAATCGTCGTCGTGGGCATTGATGATGCCGAAGCGACTGGCTTCTTCGATGGGAACCTGCAGGGTGGCGATGGTGGCATCGGCGCCCTTTTCCTTATGGAAGTCCAGCATCTTGCTATAGTCCATTTTATAAACGTGGTCGCCGGAAAGGATCAGAACGTATTCCGGATCATGCTTCTCAATGAACTGGATATTCTGATAGATGGCGTTGGCGGTACCGGCATACCATTCGCCGGTGGAGCCGGAAACGTAGGGCGGCAGGATATGAACGCCGCCGTTCATCCGGTCAAGATCCCAGGGTTGACCGTTTCCGATATAGCTATGTAATTCCAGCGGACGGTACTGGGTCAGGACACCCACCGTGTCGATTCCGGAGTTGGTGCAGTTGGAGAGGGGGAAGTCGATGATGCGGTATTTACCGCCGAAGGGGACTGCGGGCTTTGCCATTTCTTGCGTCAGTACGTAAAGGCGGCTGCCCTGACCGCCTGCCAGCAGCATGGCAAGCATTTCTTTTCTTTTCATACTTTACTCCTTCCGTTTTTTGGCTCTGTAATTATAATATGTGGCGGAGAAGGGGGGGAGATGCAGGTTGGCGGAGCATCCAAAGTTATGAAACGGCTGTTCCGTCACTGCCACCCGTTTTTTAAAGCGATCTTCACCGCCGAACCGAGCTTCATCGGAGCAAAGGCGCAGGGTTAACGTACCTGCTTCGGGAAGCCCTAAGTTATAATCTATGAGGTCGTATTCCGAAAAATTCACGACCACCAGGAGGGTCTCTTTTTTTCCTTTCCGCAGAAAAGCTAAAACACAGTTATCCGTATCGTCCAGGGAGATCCATTCAAAGCCCTCCCAGCCGGTGTCCTGCTCCCAAAGAGCCGGACGGGTCAGATAAACCTTATTGAGCTCCTTAGTGTAGGCCTGGAGTTTTTGATGGAGGTCATAATCTAAAAGCATCCAGTCCAGTCCTTGCTCCTCGTTCCATTCGATGAACTGACCGAACTCACCGCCCATAAAAAGCAGCTTCTTGCCCGGATGCGCCATCATATAGCCGAAATAGGCCTTGAGGTTTTGGAACTTTTCTTCATAGGTGCCGGGCATCTTGGAGATCAGCGAGCATTTGCCGTGCACCACTTCATCATGGGAAAGCGGCAGGATATATTGCTCGGAATAGGCATAGGTCATGGAGAAGGTCAGCATATTTTGCATCCCATGCCGGAAGAGTGGCGGCTCTTTGACATACTTCAAAGTGTCGTTCATCCAGCCCATATTCCATTTGAAATCAAAGCCCAGTCCGTCAAAGTCCGTCCCGGTCACGTGAGGCCAGGCGGTGGACTCCTCCGCTACGGTGATGGCACCGGGAAAGGAGGCGTGCACCTCGTAGTTAAAAGTCTTTAAAAGATTGACCGTTTCCAGATTGCCGGCCTCGCCGTATTGGTTGGCGCTCCATTCGCCATCCTTTTTGCCGTAGTTGCGATACAGCATGGACGCTACCGCGTCCACCCGCAAGCCGTCGATATGGTAATTTTCCAGCCAGTTACAGGCGCTGGAGATCAGAAAGCTCTGCACCTCCGGTCGTCCATAGTCGAAGATCCGGGTTCCCCAGTCGGGATGGTCCCGCATCAAGGGGTCGGTATATTCATAGCAGATGCCGCCGTCAAATTCATAAAGACCGGCTGCATCCCGGGGAAAGTGCGCCGGAACCCAGTCCATAATAACGCCGATGCCGCGCTGGTGGCAACGATCGACGAACGCCATCAATTGATGGGGCGTGCCGTAGCGGGAGGTGGGGGCAAAATAGCCGGTTACCTGATAGCCCCAGGATTTATCAAAGGGGTATTCGCTGAGGGGCATCAGCTCGATATGGGTATAGCCCATTTCGCAAACGTAGTCTAAAAGCCGGTCGGCAAGCTCGGTGTAGCTATAATAACTGCCGTCCTCTTTCAGCTGCCAGGAGCCGAGGTTGACCTCATAAATATTCATGGGTTTTACGCGGTAATCCACGCCGGCGCGTTTTTTCATCCATTTGGCATCCTGCCATTCATAGCCGGAAACGTCGTAGAGCTTAGAGGCCGTATCCGGACGCAAAGCAAAATGGGTGGCGTAAGGATCCGCTTTGAAAAGAGTCTCTCCTGAGGGTGCGCCGATGGCAAATTTATAGGCATCGTAGGTATCAAGCCCTCCGACGGTCACCTCCCAGACACCCCGGTCATCGGTCTTGACCATGGGGACGGCTCCGGTATCCCAACCGCAAAAATCCCCCACCAATGAGACCCAATGGGCATGGGGTGCCCAGACGCGGAACTGCCATCGCCCGTCTGCCAGGCAATGGCTGCCGAAAAAGCGGTGAGCCCGGAAGTTATTGCCGGTAAAAAAGAGATCCTTGGGATAAGAGTTTTGATCCATTCTTACACCACTCCTTTTTGTTTAGAATATATTAATATTATAACCTATTTAAATGAAAAGTGACAGTAAATTTTGCCGAAACGATAAAAATCCATTATTTGCATAAAACTCTCGTTTCATATTTGGATAAAATTAACAAAAATGTTGCATCCAAAACAACAAATTTGTAATAAACGCTAAACGATTCTGGTTTTTCTCTTGACAATTACCGAAAAAAGCATATGATATAAAGTATGGTTTTATTTAATAGCAGAAAAATTGAATACAAAAGTCCCTTTGGTGCCTTGCGTGCCGGGGAACCGCTTTCTTTGCGGTTAGAACTTCAAGATGAGCCGATCTGTCGGCGAATCAAGGTCTTCTTTCGGTATGAGACAGGGGAGCTTGAGAGTGGTTATCTCCTGCCGGAGGAGGGGACGCAGGTCTTTTCCGGCACCCTTTGCTTAAAGACGGTGGGGCTTTGCTTCTATCGTTTCGAGGCGGAAAAGGAGGAGGGCGGTCTGCTCTTTATCGGGACGACGGACGGCGTGCACGCCACCGTCGGTGATTGGCTGCCGGAGTGGCGGCAGACCGTCTACGAGGCGGATTTTGATACCCCCCACGAGCTGGGCGGCGGTGTATGGTATCAAATCTTCCCCGATCGTTTTTACAAGGGCGAGATGGCACCGGCTCGTCCGGCTAAAGGGCCTCGGATCTATCATGGGACCTGGAAGGAGCGTCCTCTCTTCGTGCAGGATCGTCCGGACTTCCGCGGCAACGACTTTTTCGGCGGCAATCTGAACGGCATCCGGGAAAAACTGCCGTATCTTCGGGAGTTAGGGGTGGATCTCCTTTATCTCAATCCGATTTTTGAGAGCGGAGAAAACCATCGCTACAGCACGGCGGATTACGAGCAGGTGGATCCCTTATTGGGGGAGGTCGGCGATTTTGAAGCCCTCTGCCGGGAGGCGCAGCAGCAAGGCATCCGCATCGTTTTGGATGGGGTCTTTTCCCATACCGGTGCTAACAGTAAGTATTTTAATCGGGAGGGACTTTATCCCGATCTGGGCGCTTATCAGAGTGTGGACTCGCCCTACTACCATTGGTATCATTTTATGGAATATCCTAAAAAATATGATTGCTGGTGGGGGTTTGATTCCTTGCCCTGCGTCGATGAAATGGCACCGGATTTTATGGAGTATATCAACGGAACCAATGGCATCGCCCGTCTTTGGATGGAGCGCGGTGCGTTCGGCTGGCGGCTGGACGTGGCCGATGAACTGCCGGATGGGTTCCTGGAGGCCTTCCGCCGTCGGGTCAAGGAGACCCGTAAGGATAGTCTCATCATCGGTGAGGTCTGGGAAAATGCGGTGGAAAAGGTCAGCTATGGCGCGCGCCGCCGGTTTTTGCTGGGCAAGCAATGCGATACCGTCATGAACTATCCTTGGCTGGAGGCGACGGTGGCGCTCTTGAAGGGCGGTAAGACCGAGGACTTTTATCGTGCCGTTATGGATATTATAGAGAGTTATCCCCAGCCGGCGCTTCGGTGCTTGATGAACATTCTCTCCACCCATGATACCGCGCGTATTCTCAATCGCCTGGGGGCTGATTTTATTCCGCCCCGGGAATTTCAGGCGGATAATTATCTTTCCGAAAGCCAGCGTCAAAAGGGCGCGGAGCTTCTGCGGAAAGCCGCCTTTTTGCAGTTCTCCTTGCCGGGCATTCCCTGCATTTTCTACGGAGATGAGCTGGCTATGGAGGGCTATGGAGATCCCTATTGCCGCGGTACCTATCCCTGGGATGGCGGCGATCGGGAGATGCTGCAGTTTTATAAGGAACTGGGTGCGGTTCGGAAGAACTATCGACCCAATTTTGCCGGAGATTGCACTTTCGCGGCGTACGAGGATCAGAAATTGGTCTTTGATCGCGGTGCGATCCGCATCGCCATGAACCTGAGCGATCAGTCGTTCCCCATGGAGGGCGAACCTCTTTTGACCGAAGGCTATGAAAACGGGCAGCTGCTTCCCGGTGGCTTTGGGTGGTTCTTGAAGTGATAAAAAATGGACTGTCCGTCAGACAGTCCATTTTTTTGTTTTATTGCGGCATAATCGCTGTATATACATGACTGTCGATGGTTATTGTCATGATATAGCACATTCCGTGAGATGATTTTGATATTACTCGAATTTCGTCATTTCTAAAGTCAATAGCCGTTCCCTTTTGATAAGGAAATTTTTCAATATGAATAGCAATCAAATCGGTAGTTTTTATATTGTAAAAAGTCATTAATTTATATATTTTATCTTTGTAGTTCATGTGATCCCTCCCATAAAACAATACCCCATATGGAGTATTTTGTCAACTCCATATGGGGTATTGTTTTATAGTTTTATCATAAACTATGCAGGAGGTTTCAATGATACGTTTAAGGGACTTAAGAGAAGATCATGATCTGACACAACAGCAATGTGCAGAACTTGCTCACATTAGCAAGAATTCTTATATTCGCTATGAAAACGGTCAGCGTGCCGTTCCCAGCGATGTAATCATTGCTTTTGCTCGATATTACAATGTTTCTGCTGATTACTTGCTGGGATTGGCAGATCATCCTCGTAAACTCAAATAAAAAATGGACTGTCCGACGGACAGTCCATTTTTGGTTTTATTTTAATGCTTCAATCAGTTCCGGCAGGGCGAGTTCGAATTTGACGCCGTACCAATGGTTGGGATCCTGCTGGGTGATCTCGATACATTTGAGGGTATAGTCGGCGGCGATCTTGGCGGCCTCCTCTGCAGATTTGCCGTTCAGATAAGCGCCGGTGAAGGCGGAGGCGTAAACGTCGCCGGTGCCGTGGCTTCCCTTGGGGAACTTATAATGCTCGTAATAGGAATAGACGCCCTTTTCAAAGACGACCACGCCGGTTCTTCCTTCTGCATAGGAAACGCCGGTCAGCACGATGGTTTTGGCGCCATTTTCGGTCAGCGCCTTTAAAATACTGTCGATATAGGCGCGGTCGTAGGTTTCCTTATATGCGATGCCGGTGAGGTAGCAGGCTTCGGTGATATTGGGGAGAATGATGTCGGCAGAAAAGCACAGCCGCTTCATGGCGTTGGCATAGTTCAGATCAAAGGCCGGGTAAAGCTTGCCATTATCGCCCATGGCCGGATCCACGATCCGCACGCCGTCCTCGGTCAGCATGGTGTCCATGATGGCTTTTACGTCGTCGATCTGCTCGATGCTACCCAGATAGCCGGTATAGATCGCGTCAAAGCGGATGCCCTCCTTCTGCCAATGCTGGTGAATGGCAGGAATATCCTCCGCCAGATCCCGGACGGTAAAGCCGGTAAACCCGGCGGTATGGGTGGAAAGAACCGCTGAGGGAAGAATACAGGTTTCCATGCCGCAGGCCGAGAGAATGGGCAACGCCACAGTCAGCGAACATTGACCGACGCAGGAAATATCTTGGATGGTTAAAATTTTACGGTAGGGCATGAAAGCCGCCTCCTTTTAATATTTTATGGAAGTATTATAATACTTAATTTTTTAAAATACAAGAGGTTGGTTAAAAAAAGTGTGTTGGAGGGGGGCGGAGATGCGCTTCGCGCTTGGGTGAGAGGACGGTGGGGATCGGAGATACTCTCCGCGCTCGGTTTTTGACGGCCGCCCCGGGTGGCAACGTCAAAACCTTCGTGCTCGAGACACGCCGCATCGCAAAGCCTATCGCGGCTTTGCGACCGGCTCAACGAACCATTTTTTCGGAGCAAAAATGGTTCGATCTCCGAGGAGCGTCAAAAAAGCAGAGCACCCCAATGGGGTGCTCTTCTTTTTTGGTGATCCATCGGAGATTCGAACTCCGGACCCTTTGATTAAAAGTCAAATGCTCTGCCAGCTGAGCTAATGGATCATTTTGAATGCTAATATATTATACAGGGTACGTTTTTATTTGTCAAGAAAAATATTATGGAAAAAATAAAGGTATTTTGTCTGTTTTCTTGTATAGGTTAATTAGGAGGTATAAAAGGATGAATTTTCGTGAGCAGCAAGAACAATTTGAAGCACAGCAGTTTTCTTCCTTTGCCTGCCTTTCCAAGGACAGTCGGGGTCGGGCGGAGGAGATCGAGCCCTGCCCTTTACGGACTTGCTTTTGCAGAGATCGGGACCGGATCATCCATTCCAAGGCCTTCCGGCGGTTAAAGCACAAGACGCAGGTCTTTTTGAGCCCCTCGGGGGATCATTACCGGACGCGGCTGACCCATACGCTGGAGGTCTCCCAGATCGCGCGGTCGATCGCCCGGGCTCTTCGGTTGAATGAGGATCTGGTGGAGGCGATCGCCTTAGGGCACGACCTGGGGCACACCCCCTTTGGTCACGCCGGAGAGCGTGCCTTGGATGCCATCGCTTCGGTGCCGTTTCGCCATAACGAGCAGAGCGTGCGCGTGGCTTCGGTCTTGGAGCATTTAAATCTGACCTACGAGGTATTGGACGGCATGGCCGGGCATACGGGAGACAAGCTTCCCGAGACCTACGAGGGTCAGGTGGTGCGGTTATCCGACCGGATCGCGTACATCAACCACGATATTGACGACGCCATCCGCGGCGGCATCATCTGCGAGGAGGATCTGCCGGCGGATGCCACGGAGATCCTGGGGCACAGTCATGGCGCCCGGATCAACACCTTAGTGCGGGGCGTGGTGGATCACAGCTTGAACAACAATCAGGTATCCCTATTGCCGGAGGTCAGCATTGCACCGGAGATCGGCAATGCCATGGCTAATCTGCGCAAGTTCATGTTTGAGCGGGTCTATACCGGCTCGCGCGCCAAGGCGGAGGAGGCAAAAGCCGAGCGGCTGATGCAGCGGCTGTACCGCCATTTCATGGAAAAAACCGATGCCATCCCGGCGGAGTACAAGCCGGTCATGGAGCAGGAGGGGGCGGAGCGCGCGGTATTGGATTATCTGGCAGGGATGACCGATACTTATGTTGTCGCACTTTATAAGGAAATATACTTACCGAAAGGATGGGAATTTTAATGGCGTTGGACAGCCGTTTTCTGGCGGAGCTGAAAGGCCGCAATAATATTGTGGATGCAATCGCTCCGTACGTACAGTTGAAACGGAACGGCACCCGTCATACCGGCCTTTGCCCTTTCCATGGGGAAAAGACTCCATCTTTCACCGTCTTTGAAGAGACCGCGTCCTATTATTGCTTTGGCTGCGGTGCCGGAGGAGACGTCATCACCTTTGTGATGAAATATCAAAATCTGGATTATATGGAGGCCATCCGCTATCTGGCGGAGCGTGCCGGCATGAGCCTGCCGGAGGAGGAAAGCCGCAATGCGGCCTACCAACGGCAGAAACGGGAGCGGATGTATGAAATGCATAAGCTTGCCGCCCGTTTTTTCTATCAAAATCTGATCAGTCCCAAGGGAAAAGAGGGGCTGGACTATCTTTTAAACCGCGGCATTACCAAGGAGTCTATCGTCCGTTACGGGCTGGGCTTTGCGCCGGACTCCTTCAACGCCTTGAAGGATCATCTGCGGGAAAAAGGCTTCTCGCCGGATGAAATGCTGGCGGCAGGACTTTTGGCGCGGAGTGAGCGGAGCAGCAGTACCTACGATAAATTCCGCAATCGGGTGATGTTCCCGGTCTTTGACCTTCGGGGGAACGTGGTGGCGTTTTCCGGGCGGATCCTGGGAGACGGACAGCCCAAATACCTCAACTCCCCGGAGACCGACATTTATACCAAAGGCAACTGCGTCTTTGGTTTGAATCTTGCAAAAAACGAGCCGGAGGGGACGCTGATCCTTTGCGAGGGAAACTTAGACGTGGTCTCCCTTTCTCAGGCCGGCTTTGCCGGTGCGGTGGCGCCCTTGGGGACGGCGTTTACCAAGGAGCAGGCGCGGATCCTCGCGAAATACACCAAGACGGTGGTGGTCGCCTTTGATAACGACTCCGCCGGCTTGAAGGCGACGGATAAGGCCATCCGCTTTTTGGAGGAGCAGGGGATCCCGGTGCGCGTCTTACAGATGAACGGCGCCAAGGACCCGGACGAATTTATCAAAACCTACGGCAAAGAGCGGTTCGCCATGCTTTTAAAGAGTTCCAGGACACCGGTGGAATTCCAATTGGAAAAACTAAAAGCCGGGCTGGATCTGAATGATACCGCCATGAAAGTGGAATACTTGCGCCAGGCGGTCGAAGTACTGGCCACCGTCGAGAGTGCGGTGGAACGGGACGTCTACGTGCTGAAGCTGAGCAAGGAGCTGGGCATCAGTTCGGAATCGGTTCGCTCGGAAGTGGGCAAGGTTTACAAACGCAAAAAATCCGCGGCGCAGCGCAAGGAGATCCGAACCGGCGAGCAGGAGCTGAAGGGAACCTACGACCGGGTCAATCCGGAACGAGCCGGAGCACCCCGCGCCGCCCGGGCGGAGGAAATGATCATTGCCATTCTGGTGCGGCACGCCGATTACTGGAAGCTGGCGGAAAAGGAACTTTTTCCGCAGGATTTTATTACCGGGTTTAACCGCCGGGTCTATGAATTCCTATTAGAAGAATACCGCAATAATCCGGATGCCGCGACGCCGGTTTTTGCCAAGGCCTTTGATGATAAAGAGATGGCCAGAATATCGTTTTTCATCAACACTCCGGTCCTGCATGGGGATCCGAAAGAGCAGTTCCGGGAGTGCGTGGAAATATTAAAGAGCGAGGGCGCCAAGCGGGTGGACACCAACAGCCTGACGCCGGAGCAGTTGATGCAGCAAATAAAGGAGATTAAAGGATGAATATTGAGAAAAAGGCATTTTACAAAGAACTGATCGAGCTGGGCAAGAGCAAGGGTTCTCTCTCCAACCGGGAGATCATGGACATTCTGGACGAGGTGAGCCTGGATCCGGAACAGATTGAAAAACTTTACGATATGCTGGAGGAGCAGGGCATCGAGATCATCGAGGACTCGGTGGACGATATTGAGGATATCTCCAGTATCGTCAAGATCGTGGAGCAGAAGGACGAGGAAGCCGGTCAGGTGGAAGTCGGCGAGCATACCTTGGTGGACGATCCCGTCAAGGTCTATCTGAAAGAGATCGGTAAGGTTCCCCTTTTGAGCGGCGAAGAAGAGATCGAGCTGGCCAAGACCATGCTCCGCGGTGCGGAGGCAAACCGTTTGATCCGTCTTTTGGAGATGCGCGAAAAGGGCGAGGAGATCCCAGAGGAGGATCTGGAGGCATACGACAATCTGCCCACCGAGATCATTGCCGAAGAGTTGGCGTTCTATCATAAAGAGATCGCCGCCGGCGAAAAGGCGAAGCAGCGTCTTTCCGAGGCCAACCTGCGGTTGGTGGTCTCCATTGCCAAGCGGTACGTGGGCCGCGGCATGCACTTCCTGGATCTGATCCAGGAGGGAAACCTGGGTCTGATCAAGGCCGTCGAAAAGTTTGATTACGAAAAGGGTTATAAATTCTCCACCTATGCGACCTGGTGGATCCGCCAGGCCATCACCCGTGCCATCGCTGACCAGGCGCGTACCATCCGTATTCCGGTGCATATGGTGGAGACCATCAATAGAGTGATGCGCGTCAGCCGTCAGCTGGTGCAGGAGCTGGGGCGTGATCCCACCAGCGAGGAGATCGCCCGGGAGATCAACCAGCCGGAGGAAAAGGTGCGGGAGATCCTGAAGATCGCCCTGGACCCCGTCTCCCTGGAGACCCCCATCGGTGAGGAAGAGGACAGCCATCTCGGCGACTTTATCCCCGATGACGATATCCCGGCACCTGTGGAGGCGACTTCCCAGATCATGCTCCGGGAGCAGCTGGTGGAGGTGCTTTCCACCCTTACGCCGAGAGAGGCAAAGGTGCTGGAGCTGCGGTTCGGTCTGCGTGACGGCCGTCAGCGTACCCTGGAGGAAGTGGGTAAGGAATTCAACGTTACCCGTGAGCGTATCCGCCAGATCGAGTCCAAGGCGCTCCGGAAATTGCGTCATCCCAGCCGCAGCCGCAAGCTGAAGGACTTTTTGGATAACTGATGAAAACGTTAATTTTAAACGGATCTCCCCGAAAAAAGGGAGATACCGCATCCTTGATCGCGGCGCTTCAACTACCGGGTGAGGTGACGGAGCTTTCTGCCTTTGCGGCGAAGGTCAGCCCTTGCCTGGATTGCCGCTATTGCCGTACCCATGCCGGATGCAGTATCCGGGATGGGATGCAGGACTATTACCGCATGGTGGAGGAGAGCGACGGGATCATCCTCGCTTCTCCCATCTGGTTCGGTACCCTGCCGGGTCCCTTGCTGACCCTCCTGAGCCGGGCGCAGACTTATTTCAGCGGTTGGTTTTTCCGCAAAGAGCCAAAGCTTAAAGGGAAAAAAGGTGCGGTCATCCTGACCGGCGGCGGAACCGGCGGTGCGGAAAGCGCCTATCGGACGGCTTGCATCATTCTCAGAGAGCTGGGGGTGGAGGGGGAGATCCCCTTGGTGACCAGCCCGCATACCGACCGCATTCCGGCGGCAGAGGATGCGGATGCCCTGCGAGGACTGAAGAAAATTCAAGATCATTTCAAAAAAAAAGAGGCCTGACGGCCTCTTTTTTTAATGGTAAAAATATTTGGTTTTGCCGTCTTCTGTAGAGGGGACTTTGCGAACGCTGAAGACCGTTTCGATTTCTTCGGGGGAGATCGTACACTTTATCATGGCTTTCGCCTCTTTTATATTCTATATCAAGTATAGCTATTGTCCAAAAAAGTGTCAATGAAAAGATTGATTTTACGGCGGTTTTCCTTTATGATTAAAGGGAGGTGAATTGCAATGATCTATACCGTTACGTTCAATCCGGCGCTGGACTACGTGGTGCGGCTTTCTGCCCTTAAAATGGGGGAGACCAACCGCAGTACCGGAGAACAGCTTTATTTCGGCGGAAAGGGCATTAACGTCTCCAGAGTTCTGCGGGAGCTGGGGGAGGAAAACGTAGCCCTTGGCTTTATTGCCGGCTTTACCGGGGATGCGCTGGAGCAGGAACTCCAAAAACTGGGGATCCGTACGGATTTCATCCGCCTTCCGGAAGGGCTGACCCGGATCAATATTAAGCTGAAAGAAAATGCAGAGACGGAGATCAACGCCGGCGGCCCGCTCATTGGCAAAGAGGCGCTGGATGCTTTTCTGGATCAATTAAACGTTTTCCAGAAATCAGATACCCTGGTGCTGGCGGGAAGTGTTCCTCCCTCCATGCCGGTGGATATTTATCAAAGAATTGCAAAGAAGATGCAGGAAAAAGGGGTGCGCTTGGTGGTGGATGCCACCGGGGAGCTGCTTTTGGGAACCTTGCCTTACCGTCCTTTTTTAATCAAGCCCAACCATCGGGAACTGGAGCAGCTGGCAGGACGTGCGCTTCGGGGGGAGGAAGAACTCCTTGCAGCCGCCGAGGAACTGCGCCAAAAGGGCGCGCGGAACGTCTTGGTCTCCCGAGGCGCGGAGGGTGCCATTCTGTTGGATGAACAAGGGAAGTCCTATGCCGTCCCGGCTCCGTCGGTCAAAGCCGTCAATACCGTCGGCTCCGGCGACTCCATGGTGGCAGGCTTTCTTTCCGGTATTCAAGACGGAAGTGAAGAAGCACTTCGTCTGGCGGTTGCCGCCGGCTCTGCCACCGCCGCCTCCGAGGATCTTGCCAAAAAAGAAAAAATTGATCAATTACGAAAAAGTTTCGTAGCTTAATGTATTGCTTTTTCTATAGAACAGTTGATATAATTTAATATTGGAAGAAAGAAAAAGGAGTGTGGCGTGATGTCTGAAATCCCGTTTTATATTGATTATGAAGATTCCAATACTTTGCGCGTGATGAACCCAACGGGGGTTCAGCAGAATTACGTACCCCGTCCGTCTATCTTCAACGCGTCCTGGGATGCGTTGCTTTCGGAGGAGGGAAAGGTCTACGTCTCCCTATGCTCGGAGCTGACCACCAACGAGTATACCAAGCTGGCAGAGTATGATCCCATTGCCAACACTTTAAAAGAACTGCACTATACCAAGGAACTGATCTTTTCCGATGAGCGCTTCATCCGGGACAGTAAGTTCCATACCGCCATGGCCTGGATGAACGACGGCCGGATGGTGGTCTTGACCCATACTACCGATAAATCTCCGGAGCATCCTGCCTGGTTGCCCCAAAGTTATTTCAATCATCCCTTTGAGGGTTATCCCGGCAGTTCGCTCTTGACTTTTGATCCCAAGACCGGCAAGATGGAGAACTGGGGCATCCCCGTCCATCGGGAAACCATTTACGGTGCCGCCTACGATAAGATCAACAACATTTATTACGGCATCGGCTATTTCAAGGGTCATCTTTACGGAATCGACCTGAATGACCGCAGTGTCCGGGATTACGGTGAGGTGACCGAGCGTGCCAGCTACCGCCTGGTGGTGGGTCCGGATGATAACATCTATTTCACCACCCGAAACGGACTTTTGCAACGGATCAACGTCCGTACCCGGGAGGTGGAGAACACTCGGATCAATCTGCCCTTTGAAAAGGTGCCCGGTCGGGTGCGTCCCTATCTCTCCGCCGCCGCCAACGGACCGGACGGAAAGCTTTATATGGCCGGTATGCACGATAAGAACCTTTCACGCTATAACCCGGAAACCAACAAATTGGAAAAATTGGGCGAGTTTATGCCTGCGGAAGTATTCTGCAAACAGGCAGACGCCAATATCTATATGGGCAGTATGGGCTTTGATAAGAATAATATGCTCTACTACGTGGTCAGCGCCATCAAAAAGAACGGACGGGAGGATTGGCTCCTGCCCTCCATGCTGATGCGCTGGGATATCCTCAAGGAGGAGAGCGAGCCGGAGATTCTGGGTCTTTTGGGCACTAAGGATCGGACGACCTATCAGTGCTGTATGATGGTGATGGATACGGAGCGGGATCTGATGATCTGTGCCGGCACCAACCATTGTGACGACGGTCCGAACTTTATCTCCGTGGATCTTTCGCAGTATCGGGAGCACGCTTTGGAGCTGGGAGAGCCTACGGTGGATCCCATGGTATTTCAGGGCAACGGCGTTTATGACGAATATGCCGAGATGATGCGCAAGGGTGCAGAACTCATGCGTGAGAACTCTGCCGCCTTCCATCAGGGCAACGAAATTGCCGTTCAGCTTTGGCCCAATTTCAGAGATGCAGAGATCGAAAACTCTGCGGTAGCAGACCTTTATTGGGAAGGTGATAAGCTGATCGCCGTCTGCGGCAAGGATCATTTTACCAAGTTTACTATTACCGGGGATAAGATCGAATCCATCTCCTCCTGCAAGGCACCGGTCAAGCCGGAAAAGCCGCAGGTGGAGGGGGAGCTGCCCCGTTATCCCGGCAGAAAATACAAGGCGCTCCCGGCGTTGGAGGTCGCCCTTTCGGAGGGGCGTCGGCTGATCGCCACCGAGGACGGTCTGCTGGCCATCGAGAAGAATGGCAAGCTCTTTTCTCTGGGCGCCGGCTGGGTCAACGGCCCGGTACGCGCCATGACCGCCAATCAGGAGGGTACCCTTGTCTACGGCGTAGCCGGGGATGAGGATGACCTGGGCATCGTCTTTTCTTACGATGATGAGCGGGGCTTACGCTGGCTAGGCACCGTCATGACCGGCAGCTGCGAGTACGGCTATCACGGCTCTGACCTGCTGACCGCCGTCGCACTCCGCGAGGACGGCACCCTCGCCGTTGGTTCCGGCGGACGGATGGGCATGGTCTTCATTTACGAAAAGGAGTAATTTATGAAGCAATTAAATTATGACGTTGTTGTCGTAGGCGGCGGTCCTGCCGGTTCCATTGCGGCCATCGCCGCCGCCCGTCAGGGCGCCAAGACCCTTTTGGTGGAGCAAAACGGCTATCTGGGCGGTATGCTGACCATGGGCGGCGTGGGTCCTCAGATGACCTTCCATGCCGGAGATACCCAGGTGGTTCGCGGCATCCCTGATGAGCTGATCGAGCGGATGAAGGCGCTGGGGCTTTCTCCCGGTCATATGGAGGACTTTGTGGGTTACGCCAGCAGCATTACCCCCTTTGATGCAGAGGGCTTGAAATATATGCTGGAGACCATGGCCGTAGAGGCTGGGGTTCAATTGCTCTATCATACCGTCTTTACCGGCTGTACGGTGGAGGAGGGGAAGATCACCTCTGCCCGTCTTTTCTCCAAGGGTGGATTTTTGGACGTGACCGCCAAGGTGTTCGTGGACTGCTCCGCCGATGCGGATCTGGCTACCGCCGCCGGCGTTTCCTCGGTCTACGGACGGGAGAGCGATAATCTGGCGCAGCCCATGACCATGAATATTAAGGTGGGCAACGTGGATCGGGAGCGGATGATCAATTTCGTCAAGAGCAATCGCAACGATATGCTGGATACCATCCCATTTGACCGTCTGCAGGATCTGCCGCGCGTTGGAATTCAGGGTGCTTATTCCCTCATCCAAAAGGCGAAAGCCGATGGCGAATTTGACGTGGATCGGGATATGGTGCTTTGCTTTGAAACCAATACTCCCGGAGAGATCATCCTCAATATGTCGCGCATCATCATGAAATCGGCGGTGGATCCTTTTGACCTCACCGATGCGGAGGTGGAAGGCCGCAAGCAGGCGCGCCAGATCGTCGCCTTTATGCAGAAGAATATCCCCGGCTTCGAGGACTGCCGGATCATTTCTACCGGTCCTCATATCGGCATCCGGGAGAGCCGCAAGATCAACGGTCTTTATAAGCTGACCGCCGAGGATCTCCTGGCTAATAAGATGTTTGCCGATGCCGTCGCCATGGGTGGCTATCCCATTGATATCCATTCTCCCGACGGTGCCGCTATGCAGCATCAGCACCTGATCCCCGGGAGCTGGTACGCGGTACCCTACGCCAGCCTGGTGGCTGAAGAGGCGGAAAACCTTATCGTGGCAGGGCGTTGTATCAGCGCCACCCATGAGGCCTGCGCCGCCGTTCGGGTGACCCCTATCGCCATGGCAATGGGCGAGGCCGCCGGTACCGCCGCGGCTCAAAGCGCCGCCACCGGTCAGAAAGCCAATCGGCTGGATACCGATGCCCTGCGCAAGACCCTGAAGAAAAACGGTGTTTTCCTGGAAGAATATAACAGATAATTTTTTTTGGCCGGTGCGATCCCTTGGATGGCACCGTCGCTCTTTTTTATTTTACTACTTTTATTTTTTGGTTGCTTTACGCTTTAAAGTGTGATAAAATGTAGGAAAAGAATGACCCCAGGAGGTGTGACGATGCTATTAGCGGTGGATATTGGAAATTCCAGTATTACGGTAGGCGGTTTTCGCGAAGAGGCGGAGCCGGTCTTTTCCATGCGCTTTTCAGCAGAGGAGCACCGCACGGCGGATGAATATGCCAATACCTTGCGGCAGGTCTTGAAAATGCGGAATATTGAACCGGGGGAGATCACTGATTGCGCCATTGCCTCGGTGGTGCCGCCCTTGACGCCCATCTTAGAGCAGGCGCTGCAATTGATCTGCCCTTGCCGGGTGCTGACCGTTGGCTCCGGGGTCAAGACCGGCTTTTCCGTTCGGACGGACGCTCCCTCGGAAGTGGGTGCGGATATCATCGCAAACGTTGCGGCCGCCGTTCAATGGAGTACCCCCGCCATCCTGGTGGATATGGGAACGGCGACGACGGTCTTTGCTGTCAACGATCGAAAAGAATTGATCGGCGGTTTTATCCTGCCCGGCATCCGCTCTTCCCTGGATGGGCTTCGCTCTTCCACCGCGCAGCTGCCGGTGGTGGCGCTGCAAGCGTCTCAAAAGTCTATTGGCAAAAATACTGCCGACTGCATCTCCATGGGCGTCCTGCAGGGGCACGCCTTTGCGGTGGATGGATTTATTGATCTGATGCTGCAGCAAGAGGGGATGGAGGACGCAAAAATCTTTGCCACCGGCGGTCTTTGCAATCTTGTTCTGCCGGCGTGCCGGCATGAAATGCAGGCGGAACCGTTTCTGACCCTCAAGGGGCTTCGGGTGATCTATGAGAATACCCGGAAGAAAAAGGTATGTTAACACCATTGAGGTGATGGCATAAATATTTTGAACTGCGATGCACCCATCAAAGGATGGGGCGTCAGCATCGGGTGGAGTCCCGAAAGGAGAAAATGAATATGGACAGAAGTAAGAGACGGGCGCGAACCGTTTATCTGGCGCAGCTTGGTTTATTGCTGGCGGTCGTGGTGGTGCTGCAGTACATCGGGAATTTCATCCCTGTGGTGGCAGGCATCAATCTGACCTTGATCCCCATCGTGGTGGGTGCGGCGTTGCTGGGTCCCACCGGCGGTCTGATCTTGGGTCTTGCCTGCGGCGTGATGACCCTCTTTACACCGATGGCGCAGGGCATTATGAGCTATTCCTGGATCATGGCGCTTTTGATCTGCCTGGGTAAGACCGGTCTTGCCGGCTATGCCGCCGGCTGGCTCTATCGCTGGATCGCGAAAAAGAACCGTCACGTCGGCATCGCGGTGGCTTCGGTGGCAACGCCGATCATCAATACCGGTATTTTCGTGGCAGGATGCTCGTTGCTGGTGGATTACTTTATCAGCAATCCCAATGGCGGATTCGACGTTGTGGCTGAGGGGACCTCTGTCGGTGCCTTCTTTGGTATCATCTGCGCGACGATCGCACCCAACTTTATTATTGAATTTTTGGCCAACGCCATTGCTTCTACTGCAATTTATCAGGTGGTCAAGGTCTTAGAAAAAAATCAAAAAGTAAGAGGACATAAAAATTGAAACGAATTGCGAGTTTTGCAGTCAATCACGATATTCTGGATCCCGGGATGTATCTTTCGCGGATCGACGGGGATGCGGTGACGTATGACGTGCGGATGAAAAAGCCCAACGGCGGTGTCTATCTGGAGACCCCTGCCATGCATACCATTGAGCATCTTTTTGCCACCTATGCGCGCAACAGCAGTTTTTCGGAAGAGATCTTATATGTGGGACCCATGGGTTGCCGTACCGGTTTTTATCTCTTGGTACGGGACACCGTTTCGCATGAAGAAGCCATCCGCCTGGTGCAGGACTCCATGGCGTTTATCGCCGCCTTTGAGGGGGAGATCCCCGGCAATACCTCCATCGAGTGCGGCAACTATTTAGAGCATGATCTTCCGGGCGCCAAAAGGGAAGCGGCAGCCATGGCAGAGGTTCTTCGCGGCTGGACGCCCCCGATGCTGGAGTATAAAAAATAAGGTTTTATGCTTGAAAAGGCTTAAAAATATTTTGCAAAAAATAGGAAAAGGAATTTGATAACATGGACTTTATTATTAAGGTGATCAGTGCCGTTTACGGCTTTCTCTGGAACGACCTCTTTACCATCCCCCTGCCCGGCGGCGGGACCTTGGGCTTGCCCTTGCTGGTGCTGCTTCTCATCCCTGCCGGCATCTACTTTACCATTCGGACGAAGTTTTTGCCGATCCGGAAATTCCCGGATATGCTGAAGGTCGGCATGGAGAAGGGGGATAAAGAGAGCAAGGCGCTTTCCGGCTGGCAGTCGCTGATCGTTTCTACTGCGACCCGTGTCGGCATGGGCAACCTGGTGGGCGTTGTGGCCGCCATCTCTGCCGGCGGTGCCGGTGCGGTATTCTGGATGTGGATCACCGCCTTGATCGGCTCTGCCACTGCCTACGTGGAAGGCACCATGGCGCAGCTTCATAAAGAAAAGGATCCCCTTTACGGCGGCTGGCGCGGCGGTCCGGCGCAGTATATTCATGCGACGGTGGAAAAATGGCGCAAAAAGCCCATCAAAAAGTCGGTTCTTGCCATCCTTTTTGCCATCTCCGGTCTTATCTGTTGGGGCGGTATTAGCCAGGTAATCGGAAATTCCGTGGCGGAGTCCTTTAAGAATTCTTTCAATTTGGATCCCCTCTATACCTCCCTTATCGTGGTGATATTGGCGGCGATCATCGTGCTTCGTAAAAATGCCACCGTCAAGGTGCTGGACATCATGGTCCCCATCATGGCAGGACTTTATTTCTGCTTCACGATCTTCATTATGGTGAAGAATATCGGGCAGATGCCGGACGTCTTCAGCCGCATCTTCTCTGAGGCCTTCGGCCTTCGCCAGGTGGCGGCCGGCGGCTTTGGCGCGGTCTTGATGAACGGCGTCAAGCGCGGTCTTTTCTCCAATGAAGCCGGAAGCGGCTCCGCTCCTTGCGCTGCTGCCGCGGCTGAAACGGATCATCCGGCTAAGATCGGTCTTTTGCAGGCGTTGGGCGTTATCATTGATACCATCGTTATCTGCACCTGCACCGCTATGATCATGCTGCTGGTACCCGAAGGCAAGCTGGCCGGTCTGCAGGGCATGGCTCTGCTGCAGACCTCCATGGAGCATCATTTGGGAATGTTTGGCTCGGTCTTCGTGGCCATCGTCATGTTCCTCTTCTGCTTCTCCACCTTTATCGGCGTGCTTTTCTATGCGCGCTCCAACGTGGCGTACCTCTTCGGCGATAACTGGACCTCTCAGACCATCTATAAGGTCTTTGCCCTGATCATGCTCTTTATCGGCGGCTTGGCAACCTATACCTTCGTATGGGAGCTGGGCGACGTGGGCATCGGTTTGATGACCATCGTCAATCTCCTGGTGCTGATCCCCGGCGCAAAGCCTGCCCTCAATGCGCTGAAGGAATACGAGCAGAAGAAAAAACAAAAATGATCAAAAATAATCAAAAAGGACTGCCCTTGGCGTCCTTTTTTGAATTATTTCGGCGAAAAAGGCTTGAAAGTTGATGTAAAATATTTTATAATAAATCTATCTGTGCAATAAACAGCAATTTTTGGAAGGAGAAACCATCATGAACTATTCACATGAAGTTGAAAGTATGTGCGTGGTAGCCAAGGGCCCCCATCACGGTCCCGCCCCCATCCCCGAAGAGGGCAAGTGGGTCAAGGCTACTCAGATCAGCGATATCAGCGGTCTTTCCCACGGTATTGGCTGGTGCGCTCCCCAGCAGGGTTGTTGCAAACTGACCCTGAACGTTAAAGAAGGTATTATCGAAGAAGCTCTGGTCGAGACCTTAGGCTGCTCCGGTATGACCCATTCCGCTGCTATGGCCGCAGAGATCCTGCAGGGCAAGACCCTTCTGGAAGCTCTGAACACCGACTTGGTTTGCGATGCCATCAACGTGGCAATGCGTGAGATCTTCAAGCAGTTGGTCTACGGTCGTACCCAGACTGCTTTCTCCGAGGACGGTCTGCCCATCGGCGCTTCTCTGGAAGACCTGGGTAAAGGTCTGCGTTCTCAGGTCGGCACCATGTTTGCTACCAAAGTGAAGGGCGTTCGTTACATGGAAATGGCGGAGGGCTACATTCTGAAGGTGGCTCTGGATGCCAATAACGAGTGCATCGGCTATCAGTTTGTCAACCTGGGCAAAATGATGGATATGATCCGTAAGGGTGCTGATACGAAGGATGCCTTCGAGAAGAACATCGGTACTTACGGCCGGTTCGATGATGCTGTGAAGTACATCGATCCGAGAGCAGAATAAGGAAGGAGGAACAACAATGGCTACTTTTGAAG
>JAZQJH010000046.1:0-31515 GCA_045541555.1 Eubacteriales bacterium | reverse complement strand
GTTGGTCCCACCCGTTCCCATTCCGAACACGGTAGTTAAGCAACTTCATGCGGACAATACTTGGCTGGTGACGGCCCGGGAAGATACGTAATGCCGACATAATAAAGCCGTTCTGATCATCAGAACGGCTTTCATCTTTTTTAATGTTAGGTGGATGAATATTATGAGCAATGAAATCTGTTTTGCCCAGAAAGACTGGATGTTTTCTTGCTGTATAGGTGGATTACTTTACAGAAGGAATAAGCTTTTATTGCAGTACTCCACGATTGATGAATACTATGATATTCCCGGATGCCTTGTTTCTTTCGGGGAATATACCCAGGCAACGCTGGCGCGGCGCTTGATGGAGCAAAGCGGTGGCGCTGTCAAAGTGGGTCGCTTGGCCGCGGTGGTGGAGCAGTTCTCCGAAAAGCAAACGCCCTGCCATCAAATCAATCTTTATTATCTTGCAGAACTAAAGGATCCGGAAGCATTACCGGAGCATCCTTTTGCCGTTTTAAATGAATTGGGGGAGGAACACAGGAATCTGGAGTTTCGCTGGGTCGATGTTGACGCTTTGCAGAAGATTGAACTTTATCCCAACTGCCTGCGTCCTTATTTGAAAGAAATGCCGGAGCATATTCTTCATCTGCAAGAAAACCGGCTGGAGGATTAAGATGGAACTGAAAGAATATATTGTCGCTAAAATTGAAGGGGAGTACGCTACCTTGAAAAATATCGAGGACGGCGGTGAGATCTTTATTGCAATGGCACTTTTGCCGGAAGGTACTGATCTTGGCTCTCGTCTGCATTATGAATGTTTCGCCTATACGTTGATTTAAAATAACCCGGAAAGATGATCTTTCCGGGTTATTTTTATTCTTCCTCATCATCGCAATAAATGATATTATTGGGCCGTTCCCCTAAAAGAGAACGTCTGAGGGAATAGAGCGTAACGGTGATCCAGAGGGCGACGACTGCATTTGCCAACAAAATGACGATGCTGAGCCCCCTATAATCGTTCCAGGCGAACGGCAATGATAGCAGAGTGATCAATACCGTTCGTACGGTACGCAGGTTTAAGATTTTGCTTCGTTCCGGGCATTCGTACTTTTGGGCAATATTAGCCAGATTGGTCAGCAATTGATAATGGAAATAAAGACTTACAACCGTAGCGATCACACTTAAGAGATAAAAATTTATTTCTAAACCTATTAATGTCAAGCCCCATCGAATGAATTCCCAAACACCGAGCAAAATGGCTAAGGGTTGCAATAGCTTAGCGGTTTCTTCCTCTTCTTTTAAAATCAATAGTGAATCAAAAAGCAAGATATAACCGACCCAATCGGGGATGAGATTTAAGGTTCCGAGAGAAAAGTTTAAATGCAGAAAGATATAGGCGCGAGCAACGTTCTTTAAAGTATTTCCCAAGCGTTCTATATTCTTCATGAAAAAACCTCCTCAAGGATCAATTCTTCAATCAGTTCATCATTCCAATGGATCTGAGCGGCAAAAGAAATGGGATTGATAAATTCCTTTTCAAGGTGATTGGAATAGCCCATTCCGCTGTCAAATTCTAATATCCCGTCCCAATCGTCTTGAACCAAAGATTTGGAATGATGGTTTAATCCGCCGGATCCGGAACCATAGGATTTAATTTCGTAGAATTCAACTTCTTGATCGGGGTGCTCTATCGGGGCTACTTGAACGGATACGTTTTTTAATGCGGTATTACTGCATTGATAAATGGTCTTGAATTCATAACCAATGGAATAAAAAATCGCATCCGGCTGAAGATCGGTGGAAGTGGAAGTTATGCCGAAAACGTTGGAAAAGTCGTTTTGAACCTCTTGGCTCACGGAGGCGTAAGTTCGTAAATAGGTCGTTACCGTACCGAAAGAGCCGGTAGCGGTAAATACCCGGGGTGAGCCGGCATCTAAGAATTGAATGATTGCATTTTTAGGATGATCTGAGATCTGCTGCTCTCCTGTTTTCTCCACAACCCAGCCATCTTGCTGATACGCATGAAAGGGGATGAGAAGAGATTTATGATAGCCGTTCTCATAATATTCAAATGCAAGATTTCCGCGATAACTGCCGTCTGACTGTAGATTAAGATCCGGGATGGTGTAGCCAAAATCGGTCGCTACCTGCCCGATCAAACTGTACTTTTCCAGAAAAAATGGATTTCCGTCCTTGCTTCGCAATTCTTTTTCAATCTCTGCGTGATCTTCAAGGGGAGAAACGGTGGCGATATACAGCGCATTGCCGGTTAATAACCCTTTGGCGTAAGTATCAATGGCACCGGCGGCAGTAGAACAACGTATCACGCGTGCGGCGGCCATGGAATGATGTAATTCGGTCGTGTTATCCGGCGTGTAAAACTCTTTTTTGGCGGTAGCCGCTTGCCCGATCAGAATAGGGTATGCCAGTAAAATAATGATACAGATCGATACCAGCGCCATGCCGCGCGGATATTTTTTGAACCGAACGATGGCGGCAATGCGTCGGGTAATATTTTTACCGCCATTGGAGATAGAGCTTGTGCCGGGTGTTCGCGCATAGCGAAGATTGGCCATGTCGAGAAGGATCGCACCGTATTCTCGACGTGCTTCTCCTTCCAAACGTTCCAGAACTCTTTGATCGCAAAGAGATTCCATGTCGTTTTCGATGCGGTTTATGACCAAATGGATCCAGGGATTGCACCAATGCAGAGAACGCAAAAAACTCCAAAAGACGCCCTGTAAAATATCTTGATGCTTCAGATGAAGCAATTCATGCAGAAGGATCTTGTCGTCGATGTCGTTGTGCGGAACCGCCAGCACCGGGTGAAGCACACCGCAGACGAAGGCGGAATCTAATCCGTTTATGACGACGACCTTGCAGGATCTCAACGCGTGTTCATTGCATAATGCATGGATGCGGTTCTTTAATCCTTCGCTCGGTGCTTGCCCCTTGTGGAGCAACCACCTTAAACGCAGATGCCCCAGTAAATAGCGCATCAGAAAGAGGAGCATACCAATGATATAGAGGGTAAAAATCCAGTCTGTACTGCTGACGGGACGGCTCGTGACCCAAGGGAAGACGTGGCTTAAACGGATCGGCACATAGCGTTCCGTAAAGGCAGAATCAAGGGCTTGCTCTGCCATTCCTTTCAAGGCTTCCAGCCGGAGCGCGAGTCCCGGAAAAATATATTGCATACTTGAGACCGGCCAAAGGCAACGCACTGCCCAAAGGCTCCATACGCCGTATTGCCAGCGCGGAGAAAGTTTATCTTCAAAAATCAGCTTGATCAGCCAGATCAGCCCGGCGGTTAAAGAAACAGAGACGGTCTGTAATAAAAAATCCCAGATATTACTCATACTTCCATCTCCTCCAGCATTTTTTTCAGCCGTTCCACCTCCTGGGGAGAGATGGATGTATCTTTCAGAAAGGCGGCGATCAATTCACCGGTTGCGCCGCCGTAGACTTTGTTTAATAATTCGTTACGCTCCGTTTGGGCGCATTCCTCCCGGCTGACGTTGGCGGCATAAGGCTTTGCCAGTTGATGATCGATCGAAACCAAGCCTTTGTGGTTCATCCGTGTTAAATAAGTATAAACGGTGTTTTTGTTCCATTTTTTCAAAGCGGCGGTGATCTCACCCAGCGCAAATCGTTTTCCGCCCCAAAGAACTTTTAATACCGACCATTCTGCATCTGTTAGCTTCATGATAAAACCTCCTACAAGTGTAGTACAATTATATCCTACACTTGTAGGGAGAATTTGTCAATAGGAATGTGAAAATAAAAAGAGCGGAAGACCCGAGGGCGTTCCGCTCTTTTTCTATACCGTCGGACTACAGCCGTCCGTCCGGGGGAAAGCTTTGTGCTTTTGATAGCATTTACGGTTTGGAGTCCTGCTGCTCGGATGGTCCGAAACACGAAAAAAGCACACTTTCCGCTTTTGCAAAACGGTGTTGCCGGGAGCGTTTCTCCCTATAGCGATTCTGCGTCAGTCTGCCCACCGTTTTTTAAAAGCAGACTGCGCCCTTTTGAGATGCACCGGGCATCTCACTTTGCGAAAGAACTTCTTTCGCACTTCCTCTGTCCGCGGGGGACGATCTTATTATGTGTACGGCACAAAAAAATATGCACCGAAATCTCGGTGCATTTTTTGGAAATTTAATCGTCTAATTGAGGCATATTTAAGATGTTAAAATCCAGTTCCACCGGCTTGGGCGGTGTGCGGCGCAGAGGAGAATAAAGAAACTTCTTGCAGGAATGATCCGCTCGCACCAAACCCTTTTTGGGGCAGATAATATCATCGGTGCCGTGGATGGATTTTCCGTACTCGCAATAAGCGCAAATTTTTTCGATCTCTTTTGAAAAAATCATTTCATTCTCCATTCTTTATCTTCTTTTGACATTATACCCTGTATTTCATCATTTGTCAAAATAAATTTAGAATCCTGCCGATCAGGGGAATTCCAAGCATATAGATGAGTTTTCCGGAGAGCATGGGCAGGAGCGGCAGATCCGCCGCTTTTAAATAAGCAGCATTTTGAAGAATGGCTGAGCATCCGGAAAAGCCTACCATTGCACCGGCTATGTAAAAGCCGCCTCTTATGCCCCCGGTCACTTCTAAAAAACCGTAAAGATACTCAAAGAACGGAAAATTTTTCAGCAGGGCTGCAAGCATTGCAAAAAATGTAATATATCCGGTGAGGGTCAGTCCGCCTAAGGAGGCCGCAGAAAGGCTATCCACTACTGCTCCAAGCAGACTTTTTTCATCGGGCGGTGGAACAGGGGTGATTTTAAATGCGCCGCTGAAAAGTCCAATAAAAAAAGAAACCAATAATTGACCGATAAAAAGAAAAACACCCGCCTTAAAACTTTCCAATATTTTTTCCCCGGCATAGACCATCAAAAAGGCGGGCGAGGCATTGGCACAGCAAGCGGATAGCCGGATCGTTTGCTCTCGGGATAGGAGACCGCGCTGATAGGTTCGGGTCAGCGTCCGAATCCCTAAGGGGAATCCGCAAAGATGGGAGGTGAGCCAGACCGTCCAGGCGGTGGGGAGCGGAATATATTCAGAAAGCTCGCCGATCACGCCGCACACCACCATCGCCGGGAAAAGAGCCGGCAGGACGGCACGATAGGCCAGGTTCAGCCCTTGGCGGACGCCTTCGCCGGCGGTACTGCCGTTTATTAATAAAAGCGGCAATAAAAATAATAAAAGAAAGGTAAAAACTGTTTTTGCATATTTTTTCATGGTATTATTTATGATCCACTCATAGAAATAATAACGAAACGAGGGATGATCATGAGCAGAAAAATCAAACGTAAGAGAAGGGAAGGAAATGCAGTTAAACGGTTTATGCGCTGCATTGACCTTCCGGAATTCGCCACCGGATTGGATGAGTGCGTGGAGATCTGGGGCGGGAATACTGTGCAGGTAGAAGGGGCGAAAGGCATTCATACCTACGAGCGTGAGGTGGTGAAGATCCATATGAAGAAGTATCTTCTGGTGATCCGTGGCGAGGGATTTGATTTGGCGCATTTCGGGGACGGCGGACTTCGGGTCACCGGCAAGCTGAAGTGTTTGGAATGGGAGGGCGTTTAAATGAAGGATCGGTTGGCTTTTTTGGGCGGACGGGTGGAGGTGGAGGCCCGGGGAAATCAGATCGAGCAGTTTATCAATCAACTCCACCGCCGCCGCATCCCTATCCGCGCACCTCATCGTACAGAGGATGGCACGCTTCTTTTTACCATGCCCTGCCGGGCCTTTAAAAGACTGCGGGAGCCGGCATTTAAGACCGGGACGCGGATCCGTATTCTGAAAAAACGCGGTCTTTTCATGGCTGTTCGCCCTTTTCGAAAAAGATGGGGCTTGGTGGCGGGGCTGGCGCTTTTCTTGGGGCTGGTGTTTTATAGCGCCGGCTTTATCTGGCAGGTGGAGGTGGTGGGCTGCGAAGAGACCTCTGCTACGCAGGTGCTTGCCGACTTGAAAGAGATGGGATTACGGATCGGCTGCCGCCGCAGCATCGACGTAGGACCCATTGAAAACCGCTATCTCAAGGGAAATGCGAAGCTTTCGTGGATGTCTATCAATATTCGGGGGACGACGGCATACGTGGAGGTGCGGGAGAAGGGAATTCGGCCGGAGGTGGTGGATCTGACGGTTCCCAGCAACATTTATGCGGCGCGGGACGGCGTTATTTTGTCCATCATGGACTACGGCGGAACGCGGCAAGTGCAGGTGGGAGAAGCGGTTGCGGCCGGCGACCTCTTGGTGAGCGGCGACTGGACGGACAAATACGGTGTCCGTCATTTCACCCGCTCCATCGCCACCATCAAGGCGGAAACCCTGCATGAAACGACGGTTTCGATCGCTTTTACTGAAAAAATACGCCAAAAAACAGGCAAAAAACGAAATTATTTCATGATTTCTTTGGGGAAGTTAAAGTTTCCTCTTTATTTTACGCAAAAAATATCATATAATGAATATGATACCATGGTGGAGGACTATCCTCTAAAGCTCGGAGCCTTTGCTTTTCCGATCCGTTTTCATCGAACGAGGATTGAGGAGGTGCAGATCACCGAGGTGAACCGCACCGAGGCGGAGGCGGAAGAGGTGGCGCTTGCGCAATTGGGATTTTTTGAGAAGGATCTCTTGGCTCAGACCGTGGTACGAAAGCGGCAGCTGCAAAAAAACGTGACAACGGATGGTTTGCAGATCGACGCGAAATTTTATTGTGAAGAGGAGATCGGTATTGAACTGCCGATCAAGACGGAGAATGCAGAAGAATTTTAACAATCCGGAAATCGCTTTGATCCCGGTGGTCTTCGGCCCCTTTGATGAAAATGCCGGGATCATCGAAACGGAACTGGATATTCGCCTAATTAACCGGGCAGAGCATTTGGTGCTCTCCGGGGAGGAGGCAAACGTGGAGATGGCCTGCGTGGTTTTGGAGAATCTTTTTTCTCTGGCCGCACGGGGCGAGCAGATCGACGTGCAAAAGGTACGGTATCTCATTAACCTGGCGCGGGAGGACTCCGGGTGCAACGTGGTGGAGGCGCTGGACGAGTGCATCTGCATCACCACCCGTGGAAAGCCCATCAAGGCCAAGACCATTGCGCAGAAGAATTACGTGGAGTGTATTCATAAAAACGTGGTGACCTTTGGCGTGGGACCTGCCGGTACCGGTAAGACCTATCTTGCGGTGGCGCTGGCGGTCTCTGCCTTGAAGGCGAAGCAGGTCAGCAAGATCGTCTTGACCCGTCCGGCGGTGGAGGCAGGGGAGAAGCTGGGCTTTCTGCCCGGGGACTTGCAGAATAAGGTAGACCCTTATCTGCGCCCCCTTTACGATGCGCTCTTTGAGATGCTGGGCCCCGAGACGGTGGCCGGGCTGATGGAAAAGAATATCATCGAGATCGCGCCCCTGGCTTATATGCGCGGACGGACGCTGGACAACAGCTTTATCATTCTGGATGAGGCGCAGAACACCAGCATTGAGCAGATGAAGATGTTCTTGACCCGGTTTGGCTTTAATTCCAAGATCGTCGTCACCGGTGACCCCACCCAGATCGACCTGGACGGCAAGCCCTCCGGCTTGATGCACGCCCTGAAGATCCTGAAGAACATTGAGCAGATCGGGATCCATAAGTTTGAAAAGAAGGATATTGTCCGCCATGCCTTAGTGCAGAAGATCGTGGACGCCTATGAGAGGAAAAACAATGAGAGTAATCGTAACCATGGAAGAAGCGGCGCATGAGGCGCTGATCCAAAAGGCGGTGGAGGCCGCCTTGACATACGAGGAATTTCCGCAGGATGCGGAGGTGGAGGTGCTTTTTGCGGATCTTGAGGAGATCCATGCCATCAATTTAGAGCAAAGGGGCATCGACCGTCCTACCGACGTCCTCTCTTTCCCGATGGAGGAGGATCCCTTTACGGCGGAGCCGGATCCCGGCACCGAGGCGGTCTTTTTGGGCAGCATGGTGCTTTGCCCCGATAAGGCGCGGATGCAGGCGGAGGAATACGGCCATTCCTTTGAGCGGGAGCTGGCGTTTCTGACGGTACATAGCGTCCTCCATCTTTTGGGCTATGATCACGAGCTGGGCGATGAGGAAGAAAAAGAGATGTTTTGCCGCCAGGAAGAGATCTTAAAAGGAATGGGGCTGACACGATGAGAAGTTTTTTAAAGAGTTTTCATTATGCCATCCGGGGCATTGGGTTTAACCTCGCTTGCGAGCGGAATTTCCGCATCCATTGCTTTGCGGCGCTGACCGTCTTTTTGCTGGGCGGAATGTTTTATGATTTCTCCGGTGCGGAGTGGGGGCTTTTGATCCTACTGACCACCACGGTAATGGCGGCGGAGAGTCTGAACACGGCCATTGAGCAGACGGACAATAAAATTACCCGTGAAAAATCCCGCCATATCCGCCATGCCAAGGATTCTGCCGCGGCGGCGGTGCTGATGGTGGCGGTGGGGGCGGTCTTTGTGGCTTACCATCTCTTTTGGGATCTTGCGGTCTTTGCCGAGATCGTCGCCTGGTTTGGCGTCTGGTACCGGCTTTTGGGACTTGCCCTTTATGCGGCGCTGATGCTCATTTTGATTTTTTGCAAAAAAACCTATAAGAAGGATTAATAAATTATGTCAACCAAAACTGTTTTCGCCACCCTGATGGGTCGGCCGAACGTGGGAAAATCCACCCTTTTAAACAAAATCATCGGCGAGAAGATCTCCATCGTCTCGCCCAAGCCCCAGACCACCCGTACCCGGATCACCGGTATTCTGACCCGGGGAGAGGTGCAGTACGTCTTTATGGACATGCCCGGCTTTATTACCGGCAAGAGTGGACTTGGAAAGCGGATGGAGCAGACGGTCAGCGATACGGTGGACGAGGCGGAGATCGCCATCTTCGTATCGGAGGCCAAGGCGCCCAACGATGCAGAAAAGCGGATGCTGGAACGGCTGGGGAAAATGGGCATCCCGGCGCTCCTGGTGATCAATAAGGTGGACGCCATCCCCAAGGAAAAGATCCTCTCTGCCATTGCCGCTTTTATGGAGCTTTATGAGTTTGACGCGGTCATTCCGCTTTCTGCCAAGAGCGGCGACGGCGTGGACATTCTTTTGAAAGAGCTGGAGGATCGGGCGGAGGAGTCTCCCTTCTTCTTTGATCCGGAGCAGGTCAGCGATCAGCCGGAGGCGGTCTATGCCTGCGAGGTGGTTCGGGAGAAGATGCTCTATCTTTTGGGGCAGGAGGTGCCCCACGGCGTAGCCCTGGCGGTGGACTCCTTTGAGGAAGAGGATGGGCTGATCTCCATCTACGTGGTGATCTATTGCTCCAAGGACTCCCATAAGGGAATTATCATCGGCAAGAACGGCGCGAAGCTTAAAGAGATCAGCAGTAAGGCACGTGAGGAGCTGGAGCGTCATTTTGATTGCAAGGTCTTTTTGAAATGCTTTGTCAAGGTCAAGCGCGACTGGGAAAACAATGCGGGTCTTTTGGATTCGCTTGGATTTACTAGCCAAAACATTTAAAGCCAAATCAGCCTAAAAGGGCGGTTTTGGGCACCTTTTTAACTCATTGTCGCAGATAGGCGTTAGCCTTATCTGCTCCGCTATCATAAAAATTTGCACCAAAACCGCACCTTTATAGGTCGGAGAATTTTGAACGAGCAGATTTTTTGATATGCAAGGCAAAAACACAGCCAATACTTGATGTATTGGCGAGTATTTTAACGAAGTCAGAGCGAAAAATCTGCCGTTCAAAATCTGGTTTGGGTTTTAAATGCTTTGGCTAAGAGTAAAACCATTTTTTACTATCACTTTTTCACCTCGTTCTCGGTACAATAGTAATGAGGTGATAGAGATGGATCAGAACGAAGCATGGAAGTGCTTTGAAAATACCGGCAGCGTGGAGGCTTATCTGCTTTACCACGCGCTGGGGGACAAGGAGAAGCAACCGGGATATGACATGCAAGGTCAAGGGAATCCTGCTGCGGATCGGCCAAACGGTCCATGAGGAACGGGTATTGACCATCCTGACAGAGCGGAAGGGCTGTATTACCGTCTTTGCCAAGAGCAGCCGAAAGAAAACTCAATACGATCAGTTCTATTATGGGGAATGGGTGCTCTACGAGACTGCAGGCGGCAACTACCTTTTGAATTCCTTTTCCTTGGAAGAACCTTTTCATGAACTGAAGAACCGGATGGAAAATACCTTTCTCGCCGGTTATTTTGCCCAAGTGGTGCTTTATTTCGGCAAGGGCGTGCCGGGGGAGACCGGCGCGCTTTTACCGCTTTTGCTGAACGGATTGTACTTATTGGGGCGTGGGAAATCGCCCCGGCTTGTGAAGAGCGTCTTTGAACTGAAGACGATGCAATTGATGGGCTATTGCCCTACCCTCTCGGATTGCGGACATCCGGGGAGTCTTTTTGCTTTGGAGGACGGCAGTATTTTATGCGCGTCCTGCGGTCTTTCTGCGAAATCGGTGCCGGTGACCGGGACGGTGGTGGCGGCATTGACCCATATTTTAAACCAGGAACCTAAAAAAGCATACGGCTTTTCCATTCCCCAGGAGGAATTGGTGCGGCTTTCCCGGCTGACGGAAGCCTTTATGCTTTATCATTTAGAACTCCAGGCTTCGGCGTTGGAGCTTTGGAAAACGGTATTTGAGGATGAGTAATAAGAATTTATTTTACTATAAAAAGTCTTTGACGGCTTTGGAATATTTCAAGGTGCTGGAGCAGGCGGCGAAGCGGTGCGTCACCGAGGAGGCGGCCAACCGCCTGAGAGAGCTTTTGCCGCTCTTTTCGGCGCCCTGCGCCCAGTTGCAGATCGAGCAGACTGCGGCGGCAATGCAGCTTTTGGAGCGGAGCCCTCGGTTTCCGCTCAATCGGTTATCGGAAAATCTGCCGCTCTATATCAGCAAGGCCGGGAAAGGGATCACCCTTGGCAGCATCGAGCTGATGGCCGCCGGCAAGCTGTTAAAGACCGGTCAGGATCTTCTGCGCTATTATGGAGACAAGAATTTTGATACCCCCTCGCTGGATCTATTTTTCGGTCAGCTTTATGAGGATCGGAAGCTTTATGAGCAGATCGACCGCACCTTTATCACCGAGGAGCTGATCGCAGACGACGCTTCGCCGGCGCTGGCGTCCATTCGGCGGAAGATCACCTCTACTGCCAACGGCATCAAGAGCCAGCTGGAAAAGTACATCCGGACGCCCGAGGTGGCGAAGTCCTTGCAGGAGCCCATCGTGACCTTGCGGTACGACCGCTACGTCGTCCCCGTCCGGGCGGATAACCGGGGCGAGGTCAAGGGTCTTTTGCATGATACCTCCAATAGCGGCGGCACCCTCTTTATCGAGCCGTTCTTCGTGGTGGAGGGGAATAACCAGATCCGTAAATTAGAGGCGGAGGAAAAGGCGGAGATCGCCCGGATCCTGGAGGAACTGACCCAGAAGATCACCGAGATCGCCGTACCGCTTCTAACTTCCTATAAAACCATCGTGGCGCTGGACATGGTATTTGCCAAGGCGAAGTATGCCGGCGATGCCCATTGTACGCCGCCTGTCTTGACGAAGGATAAAACCATCGACATTAAGGGTGCGCGCCATCCCATGATCCCCAAGGAGACCATGGTGCCCTTGGATATTGCCATGGGCGGCGGTATTGATACCATCGTCATCACCGGTCCTAATACCGGCGGTAAGACGGTCTTTTTGAAGACCTTGGGTCTTCTCACGCTGATGGCAAAGGCCGGATTTCCGGTGCCGGCGGAGGAGGCGAAGCTCTATATCTTCGATCGGGTGTATGCGGATATTGGGGACGAGCAGTCCATCGAGCAATCCCTTTCCACCTTCTCCTCCCATTTGAAGAATATTCGCAATATTATGCAGCATAGCGACAGCGAAAGCTTGGTGCTTTTCGATGAGTTGGGCAACGGCACCGACCCGGTGGAGGGTGCGGCGCTGGCGGTCTCGGTCATCGAACGGCTTCGCCGGGGCGGCTCCTACGTGGCGGCGACTACCCATTATACCGAGCTGAAGACCTATGCCCTTTCCCATGAGGGGGTGCAGAATGCGTCCTTTGCCTTTGATTTAGAAACGTTAAGTCCTACCTATCGGTTGCAGGTGGGAATTCCCGGCAAGTCCTACGCCTTTGAGATCTCCCGGCATTTAGGGCTCTCAGAGGAGGTCATCCGGGATGCAGAGCACCGGGTGGGAGAGAATGACCGCCAGCTGGAGCAGGTCATCGACCGACTGCAGCAGGAGCAAAACCGCCTTCAGGAGCGGCTTGCTTCTTTGGGCGAGGAGCGGCTGGCGCTCAAGAAAGAACGGGACGCTTTGGCAGAGGAGCGGAAAAAGCTTCTTGCCGGAGCCGATCGGGAGGTGGCAGACGCCCAGAGGAAGGCGCGGAATTTGGTGGAGACCGCGCGCCGTCAGGCAGACGCCTTTATGAAAGAACTGAAAGAAAAGCAGGATAAGCTGGATAAAGCTACCGCGCAAGCATTGCGGAGCGGCGTCAAGAGCGGCTCTGCCCGGCTTTTGGATCATCTCGGCAACGAGCCGACTGCCACCCGAAAGGGGGAGGAGATCCAGGGTCAGCTGAAGGTGGGAATGCGCGTCTTCGTCGCCAAAATGAACCGCCACGGCAATATCCTTGCCATTCTGGGCGAGCAGGTGCAGGTGGACTGCGACGGCATCCGCTTGAAGATCAGCAAAAAAGAGCTTTTTGCCCCCAAGGAAGAGGAAAAGAAGCCGAAGGGTACCTCCACCCGGGTGCAACGGATGGAATCCCATTCCATGGCTAAAAGTGAGCTGGATCTTCGGGGCGAGACCATCCTGGATGCGGAGGAAAAGATCGACCTTTTCCTGGATACCGCTCTTTTGGATCATCTCCATTCCGTCACCATCATCCACGGCAAGGGCACCGGCGCTTTGCGCTCCGGCGTGCATCAATTTTTGCGCTCTCATCCCTTAGTAAAATCATTCCGCTTAGGAGCCTATGGTGAGGGAGACTCTGGAATTACGGTGGTGGAGCTTAAAGATTAAATAAATCTTAAAGAAAAAATCCCGGAAGTTCTGTTATAATATCCGCATAAAGCTTGTGATAATGGTCAGGAGGTGTCATTCGTGAAAAGAAAAACGATAGTTTGCTTTCTTCTTGTAGTGGTTTTGATGGTCTTCTCCGGCTGCAGTCGGGGCAAAGTTGATGACGTGCAAATCAAACTTGGAGAGTCGAAGCTTTATTCTGAAGCGGAGCTTCAATCAGCGGCTGACGTGATCCTTCGTCAGTTTTCAAAGGGGTTTGACGACTGTACTCTGGAGGAATTAACCTATGATGAAGCGTTTTCTTTAGGGCAGGCTGACGGGTTGAAAAAGCAGTATGAGGCAGAGGAAGCCATCGTTTTTAAGTCACAGTTTACCGTGAGTCCTCTCTATGAAAACGGTCCATTTTCTCCCGGAGATACACACTATTATTCCTGGGTATTAGTCAGGAATAAGGGTGGGAACTGGATTTTTAAAGATTGTGGATATTAAAAAAAGAGTTCCGTGCGTTGGCACGGAACTCTTCTAATTATATTATTCTTTGTTATTTATTATTTCTCATTATTCTTTTTCGATGATCTCACGGTCTTCGGGGTTGGCGTAGTCGGCGGTGTCGGTGGATTTGCCTTGGTTTTCCAGACCGTCGTTAATGGCAGCGTTGACGAAGTAGTAGATGACGGCGAAGAAGGGGACGCCGAGCACCATACCAAGGAATCCGAAGATGCCGCCAAAGAGGAAGATGGCGAAGATGATCCAGAGGGCGGAGAGTCCTAACTGCTTGCCCTGGATCTTGGGACCGATGACGTTGCCGTCCAGCTGCTCCAAGAGGATGATGAAGATCAGATAGGGGATCAGCACCGAGGGCTTGGTGATCAAGACGATGAGGGTGGGCGGAATGGCGCCCAGCCAGGAGCCAAAGTAGGGGATGGTATTAAAGATGCCCACCGAGAGGGCGGAAAGAAGGGCGTAGGGCACCCGGAAGATCGCCATAAAGAGATAGGTGATAACGGCGACGATGAGGGAGTCCAAAAGCCGTCCGGTGATATAGTTCAGGGTCTTTTCGTGGGTCACCTTGCCGACGGTCAGAACCTTTTGGTAGCGTCTTTCCTTCTTGAAGATAAAGCTCAAGACCTTTTTGCATTGGGCGATGAGTTTTTCTTTATCGATCAAGAGATAGATCGAGATGACGATGCCGACGAAGATATTGATCAAGGTACTGCCCACCTGCAGGGTGGCGTTTGCCACTTTAGGCAGTAGGGCGCTGAGATAGCCGGTCAGATAATTGACCAATTTGCCGATGGCGTCCTGGATTTGGGTGGAATAGCGCTGGTAGACCTCGTTGATGTCCGGGTGGGCTTCGATGAATTCCGTCGTATTCTTCATGAAGGCATTATAATAGCCGGGGATCTCGTTCGCCAGCTTGGTCAGACTGGTGACAAGCCGGGGCAGGAGATACGCCAGCGCGCCGCCGACGACGACCAAAAAGAGGGTGTAGGTGATGACCATCGCCAGCGTTCGTTTGGTCTGCGGCTTTTTGACCTTGCGGAGCACCTTATCTTCCCAAAACTTCATGATGGGGTTTAAAAGATAGGCGATGGCAAAGCCGATATAGAACGGCACGAAGAGGGAGAGCACCGTCCGGATGACGCCGGTCACCCGGTTCAGATTGAGCAGGACGGCAATAAAGACCGCCGCGCCGGCCAGTACGAAAAAGGCGACGAGACCCCAGCTTCGCTGTTCTTTGGATACGTTCAGTTTCATTTTGATCCGACCTTTCGGTATTTAATAGTTCTATTATACACGATAATTCTTGAATTTACAATCAAACTTTGCTATACTGTTATCAATGATTTAAATGAGGAGAAAACGGATGGTATTGATGCCGCAATTTTTGCTTCCGGATATTTATGGGCTGACCGATGAGTTTCTGCATACCCATGGAATTCGGGGCATTATCTTTGACATTGATAATACTTTGGTAGGCTTTCGCACGCCGGAGCCGACGCCGGAAAACCTGGCGCTCTTTGCAAGATTAAAGGAGCAGGGAATTCAGATCGCCATTGCGTCCAATAATAACAGCAGGCGCGTCGGGCGGTATGCCAAGGAGCTGGGGGTGCCGGCGTATCACCGCGCCTGCAAGCCCTTAGGGGTTGTGCTCGGGCGCATCCGGCGGCAGTTTGGCTTACCAAAGGGTCAGATCGCCCTGGTGGGGGATCAGATCTATACCGATATGCTGGGGGGCAATCTTGCTGGGATGGTTACCGTCCTGGTGGAGCCTATCGATCATAAAGAGACGGTGTTTTTTAAACTGAAAAGAGCGCTGGAGCGGCCGGTCATCGAGCGGCGGCGCAGAATGGAGGGACAAAAATGATCCAATTCGGACCGGGTGGTAACTGCGAGTGGTTTAAAGCAGAGGGAAACAAGACCACCGATCGGATGCCTGCCTTTTTGAATAAGATCGGGCTGACCGCCTACGAGGTGGAGTGCGGCCGGGGCGTGCGGATGAATGAACTGACCGCCCAAAAACTGAAAGAAGAGGCGGAGAAATATCAGATCACCCTTTCGATCCATGCGCCGTATTATATTTCCATGTCTTCCTTGGAGGAGGAAAAGCGGCAGGGGAGCATCCGTTATCTTTTGGAGAGTGCGGCTCTTGCCAAAAAGATCGGTGCCAAGCGGATCATTTTCCATTCCGGCTCCTGCGCCAAGATCAGCCGGGAGGAAGCGATCTATCTTGCGGTGGATACCTTGAAAAAGGCGGTAGAGGCCTTTGATGCCGAGGGGTACGGCGACCTTATTCTTTGCCCGGAGACCATGGGCAAGATCAATCAGTTGGGTTCACTTTCCGAGGTCATGACCCTTTGCGGCGTAGACGGGCGGATCCTGCCTACCATTGATTTCGGGCATCTCAACGCCCGGGAGCAGGGGCTTTTTTACACCGAGGCAGATTATGAGCGTGTACTTGCCACCATGGAGGATGCCTTGGGGCGTGAGCGGGCCAGCCGGTTCCACGCTCATTTCTCCAAGATCGAATATACCGCCGGCGGCGAAAAGCGGCATCTGACCTTTGAGGATACCGTTTACGGACCGGATTTTGCGCCCCTGGCAGCAGTGCTGGCCAAAAGAGGGGCAGAGCCTATCATTATTTGCGAGTCGGCAGGCACCCAGAGCAAAGATGCTTTGGAGATGAAACGGATTTTTGAAGAAAATATCGTAAAAATCTGAGAATTCTCTTGAAAAATACAGTTTTATCATGTAGAATATACTTTAGAGAATTTTTCGTAAAAGAAAGGAAATATGTAATTATGTTGACAGCTGGCGATTTCAGAAACGGCGTGACCTTCGATATGGACGGTCAGGTCTATCAGGTAATTGAATTTCAGCACGTAAAGCCCGGTAAGGGTGCCGCTTTCGTGCGCACCAAGTTTAAGAACGTTATCACCGGTGCGATCCAGGAGAAATCCTTCAACCCCACCGATAAGTTTGAGAATGCGACCATCGATCGCAAGGATTATCAGTACCTCTATCAGGATGGTGATCTCTACTACTTCATGGATATGGAGACCTATGATCAGCTGCCCCTCGGCGAGGATAAGCTGGGCGATGCCTTCAAGTTCGTGAAGGAGAACGATACCGTCAAGATCATGTCCTATAACGGCAACGTCTTCGGCGTGGAGTGCCCCTTCTTCGTCAAGCTCCTGGTTACCGAGACCGAGCCCGGCGTGCGTGGCGATACCGCGACCAACGTGACCAAGCCCGCTACCTTGGAGACCGGTGCTGTTGTTAAGGTGCCCATCTTCATCAACGAGGGTGAGCTCATCGAGATCGATACCCGTACCGGCGAGTACATGGGTCGTGCAAAAGAATAATAAGGAGAACTGCTATGTTGGAGAAAGTTGCTTATATTAAAGGTTTGATGCAGGGCATGAAGCTTTCTGACGAGGATCCGTATAAGGAGCTGTTCGTCAATATCGTGGACGTCCTGGACGATATGGCTGCCGCCATCGCCGATGCAGAGGACAACATTATCGAGCTGGATGAGTACATCCAGGAGATCGATGAGGATCTGGATGCCGTTGAGTGCTTCCTCGACGAGGAGCTGGACGATGAGTATGAGGATGAAGATGATTACTATACCATCGTTTGCCCCACCTGCGGTGAGGAATTCTCCGTGGATGACGAAGTGGCCGAGATCGGCAAGATCAACTGCCCCAACTGCGGCGAGGACCTGGAGTTCGACCTCAACGATCTTGAGGAGTGCGACGGGGATTGCTGCTGCTGCGAAGAAGAGTGCGACGCAGAGTAATTGAATATCAAAAAGCCTGCCTTTTGGCAGGCTTTTTTCGTTGACTTGAATAGGCAAAAGTAGTATAATGATTATTTAGAAAATAGGGGGAACCAGAAAAACCGAACTCCGTTTTAAAAAGTCGGATTTCTTGGTTCACCCCGGATGCGAGGATAACATGCTTCAAGAAGTTTTGAACGAAAAATTAAGTGCAATGAATGAACGCCAGCGCGAAGCGGTGGCCTATACGGATGGGCCGCTCCTTATTCTGGCCGGTGCCGGAAGCGGTAAGACCACGGTGCTGATCAATCGCATCGCTTATCTGCTTTCCAAGGGACTTTGCGCGCCGTATCATATCCTTGCCATTACCTTTACCAATAAGGCGGCCAAGGAACTTTGCGACCGAATCGACGCTATGATGGGGGCGGATGCCTTCGGCGTGACGGCGGCGACCTTCCATAGCTTTTGCGGTCGGGTGCTTCGGGCGGAGATCGGCGTGGACGGCGTTTTCAACAGCAATTATACCATTTACGATACCGACGACGGTCAACGTGTCATTAAAGCGGCGATGAAGGCCTTAGAGATCGACGACAGCACCTTGCCGGCGCGGTCGGTGCAATGGGCCATCTCCCACGCCAAGGATCAGCGGATCAGCCCGGAGGAGTATTGCAGGCATTTCGGCCGTGATCTTCGCCAGGAGCAGATCGCCAAGATCTACGCGCGGTACGATGCGGCGCTCCGGGAAGCCAACGCCCTGGATTTTGACGATATGATCCTCAAGACGGTGGAGCTCTTTGAGAACCATCCGGAGGTCCTTGCCAAATATGCCGGACGCTTTCGGTATATCATGGTGGACGAGTATCAGGATACCAACCCCTTACAGTATCGGCTGGTTGCGTTGCTTTCCTCCAAATTCAAGAATATCTGCGTGGTGGGCGACGACGATCAGAGTATCTATAAATTCCGCGGCGCCACCATCGAAAACATTTTGCTTTTTGAAGAGCATTTTCCCAACGCTAAGGTGATCCGCCTGGAGCAGAACTACCGCTCCACCGCCAATATTCTGGATGCCGCCAATGCGGTGATCGCTCATAATACCCAGCGCAAGGGGAAAAATCTTTGGACTGCAGGGGAGAAGGGAGAACCTATCTACGTCAAGCGGTTAAACGATGATTTTGAAGAGAGCCGCTATATCGCCGAGACTGTGCAGGATCGGGTGGTGCAGGGGGCGAAGTTCAGTGATTTTGCCGTCCTCTACCGCACCAACGCTCAGGCGAACTCGGTGGAGCGTTATTTCGTGAAGAGCGGTATTCCTTATAAAGTAGTAGGTGGATTTCGTTTCTACGAACGCAAGGAGATCAAGGACATTCTCGCCTATCTCCAGGTGGTCAACAATCAGCGGGACGATCTGCGGTTGAAGCGGATCATCAATGAGCCGAAGCGTAAGATCGGGGCTACTACCATCGCCAACGTGGAGGAGCTTGCCCGGCGTGAGTTTTTGCCCATGCTGGAGATTATGCGCCGTGCTTCGGAATATCCGACGCTCAGCCGTACGGCTCCGCAACTCGCGGCCTTTGCGACGCTCATTGATCAATTAAGCGTGGAGCTGGAGCGTATGCCTCTTGATGAATGGGTGGCGCGGGTCGCCAGAGAGTCCGGCTATATCACCATGCTGGAGCAGGAGGACACCGACGAGGCACGAGATCGGATCAATAACATCATGGAGCTTTGCTCCTCGGTAAAGCAGTATCAGCAGGACAACCCCGACGGAAAGCTTTCCGGCTTTTTGGAGGAGGTCTCGCTGATGACCGATCTGGATCAGATGACCGATGAGGATGAGCGCGTGGTCTTGATGACCCTTCATAGTGCCAAGGGCTTGGAATTTAACTACGTCTTTATGATCGGCATGGAAGAGGGGCTTTTCCCCAGCCAGCGTTGCATGGACGACGGCGAACTGGAGGAAGAGCGTCGGCTGATGTACGTGGGCGTGACCCGGGCGAAAAAGTGTCTTTATCTTTTGCACGCCCGCCAGCGGATGCTATACGGGCGGACGCAATTTTGTATGCCCAGCTCCTTTTTGAAGGAACTGCCGCCTTTGGTAGTGAAGGATCTATCGCCCAAGTCGCCCCTTGGTGCGCCGTCCTATGGAAGTGCGCCCTCTACCAAGCCGGCTTACGGCAATCGCAGTGCCGCTTCACCGGTGCGCAGCAGTTTTGCGACGCCTTCTGCCCAGCCGGCGATCCGCCGTCCTGCGGCTCCGGCACCTACCTTTGATTTTAACTGCGGCGATCGGGTCAAGCACAAGACCTTTGGCAACGGCACTTTGATTTCTAAAACACCCATGGGAAGCGACTTCCTGCTGGAGGTGCAATTTGACACTGTGGGAACGAAAAAAATTATGGCCAACTTTGCAAAGTTAACGAAAGCGGAGGAATAACTATGACGAAGATCGATATATTCAGCGGTTTTTTGGGCGCCGGTAAGACCACCCTCATTAAGAAATTGATGGAAGAGGCTTATGCCGGTGAAAAATTGGTGTTGATTGAAAATGAATTTGGTGAGATCGGCATCGACGGCGGTTTTCTGGAAGAGGCCGGCGTTGCCATCACCGAGATGAATTCCGGCTGTATCTGCTGCAGTCTGGTGGGGGATTTCGGCAAGGCGCTGGAGCAGGTTTTGGAAACCTATCATCCGGACAGAGTACTGATCGAGCCCAGCGGCGTGGGAAAACTCAGCGACGTGATCACGGCGGTGACCAATCTGGAGCTTGAAGATGTGAAGTTAAATTCCTTTACAACCGTGGCGGATGCCGGAAAGTGCCGCATCTACGCCAAAAACTTCGGGGAATTCTACGATAACCAGCTGGAGCATGCAGCTTGCATCATTTTGAGCCGTTCTCAAAACCTGAGCGAGGAAAAATTGGCGGCGGCAGTCAAATTGGTGCAGGAAAAGAATCCGGGTGCCACCGTTATCGCAACGCCCTGGGATCAGCTGGACGGAAAACAGATTCTGGCGGCCATGGAACGAAAGGATACCCTCGATGAGATCCTCCATGAATTGGAGCATCACCATGAGCATCATCACCATGAGCATGGCCCGGACTGTGATTGCGGCTGTCACGATCATGATCATGAACATGAGCATCATGAGCATGAGCATCATCATGAGCACGAGCATCATCATGAGCACGAGCATCATCATGAGCACCATCATGAGCATGGGGCAGAGTGCACCTGCGGTTGCCACGACCACGATCATCACCATCATCATGCCGATGATGTCTTTACCAGCTGGGGAAAAGAAACCACCCGTACCTATTCCAAGGAACAGCTGGAGGCGATGCTGGAGGAATTGGATACCGGTAAATTTGGCACCATTCTCCGCGCCAAGGGTATGGTGGCCGACGGCAACGGCGGCTGGCTTTTCTTTGACTACGTACCCGGCGAGCAGGACGTGCGCGTCGGCTCTGCACAGGTGATCGGCCGCCTTTGCGTTATCGGTTCGGATTTGGACGAGGCCGCCTTGCCCGTTCTCTTTGGATTGGAGGGTTAAGTATGCAACAGATCCCGGTCTATCTATTTACCGGATTTCTGGATGCCGGTAAAAGCCGGTTTATCCAAGATACCTTGGAAGATCCTTCTTATAACGACGGCACCCCCACCTTGCTTTTGGTCTGCGAGGAGGGAGAGGTGGAATTTGATCCCTCTAAAATGCCCCATCGGGTGGCGATCCAGACCATCGAAGATCAGGACGAACTGAAACCTAAGCTTTTGGAGCGGATGGTAAAAAGCTCCCGGGCGCAAAGGGTCTTTTTGGAGTACAACGGAATGTGGGAGGGCAATCTCCTTTTCGATGCTCTGCCGGAGGGCTGGGTCATTGTCCAGGAGTTTTGCTTTATGGACAGTACCACCATTCTGACCTATAACGCTAATATGCGTAATCTGGTGGCAGATAAGTTAAAGACGGCAGAGATGGTCATCTTTAACCGCCTGCCTGCCGGAGCAGATCTCATGCCCTATCATAAACTGGTGCGCGGACTTTCCCGCCGGGCAGATATCGTCTACGAGGACGTGAACGGGAAGGTCATCCCCGATACCATTGAGGATCCCCTGCCCTTTGATATGAACGCTCCCATCGTAGAGATCGAGGATCGGGATTATGCCATCTGGTATCGCGATCTGACCGAAGAACTTCCTAACTATGAGGGAAAGACGGTGAAACTGAAGGGACGCGTCATTCTGGACGAGCGGAGCGACGGCAGTTTTTTCGTCTTTGGGCGGCAGGTCATGACCTGCTGTGTGGACGACATTCAGTTCGCCGGTGTGGTCTGCCTTTATCCCGATGCCTTCTCCCTGAAGAACGGGCAATGGGCGACCGTCACCGCCAAGATCCGTTTGGGCGAGCATCCTGCATACGGCCGCCAGGGTCCCATCCTGACGGTGCAGGAATTGGAGTCTGCACTTCCTCCCTTGGAAGAAGTGGCGACGTTTTATTAAAAAGGAGAGCTCAAAATGCGAAATGCACATCTGCGCTATCAATGCTATCCTTCCGTTGCTTGCGTCGGAAAGAAGACGGAGGTGACCGTTTATCCCCGGGATCTTGCCTGGTATTTCCGGGAGGAAGTGGAGTATGAATTGGCGGTTTACGGCCTTGAGGATGACACCCTGGACTATCACGAAAAAATTTCCAAGGATCATCCGTTCCGGATCGAAAATGGCTGTATGAAGTTTATTCATACCTTTGAAAAAGAGCAGGAATATAAGGTACTCCTTTCGGTCAAGGACGAAAATCCGAAGCAGTTCCAGGCACAGCGCGAGCTTCGGATGTATGCAGTGGAGGAGGATCTTTACGGGCTTCGTCCCTTAAAGGGCGATCTGCATAGCCATACCTATTGGTCGGACGGCAAGGACGGCATTTCTGTGACTCCTGCCGATTATCGGGAGGAAGGCTTTGATTTCTTTTCTCTTACCGATCATAACCGGATGTATACCTCCGAGCTGGCTATAGATCTATTTGACGGAATTCCTCTTGGGATGCATATTATGAAAGGGGAAGAGGTCCATACTCCCGGCTCGGATATGCACATCGTCAATGCCGGATGTAAGACCAGCGTGACCCATCGCTACGTCCATGATCCCGAAACCTATGAGGCAGAGGTGCAGGAGGTCGCGAAGACGCTTTCTCATATTCCGGAACAGTTCCGCGATCGGATCGCGCGTGCCTCCTGGGCTTGCAGAGAAATTCATAAGAGCGGCGGTATTGCGATTTTTGCCCACCCCTATTGGTGCCCTCAGCGGTATAACGTACATACTGATTGGGCAGATCTTCTCTTTAAAGAAAAGATCTTTGATGCCTTTGAGTTGATGGGCGGCATCCAAAATAAGAATTGTAATCTGCAGCTGGCGCTCTGGCAGAAACATTTTGCCAAAGGGAACGTTCTTCCTGCAGTGGGGAGCAGCGATTCTCATAATCACGATTTTGAGACGGATCAGTTTGGCCGTCACTTTACGGTAGTATTTGCAAAAGAGAACACCACCGAGGCCATTCAAGATGCCATCTGCAAGGGCGATTGCCTGGCAGGGGAGATTCCTAAGACCGGAAATGATGAGGTGCGTTTTTACGGCACCAAAATGCGCCTGGTATTCTTTGCCCAGTTCCTTTGGGAGCATTATTTTAACGAAACCTGGCGTCTTTGCGTCGGCGAGGGCATCTTGATGCGGCGGTATGCCGAGGGCGAGGACGTGGCAGCACCTTTGAGCGCTCTTGCCGGAACGGTGGAGGATTTCTATAAAAAGTTCTACGGGCTTGCGCCTGCTCCTGCCGTTTTGCCGGAGAGAAAAGCGTTCTTTGACCGTGTCAGAGAATTGCAGAGGACGGAAGGCCCTATTACGAAAGGAAGCCGTATCGAGCTTTATGGCAGCGGCGTGAATAAAAGAAGAGATTAAAAAAACACTCCGTTTGGAAATCCAAACGGAGTGTTTTTTAGTTCTTTTTAAAGGGATAGATGAGTTCCAATGCATTGGTGGGGCAAGCGTCCCGACATTTTCCGCATCGGACACATTCCATGGTGTTGGGCTTTTGCCGTACCGGGAGGTTCATGGGGCAGACTTGAGTGCAGGTACCGCAGTCGGTGCATTTCTTTTCCTCTATGCGATGGCGTACCAACGCGATGGGATTGAAGCAACCATAGATGGCGCCCAGGGGGCAGAGATAACGGCAGAAGGGTCTCCATACGAGAAGTGATAAAAACAGGAGTACTGCCAGGATCAGCAGTTTCCAGGTATAGAGAAAGCCCAACGTCTGCCGCAGGGCGGGATTGGCAAGCACCAGAGGAATTCCTGCCTCCAAAGTTCCGGCAGGACAGATATAAGCGCAGAACCAAGGCTTACCGATGCCGGTGACGTCGATGAAGAACATCGGCAGAAGAAGGACGAAGATCAAAAGAATGAGATATTTCAACCACCGGAGCAGCTTTTCGCCCGGCAGTTTTTTCAGCTTCTTGGGGAAGGGGATCTTATGAATGAGTTCCTGGATCCAACCGAAGGGGCAGAGAAATCCGCAGACGAACCGCCCCAATGCGGCGCCGACCGCCACTAAAAAGCCGGAAACGTAGAGGGCGATTTTATATTCCGCCGCCGTCAGCGTTGTCTGCAAGGCGCCGATGGGGCAGGCACCCAATGCACCGGGGCAGGAATAGCAATTGAGTCCCGGCAGGCAGATGCTTTTCAGTTTGCCCCGATAGATGGTGCCCTTGAAATAACCGGGCAACCAGCCGTTGGAGATCAGCGCAAAGACTGCTTGGATCACGGGGCGTAATTTAAAAATTTTCTTTTTCTTATCCAAGGCCGATACACTCCATACAAATCATGGTCGCCTTGCGGAGAACGTCGGCAGCTTCGCCCCGATCAATTCCCAGTACCATCGCGATCACCCCCAATGTGATCAGCAGGACGGCGAGAAGGCTTTTTTGATGCTCTTTCATGCGGTCTCCTTCAGAAGCGCTTCGATAATCAGTTTCCAGTCTGCTTTGGATCGGGCACCGATATACGGCTCGCCTACCTGCTTTCCCTCCTGATCTAAAAAGACGGTGGTGGGGACGTAGACGAAGGGCTGGAGAAAGGCTTGCATACTTTGGTTGGGCAGTAGGTTTACATAATTTGCGCCGGCCGTTTCGAGAATGTTTTTTGCAGTCTCGGCTTTACTTCCTTCGTAACTATTGACGTCGCCGATGATGCCGACGATCTGAAAGCTTTGCTCTGCATATTCTTCGTGAAGCTCTTCCAGCGCCGGCATTTCTTCGATACAGGGACCGCAATAGGTGCCCCAAAGATTGACCATCGACAGCTTATGATCTTCAAAGATCGCTTCGGTTTGGGTGCCGCCGTTCAGGTCATAGGCGGTAAAGGAAGTAAGCCCGGTTTGCTCGCTGCTGCTGCAGCCGGTCAGCAAGATCAGGGTGATCATTAAAATAGGAATTATTTTTTTCATGCAGTCGCTCCTCTATAAATTCTGATTTTATTTTATCAATCTGCATATAAAAAGTCAAGGAGACCGCAAGCAGTCTCCTTGTTAAATTTTAATGAACGCTGAAAAGCAGGTCATAATAAGTGGGGAACGGCCAATCCTCGCTGGGAACCATGATCTCCATCTGATCAATGATGCTCCGCAGTTTTTCAAGATCGGCGCAGATCTCTTCACGATAGTAGATGCCGCGCTGATAAAATGCTTCGATGGTCTTGGCGTATTTCCGCTTCTTTTCAAATTCCACACAGACGGTGTAAAGCTCTTCGGTGAGGGCGGAGAGTTCCCGGAGCAGTTCTTCCTCAAAATGGCAGGAAATGCCGGGGATGGCTTTCTTTTTATCGATGATGGTTCGTGCAAGGCGATCTTCTTCGCGGCTTACTGCCGGCAGGATCTCGCGGCGGATCATGGAGTTCAGGGTGCGAGCTTCAATATTGAGGGTCTTGCAATAGTTATCCACCATGATCTCATAACGGGAACGCATTTCCTCGGCGGTAAAGACCTGATGACGGGTAAAGAGGTCGATATTCTTCTGCTCTACGAAAAGGGGCAGAACATCCATGGTGGTGGGGAGGTTCAAAAGTCCCCGTTTCTCTGCTTCCTTGACCCATTCTTTGGAATAATTATCTCCGTTGAAGATGATCCGCTTATGCTGTTTGATGGTGTCGCGAATCAGTTTTTGCAGAGCGGTGTTAAAGTCTTCCACATTTTCCAGAAGGTCTGCAAAATCCATAAGGGTATCGGCAATAATAGTATTAAGGACGATATTGGGCTCCGCGATGGAGGCGGAGGAGCCGCACATCCGGAATTCAAATTTATTATTGGTAAACGCAAAGGGGGAGGTGCGGTTACGGTCGGTGGCGTCGCGAGAAAAGCGGGGCAGGGTATGGACGCCGCCTCTCATTTCCACCTGGTTTTCCGGCGCGTAGACGGTACCGCTTTCGATGGAGTCCAGGATGGCGTTGAGTTCGTCTCCTAAAAACATGGACACGATGGCCGGAGGGGCTTCGTTACCGCCCAGGCGATGGTCGTTTCCGGCAGATGCTACGGAGAAGCGCAGGAGATCCTGGTGCTCGTCCACCGCCTTGATTACCGCTGCTAAAAACAGCAAAAACTGGGTGTTTTCGCTGGGGGAAGCGCCGGGATCCAAGAGATTGATACCGGTATTGGTGGAGATGGACCAGTTGTTATGCTTGCCGCTTCCGTTGACTCCGTTAAAGGGTTTTTCGTGCAGAAGGCAGGCCATGCCGTGCTTGGCTGCGATCTTCTTCATCAGCTCCATGGTGAGCTGATTATGGTCAGCAGCCAAATTGGTGCGCGTATAAATGGGCGCCAGTTCGTGCTGGGCGGGGGCGCCTTCGTTATGCTCCGTCTTGGCGTAGATGCCCAGCTTCCAAAGCTCCTCGTCCAGCTCCTTCATGAAGGCCATGACCCGGGGCTTGAGGGTGCCGAAATAATGGTCGTCCATTTCCTGCCCCTTTGGCGGACGAGAACCAAAGAGGGTTCTGCCGCAAAGCACCAAGTCTTTTCTTGCTTGATAGACCTTTTCGTCGATCAGAAAATACTCCTGCTCCGGTCCCACGGTGGTCATGGTCTTGGTTACGTCTTCATTGCCGAAAAGCTTGACGATCCGCAACGCCTGCCGGGTGACCGCCTCCTCAGAACGCAGCAAGGGAGTCTTTTTGTCCAGCGCTTCGCCGCCGTAGGAATAGAAAACGGTGGGGATGCAGAGGGTTGCATCCTTAATGAAGGCGTATGCGGTAGGATCCCAAGCGGTATAGCCTCTGGCCTCAAAGGTGGCACGCAGGCCGCCGTTAGGGAAGGAGGAGGCGTCGGATTCACCCTTGATCAGCTCTTTGCCGGAAAACTCCATCAAGACGCCGCCGGCATGATCGGGCGTTATAAAACTATCGTGCTTCTCAGCGGTGATACCGGTCATGGGCTGGAACCAATGGGTGAAATGGGTGGCACCGCGCTCCATGGCCCAATCCCGCATTGCAGACGCGACGGTGCCGGCGATGGTCTTGTCCAGGCTTTTGCCGTTTTCGATGGTCTTGCGCAGAGCAAGATAGGTTTCTTCCGGAAGATATTCCTTCATGGCCTTATCGTTAAAGACCATGCTGCCGAAAAGCTCCGGGATTTGCTTTACATTCAACATAGACGTTACCTCAATAAAAATTGATAAAACAGAATAAAAAAATTATATAGGCGGTCGAAAAAAATGTCAACTCTAAATTTTAAATTTAAGCAGAGAAAGGGCGGTGCGGTATGGCAAATAAAGATCAATCATCCAATCAAGAGTTTTCCGATCGGAAGGGATACTTAAAAATAGGCCCCGTAGAGACCTTTAAAAGTCGAATTCCATGGCTTTTGGTCTTGATGATCTCTGCCACCTTTACCGGGCGTATTATTGCGGAATTTGAGGGGGCACTTGCGGCACAATCGGCATTGATCGTCTTTATCCCCATGCTGATGGATACCGGAGGTAATTCCGGTAGCCAGGCTTCGGTGACGGTTATCCGCAGTCTCTATCTGCAGGAACTAAGGGTGCGGGATATTTTTCGCGTCCTTTGGAAGGAGGGGCGTGTGGCTTTACTGTGTGGTGGGGTGCTGGCTGCGGCAAACTTTTTTAAGATTCTTCTTGTGGATAATCTACTGCTTCGTACCGGAGTGCCGGTTCGGGTGGCGCTGGCGGTGTGCCTGACGCTATGGTGCACGGTATTGGTGGCAAAATTGGTGGGCTCTTCCCTGCCCTTACTGGCAAAGAAATGCGGCTTCGATCCCGCGGTGATGGCCGGTCCTTTCATTACGACGGTGGTGGATGCACTCGCCCTTTTGATCTATTTTGGAATTGCACGGCTTTTTCTTTGAAAAAAATATGAAATAATGCTTGCAATTGGCAAATAGGTGTGGTATACTTTTAGGGCTGTAAAAATACTCACACAGCGCTTTGCCCCTTGTTTCCGGCTTTCCGGTGGGGTCTACAGCAGGGTGCTGTGGCGGTAAAAAACAAAAAGGAGGAAATAAACATGTCCGTTATTTCTATGAAACAGCTGTTAGAGGCCGGCGTTCATTTCGGCCACCAGACCAGAAGATGGAACCCTAAAATGGCAGAGTACATCTTCACCGAGAGAAATGGTATTTATATCATTGATCTGCAGAAGACCGTGAAGAAGGTCGAGGAAGCGTACAACTTCATGCGCGATATCGCTGCTGAGGGTGGCGAGGTCCTGTTTGTCGGTACCAAGAAGCAGGCTCAGGATTCCATCCGTGAAGAGGCTCAGAGAGTGGGCCAGTACTACGTTTCCGTTCGTTGGCCCGGCGGTATGCTGACCAACTTCCAGACCATCCGTAAGTCCATCAACCGTTTGAACCAGTTGGAGAAGATGGCTGAGGACGGTACCTTCGATCTTCTGCCCAAGAAGGAAGTTCTGAAGCTTCGTCATGAGATGGAGATCCTGGAGAAGAACTACGGCGGTATCAAGGAGATGAAGAAGGCTCCTGCTGCTCTCTTCGTTGTCGACCCTAAGAAGGAGCACATCGCGATCGCTGAGGCTAAGAAGCTGGGTATCCCCGTCGTTGCTATCGTTGATACCAACTGTGACCCCGATGAAGTGGATTATCCCATCCCCGGCAACGACGACGCCATCCGCGCTGTCAAGTTGATTGCTGAGACCATGGCTAACGCCATCATGGAAGGCAAGCAGGGCGAGCAGATGACCGACGCTGAGGAAGCTACCGAAGAAACTGCTGAATAATCAGGAGGATATTACTATGAATTTTACTGCTAAAGATGTTGCCGCTCTCCGTGAGACGACCGGTTGCGGTATGATGGATTGCAAAAAGGCTCTGACTGAGGCTGACGGTAACGTAGATAAGGCAATTGAGCTGCTGCGTGAGAAGGGTCTCGCTGCTCAGGCTAAGAAGGCCAGCCGTATCGCTTCCGAGGGTATGGTTGATACCTACATCGCTGACGGCGTCGGCGTTATGATCGAAGTCAACTCCGAGACGGACTTCGTTGCGAAGAATGCGGAGTTCCAGGCTCTTGTTAAGGGCGCTGCCAAGGCTGCTGCCGTTTACAATCCTGCTGACGTGGAAGCGCTGAAGGCTTGCAAGTTTGAAGATACCGAGTTCACCGTTGAGGATATCCTTCGCGAGAAGATCCTGAAGATCGGTGAGAACATGAATATCCGCCGTTTCACCCGTCTGGAGGGTGCTTGCGTGAGCTACGTTCACGGTGGCGGTACCGAGGCTGCTATGGTTCTCTGCGATGTGGCTGATGCCGCTAACGAGAAGTTCCAGGAGGCTGCCCGTAACGTTTGTATGCAGATCGTTGCTATGCATCCTGCATATCTCTGCCGCGAGGATGTTCCTGCCGAGGTCATCGAGAACGAGAAGAACATTCTTCTGGCTCAGATCAAGAACGATCCTAAGAACGCCAATAAGCCCGAGAACATCTTGGAAAAGATGATCGGCGGTAAGATCGGTAAGTACTACACCGAGAACTGCTTGCTGGATCAGGCTTACGTTAAGGACGATAAGCTCTCTGTCGGCGCTTACCTGAAGCAGGTTAGCAAAGAAGTTGGCTTTGAGATCACCATCAAGGCTATCGTTTCCTACGTAAAGGGCGAGGGTCTGGAGAAGAGAGTGGACGACTTCGCTGCTGAAGTTGCCAATATGAGCAAGTAATTTAAACCAACCATCCAAAGCGACCTCGGATCTTCCGGGGTCGCTTTGCGGAATTTGAGGAGAGTAGAATTATGGCAGAAAAAGTGATTTCTTTGACCCTGGAAGGTAAAGCAAAACTGGAAGCAGAACTGGCAGAACTGAAATCTACAAAGCGTGAAGAGATCGCCGAGAAGATCAAAGTTGCCCGTTCCTACGGTGACCTTTCCGAGAACAGTGAATATGATGAAGCCAAAAACGAGCAGGCAATCGTAGAGTCTCGTATTGCCACTTTGGAAGCAACCTTGAAGAATGCTGTTATCGTAGAAGATGATGCAGTTGTTTCTGAGGATACAGATACCATTTGGTTGGGTAACACCGTTACCGTCCTGGATGTGGAGACCGGTGACGAACTGGTTTACGATATTGTCAGCTCCATCGAGGCAGATCCTATGAACGGCAAGATCTCCGATGATAGCCCCCTGGGCAAGGCAATCTTGGGTCATAAGGCTGGCGAGACTATTGAGGTAGAGGCTCCCATCGGGATGCTGGAGTATAAGATTCTGAAAGTAGAGAAGTAATAACCATGGAAAATGTAAACAATACTGTCAATGAAGAACTTTCGTTGAACGAGCTGTTGCAGGTGCGCCGGGATAAACTCAGCGAGCTGCAAGCTGCCGGCAACGATCCTTTTACCATTACCAAGTATGATGTGACCCATCATAGCGAGGAAATCAAGGCGGATTTCGAGAATTTCGAGGAAAAAACGGTCTCCGTTGCCGGCCGCTTGATGAGCAAACGCGGTATGGGTAAGGTGGTCTTTGCTGACCTGCAGGACGGCGAAGGCCGGATCCAGCTTTTCGTCAAGATCGACGAAGTGGGCGAGGAAGCTCTGGCTGCTTTCAAGAAACTGGATATTGGTGATATTGTCGGCGTTCAAGGTACTGTTTTCCGTACCCGTATGGGCGAGATCTCTATCCGTGCAAAAGAAATTACGTTGCTTTCTAAATCATTGCGTCCTCTGCCGGAGAAGTTCCATGGACTCAAGGATCAGGATCTCCGCTATCGTCAGCGCTACGTGGATCTGATGATCAATCCTGAAGTTAAGCGTAACTTTGTTGTTCGCTCTAAGTTTATTCAGTACGTACGGAAGTATCTGGATGATATGAGCTACGTGGAGGTAGAAACTCCGGTTCTGAATACCATTGCCGGCGGTGCTGCCGCACGTCCCTTCATCACCCATCATAATACCTTGGATATTGATATGTTTATGCGTATCGCCACCGAGTTGCCCCTTAAGCGGTTGATCGTCGGCGGTATGGAGCGTGTCTATGAGATCGGTCGTATCTTCCGTAATGAGGGGATGGATCCCAAGCATAATCCGGAATTTACCACCGTTGAGTTGTATCAGTCTTATGCAGATTTCCATGATATGATGGATATTGCAGAGGGCATCCTCTCCGGCGCTGCCAAGGACATTCTTGGCACCTATGAGGTGGAGTGGATGGGCGAGAAGATCGACCTGACTCCCGGTTGGCGCCGTCTGACCATGGTGGAAGCCGTTAAGGAATACGTGGGTGTCGATTTTGGCGCTATTACCGATGATGCAGAGGCTGTCGCTGCTGCTGAGGCTGCCGGTGTGGAACTGGCGGATGCTGCTGAGAAGACCTGGGGTAATGCACTCTACGCTTGCTTTGATCAGAAGGTAGAGGAGCATTTGATCCAGCCCACCTTTATCACCATGTATCCTGTAGAGGTTTCTCCCTTGACCAAGCGTTCTCCCGAGGATCCTCGCTTGACCGAGCGCTTCGAGCTGTTTGTCTGCCATAGCGAACTGGCAAATGCCTATTCTGAGCTGAACGATCCCATTGATCAGCGTGATCGCTTCCAAAAACAGGTGGAGCAGCGCGAGCGCGGCGACGATGAGACCGAGATGATGGATGAGGATTTTCTCACCGCCATGGAATACGGTATGCCGCCCACAGGCGGTATGGGTATGGGCATCGACCGTTGCGTTATGATGCT
>JAZQJH010000045.1:0-7867 GCA_045541555.1 Eubacteriales bacterium | reverse complement strand
AGCGTACCGGCTACGATTTTGTTACCTGCGGATGTAACGCTGTCCGTGAACCAAGCAAATGTGCTGCCAATTAGCATCGATACGCACATCAGCAAGGACAAGGCGCTGAACAGCAAAGCACGCTTGGTGTTTTTTTGTTTTGTCATTTCTAATGACCTCCTTTTTAAATAATGCCAACGTTGGGAAGTGTTTTTCCGTTCTCACGCTGACCGTTGACCTAACGCGGGAGGCGGATTTACCGTAATATTCGGCAATCAAAAGGCATAAATACGGAACTTATGCCCTTTGATTGCCGCCCACACCCGAAAAGGGTGTGGGAAGCGTAAAAAAATGTCCGAAGACAAGGACAAACATAATTTAATCTTGTCTGTACTTAACAAATGGGATCAGTGACAGCCAAAGTCTGCGCCGTTGGCGTAACCAATATCGGCGCTCGGCACCGTCGGTACGCCCGATCTCGATATTGAGATATTTCAGTTCCTGTGAAAAGTCGTTGATAAATATAAAAAAACCATCTAAGAAACCAATCAGAGCGATTACAGCAACAATGCCAACGAGCAAATACAGCACAGTATCGGGATTGTTCTTATCGCCGATCATAATCGCAATAATGATAAAAATAACAAAACCACCGAAAAGGGTTCCTAAAATAAAACGTAACATTTGAGCATCAACTACTTTCTATTGGAAGGGGGTACTTACTCAGTTTCTGCACCCAGCGCAGTGCCGGATGCAGTATCATCAGATGTGGCGGTAGCTTCAGCGCCTACCGCTACGGGCTGCCGGCCTTCAAGCTGTGCCTTGAGAGCACGAAGCTCTTCCAGCATCTTAGCGTTCTCTGCTTTCTCCGCTTCGATCTTATCCTTTTCCGCTTGCATTTCTTCCATCTGCTCCTTCTTATAGCGGCGGAAGAGGTTGAAGAACTTTACACCCTCATAGAGGATGATCAGCATAAAAGGCGTAAAGATACAGACGAAATAACCGGGCGTGGTCTTTAAGAAATTAAAGAAGGTTCCAAGACCGGGAACATGGCTCTGGTACTGACCGAGCACGTAAGGATAGGTAACGATGGTTTCATCGTCGGTATCCGTCGTTGTACCGTATGTAATAAAACCGGGGTTCCCTTCGGCATCGGTAGTCACTTTGCGAATCTTATGGGTGATGGTCTCGCCGAAGCTATCGGTATCCTGCGACATAAAGGTGATAATATCGCCCTCTTTCAAAGTAGAGGGGTCAACCTCTTTCACCAGGATCAACGCTCCTGCTTTAAAGTCAGTGGCTGCCATTGAGTCCGAATTGACGATATACATCTTAAAACCAAACAGATCGCGGTCATTTCTATTAAACGTGGTGACAGATACTACCGTAAAGATCATCATCGACACGGCAAGCAGCACCACCAACCATACCAAGGCGGTTTTGATTATGCTCAATACTTTCTTCATATTTAAGAGACACTCTCCTTTGTTTTTCTAAAATACTGCTCAACCGAACAGTAGATAACACGGAATACGTGCTCGGAATAATTGTCGCCATCCGGCATTTCGCCATTGTGCACTTTTACTGCAAAGTCAAGCATTACGTTTAATATATGGTTGAGGATCATCCAGACGTCTGCTTCATCCTTAAAAGCATCTCTGAATTTATCCACCAACGGCTTGAAACGGCGCTTGTGGGTTTCGGCAGAATACCGTGTAAAATACGGCGAGTAATAGTAACGAACGTAAGCAATACATTCGTCACGGTCCTCCAGCAGGAGCTTCCAGACCGCGGCGAAATAAAATCTGCACCGCATTTCGTATTCCATACTTTGCAGATACATAATTTCGACATGCTGCATTGCTTTTGAGAAGAGCTCTTCGTCCATTTTGTCAAAAGCGTTGGCGAACATATCCTCCTTGTTCTCAAATTTACGATAGATATATGCCTGGTTAATGGAGGTTTCTTCGCCTATTGATTTGGTAGTAGCTTTGTCAAGTCCGTCTCTTGCAATGACATGGATCGTTCCGTCAATAAGCTTGCAACGGAGTTCATCCTGTATCATTTCTGTTTTTCTCCTTCCTTGCTGTAAATGTTTGCTACATTTTTCAGCAAAAATATGCAAACGACAAGCGTTTGCGCTGGATAACAGGCAGAAATAAATCGAACAGAAACATAAGGAATAAGCAATCATACGTAGATTTTTAACCCTGCCTGCTGAATAACGGCGGTTGGCAACATAATGGGTATTATGTTGTAGAAAGCGATATTGAGCACGGCTTTTTCTTGAGCAAAAGCTCTAAAAAAGCAAAATAAAGGCATAGCAAACAAGACCTTTTGAAAAATGTGCACAAAAGGTCTTGTTTGTTATGCCAAAACTCCGACAATTTTATGTAAATCTTATTATTTGTTAAAAACCACTTGCTTTTCAAGCCGATTTATGCTATAATCCTTGTACCAATAAAGTAACGTGGTATGCTTGTTCGGCTATTACTACAACATAATACCCATTATGTGATGCCGGTGTTCGTGTAACATCGGTTTTCTATTGAACAGGCTCTCAACATAATACCCATTATGTGGTATTCAACCGCTGCTCTGTGCGGCGGTTTTCTTTTTTATATAATCAATCGCATACTTTCCATACGGCGCTGATGCTCTGCACCGGTGGTCATGATATAAATACGCGTTGTGTTAATATTAGAATGTCCGAGAATATCCGCCAGCTTTGCAATATCCTTTTCAATCCCGTAAAAGGTTCGTGCAAAGAGGTGTCTGAGGTTGTGTGGAAATACCTTTTGCGGTGAAACACCGGCCTCTTCACACAGATCCTTCATCTGCCGCCATATATTACTGCGGTCAAGCGGTTTTCCGTTCTTAGTTACGAACAGTATGCCGGTAGTAATGCCTTGTCCCGTGGCATACCGAAGCAGCTTCTTTTGCAGTGCCTTGACAATAAATATTTTTCTTGTCTTGCCCTTGCAGGAAACCACCGCCTCCCCTCGCCGGACAGCCTCCACCGTTATACATTGCAACTCACTGACACGAATGCCTGTCCCGCAGATCGTCTGCACCACAAGGGACAGTCGTTCGTTTTTCTTTTGCTCGGCTGCTCGTACAAGGGCTGTGTATTCCGCCTTGCTGAGTTCCTTTTCTTCGGAGCAATACGCTTCCTTTTGCACCCTGAATTGTTTAACACAAAGATCATGCCAGCCGACAAATCGCAAAAACGCATTAAGGGCAGCCAACATTGAGTTGGTACTTCTGACCGCATACTTTTGTTCCAATATTCCTTTATAATTGAGGATTAATGCTTTATCTAATATACATTCAGCTGCATAATCTGCGAAACAACGTATATCACGCATATACTTCTCTATGGTCGCTTCCGCCTTTTCGTTCTCCAACAAATATTTCTTGAACGAGTTTATCATTTGATTAGTAATAATTCTTTTTTTCATACTAAACCTCCGTTTCCTTCCTTTATTTTACTATTAGTTTGCGTCAAAGTGATTAGCATTAAACTATTGATGCAGAAGTTTAAGCATATTCAATTTATCAGGACATTTTTGAGATTTAATTTTCCTCCTCAGTAAAGCGTTGTTTTATTGATTTTAAAAATACGCCGTATTTGTTTTGTTTTCTCACTATTCGTTATGTCTGCCTCCTCTGGCAAGCACACACAATACCACATCTTTTTCGTTATATCCGGCGAAAAGTTAAGAATAAAAAATTGTGTGCTCAAATATGGTACAAGAAAAATATTTCTATGCTCTGAAAAACAAAAACCGGCAGTATAGCCATTTCGACTATACTGCCGGTTTGGTTCATTCTACTCGGTTTGCGTAAACTCCGTTAAGGACATCATGCATTTCGCACTCGGCTGTTTTTATACTCTTTTAATTTTGCCGTTAGGTGTCAGATAATAAAGCTTGCCGCCGTCGAAGGAGAGGGCGATGGCGGTCTTCTCTTTCAGGATAGCGGCTTCCATCTTCTGCGGATCAAAGCGGCAGGGGTAGCCGTTCTCATTGAGATAGTAAAGGCAGTCCTCGCCGGCGATCAGCCCGGTGAGCGGGGAGGGGAGCAGAAGCTCTGCGCCGTCCGCGGTGATCACCGCGATTCCTTCGGCAGTCCGAGCGAAGAGCTGATCGCCCAAAAGGCAAAGCTCTTCAAATTGAAAGTCGCTTTCAAAGAGTGTTTCATCCCGGTAAAGGCTGCCGTCTGTCCCGACGATCCAGAGGGCGCCCTGATGGAGGAGCAGATCCTTTGCCTGGCGGGTGCTGAGGTTTTCGATACGGTGACCGTCCCGGGCGATATATTGGGCGCGCTTGGCGGTGGTATTAATGAAATAAAGCCCGTTTTCCGCTGCCAAGAGCCGTTCTGCACGAATGGGGGAGATCTTTACCTCCAAGCCGCGATAAAGGGCGTAGAGGCCATCCTCGCGCGCAAGATAATAGGTCTCGCCGTCAAAGGCCAGTTCTTCCGCCCGGAGCTGATCGCAGCGCTTGCCCTGCCGTACCGTTCCGCCCGTACCGATGGTCGCACCCGGCTCTTCCTTTTGGGGCGTCACGTCCTTGGGAAGAGAAAGCGCCAGCCCCGAAGCCTTGAGGGTGGCGGAGAGGGTGAGCGGGTCGGCGTCTAAGATGGTGTAATTAGTCAGCAGCTGGCGCCAGCTTTCCTCATCCTCCGGCTGCTGCTCCAGAATGGCAAGGAGACAGAGGTTTTGCTCGCTGAGCCGCTCTGTATCCGCCAGGAGCGCCCGTGGATCTGCCGTTTTTCTGGGGAGAAGCACCCAAAGGAGCAGTCCTGCCAGCAGGAGGAGTGTCAATATGAGCCCGATTAAAATCGGTATTTTCAACTTTGTCTTCAACATAGATATATCTTAACATAGAAAAATCAAAATTTAAAGAAAAAAAGATCGAAAAAATGATTGACAATGTAAATTTTGGGTGATAAAATTTTTTTATCTATTTTTATTATTATAGGAGTGATTAGAATGGCAATTAAAAATGCTTATTTGAACGACCTGTATGCGCGCGTTGAGAAGCGCAATCCGGGCGAGCCCGAATTTTTGCAGGCAGTTTATGAGGTTCTGGAGTCTCTGGAGCCTGTCGCCGAGCAGCGTGCAGACCTCATCGAGGCCGGTGTTTTCGAGCGTATGGTAGAGCCTGAGCGTCAGATCGCGTTCCGTGTACCCTGGGTCGATGATAACGGCAAGGTTCAGGTCAACCGCGGCTATCGTGTGCAGTTCAATTCTGCCATCGGTCCTTACAAGGGCGGTATCCGTTTCCATCCTTCCGTAAACTTCTCCAGCATGAAGTTTTTGGGCTTTGAGCAGACCTTTAAGAACAGCCTGACCAGCCTGCCCATGGGCGGCGGTAAGGGCGGTGCAGACTTTGATCCCAACGGCAAGAGTGACGGCGAAGTCATGCGTTTCTGCCAGAGCTTTATGACCGAGCTTTCCAAGCATATCGGCGCTGATACCGACGTTCCCGCCGGTGATATCGGCGTAGGTGCCCGCGAGGTTGGCTATATGTTCGGTCAGTATAAGAGACTGCGCAACGAATTTACCGGCGTTCTGACCGGTAAGGGTATTCCTTACGGCGGTTCTTTGATCCGTCCTGAGGCGACCGGCTTCGGTGCAGTTTACTATGTTGTAGAACTGTTGAAGTCCCTGGGTGAGACCATCGAAGGCAAGACCTTTGCCGTTTCCGGCTTCGGTAACGTGGCTTGGGGCGTTGTCTCCAAGGTGGCTGAGCTGGGCGGTAAGGTCGTGACCCTCTCCGGTCCCGACGGCTATATCTACGATGCAGACGGTGTCAGCACCGAAGAGAAGATCAACTTCATGCTCGAAATGCGTGCTTCCGGCCGCAATAAGGTGCAGGATTATGCCGATAAGTTCGGCGTGCCCTTCTTTGCAGGCAAGCGTCCTTGGGAGCAGAAGGTGGATATCGTCATGCCCTGCGCTATCCAGAATGAGGTCGAGATCGCTGACGCGAAGAACATCGTTGCAAACGGCGTGAAGTACTACGTGGAAGTGGCAAATATGCCTACCACCGCAGAGGCTATTACTTATTTCAAGGAGAACGGTCTGGTTATCGCTCCTTCTAAGGCTGTTAACGCCGGCGGCGTTGCCGTTTCCGGTTTGGAAATGAGCCAGAACTCCATGCGCTATAGCTGGACTGCCGAAGAGGTAGATGCCAAGCTGAAGCAGATCATGACGAATATCTTCAAGGCTTCCTCCGAGGCTGCCGAGAAGTACGGCATGAAGGGCGATCTCATCGCCGGTGCAAACATTGCAGGCTTCTTAAAGGTAGCCGAGGCAATGAAAGCCCAAGGCGTTGTCTAAGCTCGAAAAAGGCACATCTTCCGCCAACCCGCCCTCTCGCAGTATCACATACAGCTTCGGGGCTGGTTGACGAAACCTGCACTCTTTTTGGAGCTTAGAAATTTGCTCTTAAAAAAGGCATATGTTTAAAAAAGAAAACCGACCTTTTAGGTCGTACTCTAAAGGACAGTAAAAAAGGAAGCGCGAAAAATTCGTGCTTCCTTTTCATTCTGTCTTATACCGTAACAAGCAGGACATTTAGGCGCCCAAATGTCACTTGTTAGGAGAACCTAAAACCCTTTATATATAAAAACGTTATTTGTCTTTGCTGATTTCTTCAAGATAACCGGCTGTAATAACGCCGGATGGTAGTGCAATTATCGCAATACCAAAAGCCGAAGAAAACATTGTGACAATTCTGCCAATTGTTGTTATTGGATAAATATCACCATAACCAACAGTTGTTAGGGAGATGGTTGCCCAATAAATTGCATCAAAAAACGTTTCAAATGAATCGGGTTCAACATTATATATTACAAGCGCAGAGATTAAGATGTAAGCAACTGCCATCGTTGCAACTGCAGACAAAACTTTTTTTTGCTTTCTGAACACATTTGTTATGATATCGAAACTTTTCGAATATCTCAAAAATTTAAAAGCACGTAATACTTTTAATGTTCGCAACAATCTAAATAGCTTTAACAATCTAAAACTACTGTTCAAAATGGTTATAGATGGTAATATTGAAATTAAATCAATAACCGCCATTGGTGTAATTGGATATACAAAGAAGGAAACCACTGATTTTTTAAGTTTATAGTCGGCGGTTATTAAACGCAAAAAATAATCTAAAATAAAAATGGTTACAGTTATGTAATCAATCCACTGAAAAATAGTATTTGTTTCCTTAAAGGCAAGTGGAACAACACTTACAACAATAGTTACCATCATTATAAAATCATAAACATTGCTTAACTTACTATCGTTTTCTGCCGACTCAATTATCGAAAATAATTTCTTTCTCATAATTCATACCTTTTTATTTTGATTTTATCGTTTTAAGTGAAGAAATCAACATTCTGCGGATCGCGCCACATTCATTTTGAGCTTCCTTATAAACTTCTTCGGTCATACAACCTGTCTCAAAAAGAAGTTCTAGCCAATATTCCGTTTCATAGCACTCTTTTTGAGCAATCTCAAGTTTTGAAATAAAATCTTTTGTTCCTTGAGCATATTGGGCTTCGTGTAGGTTTGCTCCAATAGAGGTCGCTGAGCGGAGCAACTGATTTATTAAAACGGATTCTTTGTGGTTTGTTTTCATATCGCGGCAAAGAAAAACGATTTTCTTTGCAAAGTCTTTTGCTTTATCTCTTAAAATACTATCAGCCACAGTTATCACCTCTACGTCTATTATACATAAAAACTGATAGGCTTTCAAGTTATATTCCGACTTTGTCGGAGTGTTATTATTGCCTTACAGCAATAGTGTTATTGAAACCTTGCGGTTTCAGTGATATTTTATTCGCCAATAACTGCCGAAGGCAATATCACTTGGACTCT
>JAZQJH010000044.1:0-20115 GCA_045541555.1 Eubacteriales bacterium | reverse complement strand
CTATCCGTTTCCAGCATCAGCCGATCCAAGGGAACCTCTGCCGCCACTTCCTTGGCGACCCGGGCGTTTTTGAAGGTGACCACACCGCCCAGGGAGATGGACCAGCCTAATTTCAGAATTTCCCGGAGGGACTCCACCGATCCGCTGTAGCAATGGAGAATTCCCCGGTTGTTGGGATGCTCCTTGAGGATGTCCAAGGTATCCTTCATGGCGTCCCGGGTATGGATTACCACCGGCAGATCCAGCTCCTCCGCCAGCGTCAGCTGGGCGTGGAACCATTTTTTCTGCACCTCGCGGGAAACGTTTTCGTAGTAATAATCCAAGCCGATCTCGCCGACCGCCACCACCTTGGGATGCTTCAGCATCTCCCGCAGCTCTGTCCAGGCGGCTTCGCCGCCCAGCTCCAGATCTGCAGCTTCCTGGGGATGGACGCCGATGGCGGCGTAGATATAATCATATTCCTCTGCCATCTTTAAAGTATCCCGGCAGGAGGCGATGCAGCAGCCGGAATTGATCAGCCGCTTGATGCCGGCCTCCTTGATCTGCCGGAGGACTTCCGGCCGGTCGGCATCAAACTTAGGGTCATTCATATGAGCGTGTACGTCGATCATCGGATCACCGCACCGTTTTCCAAAGCATTGTCCAGGAAGATGACCTTGACGCCGTCCTTGCTGTCTGCCGCCAGCAGCATTCCCTCGCTGAGGGTGCCGCGCAGCTTGGCAGGAGCCAGGTTATCCACCAGGATGACTTTCTTACCGATCAACTGATCGGGGGTATAATACTGGGCGATGCCGGAAAGCACCTGCTTGGTGCCCTTGCCGTTGTCCACCGTCATGACCAGCAACTTATCACTCTTGGGCAGGGGCTCGCAGGTCTTGATCTCTGCGACCCGGAGGGCAACCTTGGCAAAGTCGTCAATGGAGATGATGGCCACGCCTTCCGGCTTCTCTGCCTTCTTTTCTTCTTTCTTGGCAGGCTTTTCTGCCTTGGCGGCGTTTGCGGCCTTGATCTCTTCCAGTTTTTTGGGAATGTCGATTCGGGCAAAAAGGATCTCCGGCTTGCCCACGTGACCGCCGACGGTCAGCTTGCCGAATTCCTTGGCATCCTCCAGGGTCTGATCACCGCAACCGATCTGCGCAAAGATCTTTTCAGCGGTCTCGGGCATAAAGGGCTTCAAGAGGGTGGCGCCGATGCGGATGCACTCCAAAAGATTGTACAGAACTGTTGCCAGACGCTCGTGATCGCCCTCGGGCTTGCCTAAGATCCAGGGCTCGGTCTCGTCCACGTACTTATTGGCACGGCGCAGGAGGGTGAAGATATCGTCGATGGCATCTGCAATATGCATGGCGTCCATATGCTTCTCTACCGCTTCGGGGGTAGCGGCTGCGACTGCCTTGAGGTCGCGATCCAGCTCGGTCTCAGCACCCAAGGGGCGAAGCTCGCCGTCGAAGTATTTATTGGTCATGGAGACGGTGCGGTTGACCAGGTTGCCGAGGATATTGGCAAGGTCTGCGTTGATTCGCTCCATCATCAGCTCATAGGAGATGATGCCGTCGTTGGCGTAGGGGATCTCATGGAGCACGAAATAACGTACTGCATCCACCCCGAAAAGATCCACCAGATCGTCGGCATAAAGAACATTGCCCTTGGATTTACTCATCTTGCCGTCGCTCATGATCAGCCAGGGATGACCGAAGACCTGCTTGGGCAGCTCCTCGCCCAGCGCCATCAGGATGCAGGGCCAGTAGATGGTATGGAAGCGTACAATGTCCTTACCGATCAGATGCAGATCGGCAGGCCAATAGTGTTTATAATCCTCGGAATGGTTGCCCTCGGGATCATAGCCGGCAAAGGTGATATAGTTGGAAAGCGCGTCGATCCAGACGTAAACCACGTGACCGGGATCGAAGTCCACCGGAATACCCCAGTTGAAGGAGGTACGGGAAACGCAGAGATCCTGCAGACCGGGCTTGATGAAGTTATTGATCATCTCATTCTTCCGTGCCGGAGGCCAGATGAATTCGGGGTGGGCGTCGATATGCTCCTCCAGCTTCTTGGCATACTTGGAAAGCTTGAAGAAATAAGCCTCCTCCTTGGCGGGATGCACCTCCCGGCCGCAATCCGGGCACTTGCCGTCTACCAGCTGGGATTCGGTAAAGAAGGATTCGCAGGGCGTGCAATACATCCCTTCGTATTCGCTCTTATAAATATCGCCCTGCTCGTAGAGCTTCTTGAAAATCTGCTGGGTCTTCTTTTCATGCATGGGGTCGGTGGTACGGATAAAGCGGTCGTAGGTGGTATTCATCAGATCCCAGATCCTCTTGATCTCACCGGCTACGCCGTCTACGTACGCCTGGGGCGTGATGCCGACGGCCTCCGCCTTGAGCTGGATCTTTTCGCCGTGCTCATCGGTGCCGGTCTGGAATTTTACGTCGTAACCCTGCATTCTTTTAAAACGGGCAATGCTGTCTGCCAGGACGATCTCGTAGGTATTGCCGATATGCGGCTTGGCAGAGGTGTAGGCAATGGCCGTCGTCATATAATATTTCTTAGACATCAGGATTTCCCCCTCATTTTTATTTAAACATTATTTTTTATTCTATCATAAATGATTTTCTTTTTCAATATATAAATTCAGCATAATTTGGGGTTGAAAAATACGATAGGGTGTTGTAAAATAAAGAAAGGAAAATTTATGAAAGAAGGTATAAATCCAATGAATGTATTAGTTGAAATGTCCGCCCGTCACGTGCATCTGACGGAAGAGGCTGTGGAGATTCTGTTCGGTAAGGGCGCAAAGCTGACCATGGTGCGTGAGCTTTCTCAGCCCGGTCAGTACCTCTCCGAGGAGCGTGTGGACCTGATCGGCCCCAAGAAGAGCATTACCCACGTCAGCGTTCTGGGCCCCACCCGTCCCGAGAACCAGGTTGAGGTTTCTTTGACCGATGCCCGTACTCTGGGCGTTGAGGCTCCCATCCGCATGAGCGGCGACGTCAAGGGTAGCGGTGCTATCACCATCAAGGGACCCTGCGGCGAGATCACCATCGAAGAGGGCGTCATCGCAGCTCAGCGTCATATCCATATGACTCCCGAGACTGCTGAAAAGGGCGGTTTTACCGACGGTCAGATCGTTTCCGTTAAGGTTGCCGGCCCCCGTGAGATCATCTTTGGCGAGACCGTCCTGCGCGTTTCTCCCAAGTTCGCCGATGCGATGCATATTGATACCGACGAAGCCAACGCAGTTGCACTTCCCCGTAACGCAATGGGCGAGATCATTAAGTAATCTTAAAAAAACACATAAAAAATCCGTCATGCTCAGGCATGACGGATTTTTTTAGTCGTCTTCATCTTTTTCTTCTACGTTTTTATCCGGGTTGATGATTTCTACCGCCTCCGGCAAGCCTTCGGTCTTGCAGGTGGGGGAGCAAACCAGGAAGTTCAGCCCGGCGCATTCCTTGAGTACCGTGGCATCGGTGACACCGGTGTTGAAAATATTCAACGTCACCAAGGTCTGGAGCTCGGAAAGGCAGGAAACGCTGGTAATCTTTGTGTTAGCCGCCTCCAGCGTGGTCAGACCGGTTTGGGTCTTGAGGGGAGAGAGATCCGCCAAGGGATTTCCGCTGATATAAAGCTCCGTCACCTGCTTTTGGAAGGTGGAGAGGGAGGCAATCTGATTGTCTTCCGCGGTCAGTGCGGTTAGTGCCATGCAGTCGTTTACGACGCTTAAGGATGCCAATCCGCAAGCAGAGAGATCCAGCCGTGATAATGCCGGCAGCTTGCTCAGCGCCTTGACGTTATTGGGTCGATTTCCCCGGATCGAAAGTTCTTCCAATTTGGGAAGATTTGCCAGATGGGAAAGATCGGAAACGGAGTTATTGGAAATGTCTAAATAGAGCAATTGGCCAAGCTCCGAGAGACCGCTCAGGTCGTAAAGATTATTGTCGGAAAGGTGGAGATAATTCAGTTTGGGGAAGGCGGCGATATTTACCGTCGTGCTGAGTTTATTATTGGAAGCATTTAAAAACACCAGTTCGCTGAGGTGATCAAGGTCGTGCAGCGAAGTGATTTTATTATCGTTAATGCTCAGCTCGGTGAGCAGGGTGAGATTGCTGATGTAGCTGAGATCCGTATCGGAAAGCGCACATCCGACCAAAGAAAGGATTTTAAGCTCCGAAAGGCTGGAAAGCGGCGTGTAGTCTTCGATCAGCAGTTCGTTGTTGATGCGAAGGGTTTGCAGATGGGGCAGGTATTCCAGATCCTTAAGACTGCGAATATCGCCGTCAACCTCATCGTTGTTCAGCTCCGTCACCGATGCAAGCTGGGCGGCGTGCAGATCGCCGGACGGACGATCCAGCGCTTTGCGCACCATCTTTTCAATTTTACGGTCGGTAAACTCGATGGCCTCATCGGCGTTATCAATCTCATAGGTCAGTCTTAACCGAGGAGACACCAATCCCTTTTCGTTGACCGCGATGGCAGTCAGAGTGGAGGTGGTGCTGACGGTGATGGGCTCCTTATAGACCGCCGATGCCAGCGTGGGATCTTCGCCGTTCAAAGTGAAGTAGATCGTTTCACCTTCCTTCGGCTGGAGGGTAATCTTTTGCGTTTTGCTGTATTTTCCATGGAGCGGAGAATACTCCAGATCCTTCGGCCTGGAATTTTGAATTTTTTTATTGATATAAGTATCTTTGATATTGCTGAGGAAGTCTGCCGCCGCACCGATTTTTCCGGTCTCGGCCAAAAGGGAGGCCTTGGCGAGATAAAGAGATTCTGCACCGCTCAGCCGATCAATGCCTTCGTCCAAAATCTCCGTCGCCTTGGCGGTTTCATTCAGACCGATCAGCGCGTCACTATATCCAAGATAAATGGACTCCCGGTTTTTCTTCAAGGTGAGTGCGGTAGAAAATTTATCCGCCGCCTTGCTGAAATCCCTAAGCCGCAAGGCTTCCTGCCCTTGGCCGGTCAGTACGGAGGCCAAGGGTCCCCGTAAAAAGAGTTGAAAGATCAGAAATCCGATCAAAAGTGCCGCCAATAGGCTGGCGCCAAATAAGAACCATTTATTTTTAATCCATGCCGGTAGTTTTTCAAACATAAGATAATCTCCTTAGAACCCAAAAACATCGTATATTTTATTGTTCATTTTAGAATTATATCATGGGCGGCGGATTTTTTCAAGTGTCATCGCATAGATATAATTGAAACAGGCGAAAATGAGATCAGAGGTGAAGAAAAATGAAAAAACAAGCCTATACCTACCGGGATGAGATGATCGATCTGAGAAATCGGATGGCCAATCTGGAAACGAAGCTTTCCTTGATCAATGAACCCCTTTTGGTGGATGCATTATCCTATGAATTATTGGGACTTCGGGCAAGGTTAAATTTCTTGATTTCCACGGCGAAAGCGGCGGAAAATAAAGAAAAATAAAATTGTTATATTGCACAAAAATTGGCAAAAACACTTGTTGAAGATTGCTAATTTTAATTTTTTCCTTGAAGTAGTTATGGCGGTATGCTATACTATAACTGATATATTATATGTCGCTCTCTTAAGCTATTTCAGGAGGTATTCACATGAAGTTAAGAAAGATCCTGGCAGTCATGCTGGTTTTGGTCGTGCTGGTTAGTCTGGCCGGCTGTAACTACGTCCGGCGTCCTGCCGGTGTGGCAAACTATGGCTCTGACATCAGCGATAAGCTGGCATCTCTGCTGATCATTCCCGATTATCAGTACGAGGATCAACCGGAGAAGGATGAGACCTTCTACGAGGAACCGGAAGAGGAGCCGGAAGAACCCGAGGAGCCGGAAGAGCCCGAGGAGCCGGAAGAACCCGAGGAGCCGGAAGAGCCCGCTCCGGAGGCTACACCGTTTACCTCTACCTATGATGCAGAGGAGCTTCTGAGCAAGATCGAGACCTTGATCTCCACCATGCGCGTGGAGCGCGGCGTGGCCAATAGCGCCACCGGCGTCAGCGACGAGCTGCTTTCCGGCCGTTCCGTCAAGATCATGGTTCCGGATAACTTCCCCATCGAGGAAGAAAATGAGGCTGTGGCAGCCATGACCGCGCAGTACGGCTGTGCCGTCAACGTGAGAAGAGCCGGTACCGGTTCCGCTTACGTAGCCGCCTGCCGCCGTGCCGTTTTGACCGGCGACGACGTGGACCTCATGTACGTGGATAACGCCATCTGGGGCGACGTTCATACCTTTACCCAGAAGATCAATTCCTTTGTTAATTTTAATTTAGCAGACCAACTGAATACCTTCTCTTCTTCTTTCTCCAAGAAATTCTTCGTTAAGGATGACCTGGACGAAGCGCTGATCTACTATCATGTGGCTTCCGGTATCGGAGCACCTTACCTCCTTGCTTATAACAAAGCGAGCATCAAGGGCGCCGCTCTTGCTGAAGAAACTCTGGTGGATGCGCAGGGTCTGGCTACTACTCTGCGTGGGATCAACGTGACGGATCCTGTGGAAATGTATGAGAACCGTACCTGGAGTATCAACGCTTTGACGGAAATGCTGAAAGCCAGCACCACCGCCACCAACGTGGGTATCGCTTCGGAGATGGATGCGCTGGAAGGCCTGGATATTTGGTATGGTATGGAAGACTATAGCGGTTTCGCCATCAGCGCCAATACTGGAAAAGCCAATTTGACGACGGTCGCCAATGTGGACTATAGCAAGACTGCTGATGTGGTTCAGTCCTGGTATTGGACCGTTAAGGGTGCGGAGAATAAGAGTTATGTAGGCTCCTTTGAAAAGGCTTCCGCTTGGGAAGACGAGAGCGTTTATGAAAAACTCTTCAACATTTATGAAGGAACGGATGCTGTGAAGTCCTATTCCTTCGTTGGTTGCGATGCGGAAGATCTCCTGAAGGTGAAGAAAATGGCGGATAAGACGATTTCCGATTGGGACTTCGTTGCTTATCCTTACGGTCAGACTTATGAAACGACCTACCGCTCTATGATGGGCGAAGAATTTACCGAAAAGGTTACTTCTGAAAAGGAAATGGCCGCTGCTGGTGAAGAGTTCGTCAAAGAGATCATTACTCCGGTTGCCGGCTGGGCCGGCGGTTTCGCTGTCATGAAGACTTGCGAAAATCCGTCTGTTGCTCTGCGTGTTGCCGAGGAGTATACCAAGATCTGGAAAGCGGAGCATGAAACTCCGGTGCTGGAAGTTCTGACCGATGCGCAGAAGGCTCGCTATCAGGATATGAAATCCAATATCGGTCTTTCCTTTGTTCGTGCCTGGGCAGAGAAGGCAGCCGATGTCAATGCGGTCTATCCGGATTGTGCAAACTATCTCTACGGTTCTGCCGTTGCAACCGGTTCTTCCTCCATCAGCACCAATATTACGGTGCAGAATCCGGATGCTCACGCCAGTGAACGTTCCTTCTACTTGGGCTTGAAGTTCTTCGATAATAATGCAAAGCTGGCTACTCATGCAATGTATCATAAGAATGATGCAACCGATCTTTACGATCCGTCCATCCATACTACATACAGTGCATTTATGGAAGGTGCCAGCAGTGACTCTGCTGAGGGTGCCAAGGATACTGCTTGCGTAGCGAAGATCCTCAATACCAGCCTCCTGCCCGGAACGATTCTCTTTAAATGGGTAGATTAAATCATCATAATTAAATAAAGGGGATGTACGATGCGTGCATCCCTTTATTTTTGCAAGGAGGCATTGGATGCCAAAGAAAAAGCCTGAAAACAAAGAGCAACGGGGAATTCTCTATGCCATTATGATCCTGCTGCTTTTTATATTAGTGGTCTTGCTTTTATTGGGCGGAGCTTTTCTTTTTCACGTCCATAAAGACTTTTATTCCGCATTTCGCACCCGATTGGACAGCGGTTTTTATCTTTCAGCATGGCTGATCCTTTTGTTTTCATCGCTGCTTTATACGCCTTTTTCCTATGGGATCTCTCATTATTTTATAGAGGGAAACGGCGGTTTTCGGGAGGTTTTCTTTTTGTTCCGTCGGCCGGTCCTGCTGACGAAGGCGACGGCAGTTTCCGCTCTCAAAAAGGCGCTGACCTATCTGGAACGCCTGCTTCTTTTATTGTTGGCGGCACTTTTAGAGGTGGTGCTCTTTTTTTCATTTTTAGTAGTCAGCGGAAAGGATATTTTTTCCCTGCGGGAGGATCCGTTCCGCTTGGCGGCGGAATACATGCTCCGTTCTCCTTGGTTGATCGGGCTTTCAATTCTTCTTTGGTGCGGCGTTCTCTTTGGGATGCTGGTGATCTATCTTCGTTATATCCTTTGCAAATACGTCTTGCTTCTTTATCCGGATGCCGGTGTCTTTCAGGCTCTTCGCGTGGGGCGCGCCGCTATCAAAGGACGGCTTTGGGGAACGATGATTTTTTATCTGCGCTACGGTGCTTACTGCATCCTGGCGGTGCTGTCTTTGGGATTGAGCGCGCGTATGATTCGGCATAAAAGCTTTTCCGCCTATGCCTGCGGGTTGGTTGAGGATGGCTGGAGCCGCTATTGCCGGCATAGAAGCCGAAGATCTTAAAAAGGCGGATTATGCTTGCAAATCGTTATATTATTTGGTATACTAAATATGTATATACTTGGGTGAAAATGCCGGAATATATCGTTTGTTCATTAAAAGGAACTTTTTTGAAGATCATCGGAAAAGGAGATGGCTCTCTTTGAAGAAAATAAAAGAATTTTGGAACCAAATCAAGGCTAAATTGCGCGCAGTATTGCCGGGAACTAAGAATGCCGTTGAGGAGACGAAAAAAAAGGAAAAGAAACGTCTGCCTGTCTGGGCGCGTAAATCCATTTGGGCGGTCTGTCTGACCGGTATTCTGACCTGCTTTTTTGTCGTCTTAGTCTTTGCATGGTATGCATTTATCTATCTGGACGATGAATTTGATCTTTCAGCCGTTGATAGCGCCTTGAACTATACCTCAGTGGTCTATGGCGTCAAGGATGGCGCTTACGTTGAAGCAGAGACTCTTCACGCCAGCGAAAACCGCATCTGGGCGGATATTGATTCCATCCCCAAAAATCTTCAGCACGCTTTCGTTTCCATCGAGGATGAGCGCTTTTATAAGCATAGCGGGGTGGATCTGCTCCGTACCGGTCGCGCAGTTTTAAACTTCATCACCATGGGGGATAAGACCTTTGGCGGATCCACCATCACTCAGCAGGTGATCAAGAATATTACCGGCGAGGATCAGCAGACCGTATCCCGTAAGATCCAGGAAATCCGCCGTGCCTGGTATGTGGAGCGTGAGTATAAAAAAGACCAGATTTTAGAGGTCTATCTCAATACCATTTATCTTTCCCAGGGCTGCTATGGTGTCCAGACGGCGGCAGAGGTCTATTTCAACAAGACGCTGGATCAGCTGACGCTTTTCGAATGTGCCAGCATTGCATCCATTACCAATCTGCCCACCTACTACGACCCCATCCAAAATCCCGATAATAATACCCGCCGTGCCGGTTTTGTCATTGATAAAATGCTGGAGCTGGGCTATATTACTGCGGAAGAGGCGGAGGCGGCAAAAGCGGAAAAGCTGGAGCTTCACGTGGGAGAATCCAATAAGAATGAGTCCGGTGCCGCTGTCAATAGTTACTTTGTCGACCAGGTGGTGACGGATGTTATCAAGGCGCTTGTGAATGAAAAGGGTTATAGCGAAGCGTACGCGCGCTCCCTTGTCTTTTCCGGCGGTATTCAGATCTATTCCACCATGGATCTGGATGTGCAGAACGCCGTTGACAAGATCTTTGAGGATCCCTCTAACTTCCCCAAGGTGACAGCCAAAGGTCAAAGCCTGCAGAGCGCTATTACGATCATTGATAATACTACCGGCGCGGTGGTGGGAATGTCCGGCGGGGTGGGGCAAAAGACGGTGGCACGCGGCTTGAACCGCTCTACCCAGTCCTACCGCCAGCCCGGCTCCTGCATGAAGCCCATCGGCACCTTTGCCCCGGCTTTTGAGTATGCATCCAAGATTGAGAACGTCCGTATTGCGCCGGGAATGTTGCTGATGGATGAAGGCATCCGAAAGGACTCTAAGGGCAATCCCTGGCCGAAGAACTATGATGGCTGGACCGAGAAAATGATGTCGGTGCAGAAGGGCTTGGATCTTTCCAAGAATACCATCGCCGTACGGGTATTGAATGCGGTTGGCGCCAATAAGGCTTTTAATTTCCTGAAGAATAACCTGGGTGTTACGACCCTGGTGGCAGGCTCCGGAAACGACGAAAATGACCAGGGCATGGCATTGGGCGGTCTGACCACCGGTATCAGCGTGCAGGAAATTACCGCCGCTTATTCCGCATTCGCTAACGACGGAACCTATACAAAACCCTATACCTTTACCAAGATTTTAGATCAGAATGGTCGTGTTCTTTTGGAGAACCGCGTAGAGTCCAAGACCGCGATGCAGAAAAATACTGCGGCAATGATCAACCAGATGCTCAATCATGCCGCTACCTACGGAACCGGTACCAGCGGTAAGATCGGCGGACAGGTGATGTGTGCCAAGACCGGTACCACCAGTGATGATAAGGATCGCTGGTACGTGGGCTATACCAAGTATTATTCCGCCGGCGTGTGGGTGGGCTATGATAAGCCTGCTACCATTGAGTACGGCGGTTTAAACCCGGCGGCAGTTGCCTGGAAAAAGGTGATGAGCCAGGTTCATGCCGGACTGCCTGCCAAAGCATTCGACGGACCGACAGGACTGACTACGGCTGAGGTGTGCGCCAAGACCGGCAAGATTCCGACGGAGAAATGCTTGGAAAAGGTTTCCGGGCAGTTTTTCGCTTCCAGCTTGCCCCACACGGCTTGTGATTTCTGCGGCATTCCGGGAGTTGATCCCGATGCCGTGGTAGAGCCGGAAACACCGGTGACGCCGGAGACCCCGACAACACCGGATACGCCGACCGCGCCGGACACCCCTACCACACCGGATACGCCGACCAAACCGGACACTCCGATTAAACCGGAGACGCCGACTACGCCGGAGACGCCGACCACACCGGACACCCCGACGAAACCGGAGACTCCGACGGTAGAAGAAAAGCCAACCGGTGATACAACCGAAAAAACGGAATAAAATAAAAGATCGTGCATCGAACGATGCACGATCTTTTATTTTATTTTTCAAGAACACAAACCACCATTTTTAAGAACATTTCCCGGCAAATCGGTAAATTACGAACCGCTTTAAAGCAGGGGCGAAGCTCTTCGTGATGGTAGTATGCCGGCTTTAGGTTCAGCTTTTTGATGATCCGATTGAACCGGCGGCAGGACATATGATTAAGATATGAGAAATATTCCGTGCCGTCCTCTCTGGCAGAGATACGGAAGCGAATCCGGTCTTCGCCGTCGGGCAGGTCACGAACCAGATGCTTATAGGCTTCGATCTGAACCTTTTCGCTAAAGAAAAGATGCACCCAAGGAATAAAAATTGCATCCTTGAGATGAGCGCCAAAGGGATGGTTGTACGGCGGGAAGTTGATATAAAGCCGACCGCCCTCCTTCAGGACGCGCATGGCCTCAAGGAGGATCGCCTCGGGGTCGTCTACGTGCTCCATGGAATCATTCATGATGATGGTGTCGATGCTGCTCTCCTCAAAGGGGAGCTTGGTGGCGTCAGCCGCAATAAAGCGGAACTTGTCCTGCAGGTTGAGGCTTTCTGCCAGTCCTTCCGCTTCCTCCCGATATTTTTCCAAAATATCCACGCCGATGACTTCCTTGGCACCGCAGGAGGCGTAATAAAGGGATTTTCCCGCCGCACCGCAACCAATATCCACAACGGTCTTATCCTTGAACATTTCGTCGGTGGTATAGTTTTTGAGATAAAGCGCGATGGTATCTTCGCCCTTTTCATACTGCCATTGGGCGTAGGTCATGACGCCTTCGTTCTGCAGATTGAAGGGATGAACCGGCGCTTTGAAAAAGCGATTGCAAAAAAGCAGGATCTTGGTACGTAGCATCATAGGGATCAACCTCCTTTTATAATATTAGGTAGCAAAAAAGCGGATCTCTTGCGAGATCCGCCGAAGCGCTAAAATCAAACAGCTCTCTCTACCTTGCCGGAGCGGAGACATCTGGAGCAAACATACACACGCTTGGGAGTGCCGTCTACAACCGCCTTGATACGCTTTACATTGGGCTTGAACGCCTTGTTGCTGCGACGATGAGAATGGGACACCTTGATACCAAAGGTAACGCCCTTGCCGCATACTTCACATTTTGCCATGATGAACACCTCCTTCTTCATATTTAAGCAACAAACATTTTAACACAGTTTTTTCTGAAAAGCAAGTCTTTTTTTTATAAAAAAATAAACATTTTATTTGAATACTCTCCCGTTGTTTGGTATAATGTAAACATATCAGATGATAAAGGGGGAGCGTCGTATGTCCCAAGAGCAAAAATTGACCCTTGCGGAGTTCATGAAGCGGATGGGCCTGGAAGCGATTTATATGCCGGTGGGTGGATTGGAAACAGAGATCACTTCCACCGATATCAACCGCCCGGCTTTGCAACTGGTGGGCTTTTTTGATTATTTTGATGAAAGCCGGATCCAGGTGCTGGGCAAGGTAGAGCATACTTACTTGGATCATTTTGATGAGGAACGCCGGAAAAGGATCTTTGAGCGGTTGTTTGAGTTCCGGTTCCCGGCGCTGGTCATCACCCGGGGTCTGCCCGGTTATCCGGAACTGATCGAGATCGCAGAAAAGTATCGGGTTCCCATTCTCAAGACCGAAACCCATACGGCGCAGTTTGTCAGCGGTACCGTCTTTTTCCTGAATGAGCGGCTGGGTCCCCAGATCACTACCCATGGCGTTTTGGTCGAGGTCTATGGTGAGGGTATTCTGCTGACCGGTGAGAGCGGCGTCGGTAAGAGCGAGACCGCCATCGAGCTGGTGAAGCGCGGTCACCGTCTGATTGCTGATGATGCAGTGGTCATCAAGCGGATCACCTCGACGACGCTGAAGGGCACTTCCCCCTCGAATATTCAGTATTTTATTGAGCTTCGCGGTATTGGTATCATCAACGTGCAAAAGATCTTCGGTATGGGTGCTGTCAAAGAGGACGCTATGATCGATATGGAGATCCATCTGGAAAACTGGGACCAGAATAAGGTGTACGACCGCCTGGGCTTGGATACGGAGTATAATAATATCCTGGGCGTTGACGTGCCGATCCTGACCATTCCGGTCAAGCCCGGTCGGAATCTGGCAGTCATTATCGAGGTCGCTGCGATGAATAACCGCCAAAAACGTCTTGGTTATAATGCGGCGGAAGAAATCAATAAGTTGATTATGGGAAGTATGGAGGTTTAAAATGTATTATCTTGGAATTGATTTGGGCGGTACGAATATTGCTGCCGGTATTGTGAACGAGGAGATGAAACTGGTCTATAAGACCAGCATCCCCACCGAGGCGAAAAGCGGCGCGGAGACGATCATTAAGCGTATGGCAGAGGTGGCGAATAAGGCTATCGAGGGTGCCGGAATTACGGTGCAGGACGTGAAGAGCATCGGTATCGGCTCTCCCGGCTCCATTGATTCGGAAAATGGGGTCGTAATCTATGCCAATAACCTGGATTTCTATGATTTGCCGATGGCTGAGATGCTGGGTGAATATTTCCCCGGCCTGCCCATTTATATTGAAAACGACGCCAACGTGGCAGCCTGGGCAGAAGCAAAGTGCGGTGCCGCTGCCGGCGTGCGCGATAGCGTTACCATTACACTGGGAACCGGCGTGGGCGGCGGTATGGTTATTATCGGTAAGCTTTATAGCGGCTTTAACCATGCCGGCGCCGAGATGGGGCATATCGTCATCAAAGAGGGCGGCAGACCCTGTACCTGCGGCAGAAAGGGTTGCTGGGAGGCCTACGCTTCCGTTACCGGTCTGATCAAGACCACCCGGGAGCATATGGAAAAAAATCCAGATTCACTGATGTGGAAGATCGCTGGCTCGCTGGAAAACGTCAATGGTCTGACCTCGTTCGATGCCATGCGTAAGGGCGACGAGGAAGCGCAGAAGGTCGTGAATGAGTACCTGCATTCGGTGGCGACCGGTCTGGTGGATATCATTAATATCCTGCAGCCGGAGGTCATCTGTATCGGCGGCGGAATTTCCAAGGAGGGGGACTATCTCCTGAAGCCTTTAAAGGAGCACGCGGAACGAGAGATGTACGCACGCTATAATAAGGTACGGACGGAGATCCGGATCGCTAAATTGGGCAACGATGCCGGTATTATCGGTGCTGCCTTGCTGGGTGTATAAAGAAAAAACAAAAATGCTGTTGCTTCATACGCAACAGCATTTTTTCAGTTTTTGGTGAAATTCTCTTGACAATCCCATTTCAAACGCTTATAATAGATAAGAAATTTAATTTAGGGGTATAGCTCAGCTGGTAGAGCAGCGGTCTCCAAAACCGCGTGTCGTGGGTTCGATTCCTACTGCCCCTGCCAAGTGCGATAAATCCGAACTTCATTACCATTATAGGTGATGCGTTCGGATTTATTGTTTTTTTATCTTGATATTACACAAAAAGCAGAGAGTCAAAACTCTCTGCTTTTTGTTTGTATTTTTTTGTGTTTTACCAAAAAATTTTATATTCAAAATTCAATTCTGGATTAGGAACATACCAATGCGAAGGAGATACGTAATTATATTCCTTGGGGAGTTCGGTCCTTACATTCATCGGGCTGCTTGATATTTTTTGTGTATAGTATTTTTTGACATTGAGATCTTCTAAAGTCAAATGTACGTTTAGCTGTTTTAAAGGCGTTATGACTTCGGTTGAAAAGAAATTTTTAAAATGTTTGTGATTGTTACTTAAAATTGCTTGAATTGTATATGTTATTTCTTCATCCTTTTGCAATTCTCTATTAAAAACCACATTGTAGTTTAAATTTGTATCTCTCAAGTCTATTTTTTCTATAGAAACGCCGTCGGTCAATGAAATTAAATCTATGGTCTCATCAGGAAACCAAGTGATTCTATTATGTAGTTTGTTAAAGCCATCCTTTAGTATTTTACTTGTGCATGTTTTTTTATAAATGATTTTCGATTCAAACACATAATAATCGTTGTCAATTTGTTGATGTTCTACATTGAAATATGAAGGATATCCATAAATAGGTATACGATCAACAACATTACGGATGCCATCTAATATTAGTCTTTTAGCGGTCGTTTCATCCTTATCTACAACATCAATATATACTAAAGGTTTTAGTAACCCTTTTAATTCAACAGGTTCAATTCTAATGGGAATTATTATTCTTTCTTGATTTTCGATTTGTTCGGCTATTTTAGATGTCCATTCCGCTTTACACCATTCAGATTTTAAATAATTATTAGAAAGTATAATGATCATTTTCTTGCATTCTTTAAGACCTGAATCTATTTTTTTGATAAAATTATCACCTGGTCTAAAATCCCAAGCTTGTATGGTTACATCATAGTTATTCCTTTCTAATATCCCGGCTACCCAGGTGGCAAAATTTGTGTCTGCACCTGTATAGCTAATAAAAATCTTTTCCAATATACTTCCTCCTATACACAAGTCCTTTTTTAATAAACATTGATTTTCAATTATTTATAAGAATTTACATAACTGAATATATTCTAAATCGTTAATTATCGATTCATATTTTTCTATTTTAGAATTTAAATTCTTTTTAAAATAAAATGCACCATATATTAATGCGCTAGCAATACAGACAAAAGTCAAAAGCAAAATAATAATATTCAACCATTTAGAAAAATCAATGCCAATAGAATTTAAATTTGCTAAAGAGGTAGTAATAATTCCAGAAAGTGAGGTTAATATTGTAACAATAATTTTATTCATCTTTTGTTCTTCTTTGTTTTGTAAATCCAAATACTTTTGAAATTTGGATATTATTATTGACAGCTTTTCTTTATTATCAATCGAAAAATATTCTTTTAACATATTATATAAAAGATTTATTCTTTTGTTGTATTCATCGACATGCTGTACTATGTTAATTTTTCTATCTCTTTTGTCCATTATAAGAAGAATAATCATTGCAATTAGACAAGGTATTAATCCAAATAAAAACCAAAAATCATTTGGTAATATAAATAATAGAACTATCATAAGAAGTAAAAACACAAACAATGATATTAATAGCCCAATTGCCCAACCTCTTTTTTTAGGTGAAAAACGATTGATACCTAATCTTATATCGCTTTTGTTTTTCTTGTGTTCGTAAAGTTTCAAAATGTAATATTCCAAATGTTCCATATTTACCATTCCTTTTTGTCAGCCTATTTTATTACTATAAGAGGTTTGATAAATCAAATTCTCCTAAATGATTTTCCATTATATTCTGTAAGCAAGTTTCTGTATCAGTTTCTGTACCTTCGGGAATTATAGTGTTAAGATGCATTGTTGACCCAGCCAGTCGCCAAAATCGTCTTTTTTTCAATCCGAAATCCACCATCAATTTTTCATCCAAATATCCAATAGAAAAGTAATCGGTGTCATTTTTAAAATCAGCTCTATATTTCTTATTAGAGTGTTCGCCGATTTCAAACACTGCAAAACTACTATTGATAGGCAGTGATATTTTTCGAGGTACAACAGATATTTTGTATTTTATAGATCGTGCATTTTTTAAACAGTTTGGTTTGGATTGGTTTAACAGTATAGTTCCTTCTATAATCAAATTATTTTCTTCAGTTGAAAAGAAATCAAGAGATTCGGGATGTTGCTTAATTAATTCGTGCGGTTCAAAAGACCACAAAAACTCTGTGTTAATGTCTTTAAAAAGCGCAGCTTGTTCAATTAAATTCAATGTTTTAATATACTCTTTTAATGGAATAAAGCCACGAGAATCTAAAAACAACGAGTACTCTAATAACTCAAATTTAAAAAAGAAAAAATCCACAAAAGTTGACTGTTGTAAAGCTTTAATTGTTTCTACACTTGGCATTTTCGCCCGCTCAATCAAAATGCCATGATAATTCGCTTTTGAAATAGCACCTTCACTAAATGAAGTTGTAGTTGTGGCGATTGTATAATCCAGGTCCAAATCTTCCTTTTTCTGAACAAGTTGCTCTATCCATGTTATATCTTGAACGTTTGAACGGTCACGGCATTCGATGCTAATTCTTCTTGGTTTGCCGTCGGGATCAGTATATTCTATTAAAACATCTACTTCTCTACCTTTTCCAGTTGTTTTATCAATTGGGAAAGCAGGGCTGGTGATTTTATATATTTTTTTATCCAACATATCATATAAATGCTTATAAGCTAATTCAAATGATCTCCCTTTGCGAGCCATAATTTCACCTCTAACAAAATTATAACATTTATTTGGCTTTTTCGCAATATACAACAATAGGCAGAGAGCAAAACTCTCTGCCTATTGTGTGTTTTAAGCCGTCTTATTTGCTTTCTGTTCTTTTGATAAGGCTTGTTCGGACTTCCACTCCTCATACTCCTTTCGTCCTTCTTCGCTCTCAAAGAAGGCTTGAATTTGTGGAAGGAAGTGTCTTGCTAAATTTTCATATTCATAATCCGGAATATTCCATCCACCTTTTTTCATAAGGCATCACGGAGCTCATGGGACTATGACAGTATCACTCCTTTACATTTTCAACTGCATTTCATTGCTGTCGTTATTATTTTGCTGTTTCTTTTGTCCGCGTTTGCGTTCACGGACAAATCTCGGTTTTTGTTTATCATTATTGTCCGTTTCTCCTATCATCGTAATATCAACTGCAAGATACAAAGCATCGATGGCAATATCGCCCCAACCGCTGCCCATTTCAGTTTGAGCTTCCACGGTGTCAGATCCTTGGCTTTCAGTTCGTTCATCATATTCTTCAGTTCTTTGTGCATCATCTCTTTCAAACGCTGTGTCTGATTCGATGACTCTACCGTTGCTGAAGATTTGATCGATTTCATATTCTCGTCCATAATTCTTCGTGCCTGAAACAGATTGTCCCTGACCGTGTACATCATCATTTCGTCCAAAGATTCCTGTGTCGGTAATTTGGATATTAAATCCGTGTTTCTTACAATGGCATTCCCAGTCTGAGAAATGTGCTTCGCCAGAAGATTGTATTGTTCGGGTTTCAGCATCAAGTACATTGGCTGTATGGGTTCTGTCAATGCTTCCACCGTATCCTTTGTCAATTGCTGTATTTGATTTATCTGTTTTAAATTGTTCATATCCATAAGCAAATAATTCCTCCATATTAGTTTTTAAATATTTGTCATCAAGTAATCGGTTATCCCGAAACCTCTGACCATCCGGTGTGGTATAGGTTATATACTTGTAATGGTGTATCCATTTCACACCGTATCCGAGCTTGTCCATCTGTTCGATAAACTGCTTTTTGTTTCGGCTTGTTGCTACCGCATAATCTATTGCGGTTGTCAGTTTCAACTTTTTACTGTCACCGCGTAAGGCGGTGCGGTATTCTCGCTGATTTATAGATTTTTGTTTAGGCTTTTGATATGGTGTTAATACCTCTAACCCAAACTGCTGACAGATTGCATCCGACTTATGACGTAGTTCTTCTAAACCTTTTTCATTGATTTGGATTTTATATCCCGTTTCACAGTTTACCGAGTTGACAACGAAATGATTATGCCAGTGGTCACGGTCAATGTGTGTAGCCACAACCACCTCAAACCCATCAAACAGTTTTGCTGTTTCCAAGCCTATGCGGTGTATCTGTTCGGGTGTGGCATTGCAATCGGGTTTAAAGGATTGCACATACTGTTTAAAGAACACACCCTTTGCTTTACCGTATTGATGCTTGGTAGCCATAAATTCCTGATATGCCGATTCGGGAACACAGTGCTACCGCTTACAAGTTTTATTCCGTCTATGACAGTTTTATTGTCTTGCATAACATAATCAAGCACCCGTTTCATCGCCGTGGCGGTCTGTGTCTTTTCGGGGATTGCCGTAAAGGTTGCCATCAGCCACACCTCCCGACTATCTCGTTAAGTGTAGTCAGCACCTTGGCATATTGCTGTTTCAACTCTTTCAAATCGGGACATACAATCTTGCCCATATTACAGAGTGTTGTTAACTGATTAATGTTTCTGCCGATGGCTTTTTGTTCTTTCAGCACATCCGAAAGACCGTCTATAACAGTTATAGGTTTATTCATTGCCGCTGCCGTTACAAACTCGGTGAAGTTCATATTCACTTTTTCTGCTTTTTTCTTGATTGCCGTATAATCGCTCTCATGAAAACGCATGGCAATCATTTTTGATTTGTTAGCTTTAGTTATCCTCTCTTTCTGCGGCAGCCGTACTACCGCTGTTTATTCACCGATGTCGTATTATTTGGGGTTCGGGGTTCACCCCGTCAAGCTGTTTGTAAAGCGGCGGCCGTGGAGCCTCCGTATATACAAACAATATGCTTGCCTATCCCTTCGGGATAGAGTTCTACCGCAGTCATATTTTGATAATCACTCCTTTCTATGTAATATATAAAAATCCCTGCGTTAAAACTGTATGGTTATTCCTTGACAGTATCCGCGCAGGGATTTGTTTTGCGTTTATGCTTTTGTCAAAGAACATACCGACAGAGATAAAAATAAGCTTTGTGATTTCAAGCCTATTTTGGCTATAAAAAGCACGATAACTTTATGCGCGAATTTAAGTTGGATGCTTATTTTACCGGACTTTAAAAGTTTTGTCAAGGCCTTAAATTTTTATAAATTTTAGGGCGGTTTTACAATAATTTTTTCTGATATTTTTTAATCGTTTTTAGCACTAAATATTCTTTTTAACAGTAAGGATTATTTTTATAAATACGTATAAAAATTTTTCTTTTTATTACCAAACAATACTTTTTTTATACATCTTTGAAACTATTAAATGCAAAAATAATTGAAACACATTGCAAAATCGGTATATAGGTGGTATAATATTATAGCCAAATCAATCTAATACTGTACAGACAAAATAATACCAAGGGGATATTATACTTTTTTGTATATTCTCCGTCACAAACGAAATAATTTGATAAAAATGCAAATTTCGTTTCTGTTTGTGATTGGAGTTATCCGTCTGTACAGATTGGTTTGGCGACTATCGGAGTTTGCGTTTTTTGTGCGGTTGCTTCGGTA
>JAZQJH010000043.1:0-18221 GCA_045541555.1 Eubacteriales bacterium | reverse complement strand
GCACGGAGTGCATAAATTGCAGCGGTTAAACCTGCGGGTCCGCCACCGATGACGATAATATCATATGTATTCATAAGCTTTTACCTTTCTAAAGATATCACGCACCTACCCGAGGCAGGTGCGTGGAATTATTATTTTATGCCTTTAAGAATTTCTTAATATCAGAAACACCTGCAAGCTTTGTAATGGAGCCGTTTGATACAACAACTAATGTGGGAGCCTGCTTGATTTCAAGTGCAGTTGCAAGCTCTTTGTTTTCATCGGCAAGAAGCTTTGTGTAAAGAATGCCGGCTTTGTCTAAAATAGCACAAGCCATCTTACAGTTGGGGCATGTTGCTGTTGTGAAAACGTAGTAGCCGTCAGCCATGTCAACGGAGGAAGCCTTTTCAGGAGCGGCACATTCACATGCATCTTCCTTTTTCTTTAACTGGCTTGTTTCGATGTTGTAAACCTTTCTTTCCTTGTATTCCTGGCTCTTACCGTCGTTCCAGTTCTGAACGGGACGGTAGTAACCGGTGATCCGGCTGTAGACCTCGGTATTCTCACCGCAGATGGGGCAGGTATACTGCTCGCCGGCGATATAGCCGTGGTTCTTACAAACGGTATAAGTCGGGGACATGGAGTAGTAAGGCAGACGATAGTTCTCTGCGATCTTCCGTACCAGGTTGGCAGCGGCCTTCCAATCGGGCAGCTTCTCGCCCATATAGGCATGAAACACGGTACCGGAGGTATAGAGGGTATGCAGTTCATCCTGCATATCCAGCGCGGTGAAGATATCGTCGGTATATCCCACGGGCAGATGGGAGGAGTTGGTATAGTACGGAGTGCCCTCCATATTGGCGGTGATGATGCCGGGGAAACGGCTGACATCGTGCTTCGCCAGACGGTAGGAGGTGGACTCAGCAGGGGTAGCCTCCAGGTTGTAGAGGTCGCCGTACTGCTCCTGATAGTCGGAGAGGCGCTCGCGCATATGGTTCAAAACATCCTTGGCGAACTTCTGACCCTCAGCGGTGGTCAGGTTCTTCTTCAGCCAGCTGGCATTGAGGGCTGCCTCGTTCATACCCACCAGACCGATGGTGGAGAAGTGGTTCTCAAAGGAGCCGAGATACCGCTTGGTATAGGGATAAAGACCCTCATTGAGGAACTTGGTGATGACGGTTCTCTTGACGTGGAGAGAACGGGCAGAGATGTCCATCAGCTTATCCAAGCGCGCATAGAATTCCTGCTCGCAGGAGGACTGGAATGCGATGCGGGGCAGATTGATGGTTACAACGCCCACGGAACCGGTGCTCTCGCCGGAGCCGAAGAAGCCGCCGGACTTTTTACGCAGCTCACGAAGATCCAGACGCAGACGGCAGCACATACTACGAACGTCGCTGGGCTCCATATCACTATTAATGTAGTTGGAGAAATAGGGGGTGCCGTACTTGGCAGTCATCTCAAAGAGAAGCTTATTATTCTGGGTCTCAGACCAGTCGAAGTCCCGAGTGATGGAGTAGGTGGGGATGGGATACTGGAAGCCGCGGCCGTTGGCATCGCCTTCGATCATCGTCTCGATGAAGGCGCGGTTGATCATATCCATCTCTTCCTTACAATCGCCATAGGTGAAGTTCATCTCCCGTCCGCCTACGATGGCAGGCAGATCCTTCAGATCGTTTGGAACCGTCCAGTCCAAGGTAATATTGGAGAAGGGAGCCTGGGTACCCCAACGGCTGGGGGTATTTACGCCGTAGACAAAGGACTGGATGCAGTTCTTGACTTCGTAATAGCTCAGATTATCCGCCTTCACAAAGGGAGCCAGATAGGTATCAAAGGAGCTGAACGCCTGAGCGCCGGCCCATTCATTCTGCATGATGCCGAGGAAGTTGACCATCTGATTGCAGAGGGAGCCCAGGTGCTTGGCAGGAGCGGAGGTGATCTTGCCGGGAACGCCGCCCAAGCCCTCCTTGATGAGCTGCTTCAGAGACCAACCGGCGCAATAACCGGTCAGCATGGAAAGATCGTGGATATGCACGTCCGCATTGCGGTGCGCTTCGGCAATCTCCTCATCGTAGATCTCACTCAGCCAATAGTTCGCCGTAATGGCGCCGCTATTGGAGAGGATCAGACCGCCCACGGAATAGGTGACAGTGGAGTTCTCTTTTACACGCCAGTCGGTGACGTTGACGTAGCTATCCACCAGGGACTTATAATCAAGGAAGGTGGACTTCAGGTTCCGAACCTTCTCCCGCTGCTTACGGTACAGGATATAGGCCTTTGCCACGTCGGCATAGCCGGATTCGCTGAGGACTGCCTCTACGCTATCCTGAATATCCTCCACGGCGATCTTGCCGTCCTTGACCTTGCTCTCAAAGTGAGCCGTCACCTTCAGAGCCAGCAGATCAATAATGCTGGGATGAGATGCCTTGCCGGTGGCATCAAAGGCTTTTTGGATGGCGACGCTGATCTTGGAGATATTAAAATCTGATTCCGCGCCGTCACGCTTGATTACGTTGTACATCGTTCTTCCTCCATCTATATACTTTAACTCAAACCTAATTGTTCAAAGGCCTCCAGCCAAGCTCTTTTGATCAGCTCAGCTCCACCTGTAACCGGATGGATCCCATCCTTGGTAAACCTCTCCATGGGACCTCTTTCAAGTGCCGCATCGAACTTCGCCTGGAGATCCACGAAGGGATAACTGTATTTTTCTGCGATCTTTTTGGCGATCGCCGCCCGTTGCTCCACGCCCTTGCGAAGCGCTGCATAATCAAAGCCTTCCTCTATGATCCTTGCTCCGTTTTCCACGTAAGAGCCCAGGATAATGATTTTAAGCTCCGGCAGCGCCGCACGGATCTCGCTAAGCAACAGCTCGTAGATCATTTCATATTTTTGAGCATCCACGCCGTTTTGACGGGTGAACTCCTGCCAAACGTCGTTAACACCGATCAACAGGCTCATGACGTCCGGCTTCAGATTAATAATATCCTTCTTAATGCGGGCGTAAACGTCCACGATGCGGTTTCCAGCGATGCCGCGGTTGATAAATTCATAGACGCCGGGCTGCTCATAGTCCAGCGTACCCGCAACGAATTTGGCATAGCCTGCCCCTAAATGCTCCGGATTTTGCCGATCACGACTGCCGTCGGTGATCGAATCGCCTTGAAATAACACTCTAATCATTTTAAATCCCCCTCATTTCTGCCGCAGGAACCTTCTCCCGGACGATCTGCAGATAATCCTGCATGGTCTGATAGCTGGGCGCGGTCAGCGCCTCGTTGGGCACCTGCTCCGATTGCTTGAACTGCTGCAAAAAATATCGCTTGGCACCCCGGAGCCAGTCGGCAATGTTCGCCAGATCCTCGGGGCGGTGCAGTTCGTTCACCACAGTGGTGCGGAATTCATAGTCCACTGCGCCACTTAAAAGATAGTCTACACTTTTACGGATCGGGTCAAGATTCAGCTTTTGAAAGCCCACCGTCTCGCCATAGCGCTCCGGCGCATTCTTGACGTCCATCGCCACATAATCCACCAGCCCTTCCTCTACCAGCTTGCGCAGTCGGTCGGGAAAGCTTCCGTTGGTATCCAATTTAATGGGATAGCCCAGGGCTTTGATCTTCCGCATCAGCTCCGGCAGTTCCGACCGCAGAAGCGGCTCCCCACCGGTGATGGCCACCCCGTCCAACAGCCCTTTTCGCTGACGGAGAAAGGCCAAAAGCTCTTCCTCCCCCATCAAGGGCGCCGAGGGGCGCGCCGCCAGATCGAAATTATGGCAAAACGGGCACCGAAAATTACAGCCGCCCAGAAAGACCGTACAAGCGGTCTTGCCCGGAAAGTCCAGTAAAGTCAGTTTTTGAAGCCCTTCAATGGTCATTTTTACCTCATTTTTCTCCAAATATGCGATCTTTTCAGCCCTTTTGGGCAGAAAGTCCCCTTTATTTTGTGGTGCAGAATATATTCTACCACGAGATATGGTGTCTGTCAACACCAAAATACAAGATATGCCATAAAATTATTTTATTTACCACAATATCTTGTGAAAAAGCAAAAACCGCTCAAAACCGCATAGCCATGCGGTTTTGGGCGGTTTTATTTCATTTTTTCTTCGCAAAAGAAGGGCTCTACTATGTGTTTTTACGAAAATAACATATAGAATTAGGATATTACAGATTCAAGAAATCCTTGCGGTAGTCGGCTCGAAAGAATTTGGCCAGCTCCACCATCTCGGTATCCTTGATGGTATTGACCCGGCGCCGTAGATGCCGTGCATTCTCCAGACCACCAGGCGGAATTCCTCCATCTTCTTGGCGGTTACCTCCATGATCTTTTGGTCAATACATCGGCCTTTTTCAATTAAAATTTCTTCTCGGAGTAAAACAACCGAAGGGTAAGATCGGTCAATTGCTCCTCATCGGCATGAAACTCCATATACCCGTTTGCCTGGATATTTTCGCCTTTCGGAGTAACGATCTCCTGCATCTTATAGTCCGCATAGCGGCTGAGCATGGAGCTCAAGCTATTCACCGAGGCATCCGTCACGATATAATCCTCGATCTTTGCATAGGTATCCTTCACAAACGATTCGCCGGAATCCAGCTTCGTACGCAAGGCGTCCATGAAGCCGTTCATATAGGATTTCTGGCGCTCCATACGGGAGACGTTCATCTCCGCGCCCACGTTTTTACGGTTTTGCACGAATTTAAATGCCTGCTCACCGTTCAGGGTCACCTCTCCCATGGGAATGGTGGGATCTACGGCGGAGAAATCCTCTGTGACATTTACTTTCACACCGCCTACAGCATCGGTCAGCAAGGCGACCGTGTCCATATTCATGGACATATAGTGGTCAATCTCGATCCCATTCAAAAAGTTCGAAACGGCTTTTTTGGTATTCTCACAGCTATCTTTCAAGCCGGTGCCGTAGGTATGCGCCAAAGCTAATTGCGCCGTCGCCGTTCCGGCGGGACTACCGCCGAGACCCAGAACCGGCATTTCCAGGATGGTATCCCGGTTCAGCATCAGTACGTTACAGGTTTCACTGGTTTCGTCAAAGATCGCCAGCGCCACCATATCAGCCGCGCCCCTATTGTTATAAGAAAGGCTTTCCTGCACCGCACCGCTACGATCAATACCCATCAGCATAAAGACCGTAAGATCCTGGCGCGGAAAATATTCTACACCGTCTTTCATGATCGTTTTGGAAACAGACGTGCCAGCTTCCGTTCTATTCGGGCTGATAAATTTTTCTGCGACCCGAACGCCACTATAAACAAAGACCAGCGCCAGTACAAGGATGAGGAAAATGACGATTGCACGAAAAGTATTTTGGTGTTTACTCATATCGCACACCCTTTATCTCCTAATTATTTATTCGTTTTTTTACGATAAACAAAAACCAGCAACGCCACGATCGCAATGGCGGAAACAGCCATCAAGCTGATCCAAAGCGCCAGCTCTGCGCCGGAATGGTCGCCGGTGTCCGGGCTTTCGCCCGTCGTCTTACCCAAAAAGGCAACGACACCGAGATCTTCAAAGGTTGCACTTACGGTACCATCCCCGTTATTGACGATAGGGAGCTTTTTCCAAGTATCATTCACCCGTACAACCGCCTGGATTTTTTCTTCTTTTCCCAATTTAAGATCAAACTTCAAATCCAGCTTATTTCCTTCAATGGGGAGCAGTTTGAGAAGATCTGCACAATCAGAAGAGATGGCAAACATATCTCTCACGACCAGTCCTTCATCCACTAAACCATTTAAAACCTTTGTGCCATTCTTTTTAATATCCTCATAGGTATTGACCAAATCGTTTTTAACTTCCTCGGTCACCTTATGATCCTCCTGCGTTTCTGCCTCAGCCTTGAGCCCCCATGCAGCATGGCTACGGATTTGATTGAGCACTGTCAATGTCCCAGCAATACTTCTCTCTTCATAAACGGACGCAACCGGCGTCACGACGATACACCAAGGCTCCTCGATTGAAAGTACGTTGCCATTCGCATCCACAATCTTACCGATAATTTCCTTGCCGTCCTCGACAAAAGAAATCACGCGCGGAGCATTCTTAACCTCAATACTGGGAACAAAGCCAAGCGCAAAAGCATTGATGGACATTGCCGCTAAAATCATTAAGGCAACCAATACAGATAAAAATCTTTTCATTGTTACCATCCTCCTAAAATATAATATTGAAAAATTCTTCCTGCCCATGGCAATTAAAATCATTACTTACTGCTTTCAGCATGCTCTTTTTTCTCTACGTTCTGCGCAACAGCCTTATAACTTGGATTATAGCTGGAAGCATAGCGATAGCCATACCGCCTTCTATAGTACTTTTTATAGTACTTCTTTCCGTAGCCTTCGTCTTGCTCTGCCACGCAGTTCATCAAGATACCCAAAACCTTCGATTCGATGAATTCAAATTGATTGACAGTACTACTCAATGCACGGGTATTGCAATAATCCTGGCGCACCACCAGCAGGGTGCCGTCCGCCAGCTTTGCAGCCACCAGCGCATCACTAACCTCACCCACCGGAGGCAGATCCAAGATAATATAATCAAACTCCTCGCGCAACCGCTCGATGGCTCTTGCCATTTTCGCAGAGCTAAGTAACTCAATGGGGTTCGGCGGATTGTGACCGGAAGCGATGACTGTAAAGGTTCCCTCATCGTCTATCGCACATTGCTGCAGTACTTCTTCTTTGGAATTCTGCCCGGTCAGATAATCGGAAAGACCGGGAGCTTTATAAATCGGCAGCTTGGTGCTCAAGGAAGGGCGGCGCATATCGCAGTCGATCAGCAAAACCTTTTTCTCCAGCTGAGAAAGAGAATAAGCCAGGTTAATGGAAGACAAGCTCTTACCCTCGCCCACCATGGCGCTGGAAACACCAATGACCGGGCAAGGCACCTCTTCGTCCACGAAGGAGAACTGCAATTTCGTACGTAACAGTTTATATGCCTCGGCCGCAGAAAAGCTGATTCCCTTGCCGATGATCGGCTTTTTATCCGACGTAACAGAGGGCTTTTTGGCGTGCTTACCGGAGGATTTCCTTTTCCGGCCATAGCCATAGTAATAATAGCCCTCCTTTGTGGGGGTCTCCATATCGGGGATTGAAGCCAGAATCGGATGACCTGTGCATTGCTGCACATCTTCCTCCGTCTGAATTGTAACGTCATAAAAGGAACGTAGAACGATAAGACAAGCAGAGAAGACCAATCCCACAATAAAGCCCAACATCACATTCTGGACATAACTGGGGGAACTGGGGCTTGCTGCCGCCACTGCATAATCCACGATTTTAGCAGAGGTTCCTTCTACAATATCGGTGATCTGGTTCGGCAGGATATAGGCGATCGCATTGGCGATCCGCTCTGCCTCCGCAGGATCGGGGCTGGTGACAACGACCTGGAACACCTCCGTCGCATTAACGGCGGAAGCCGAAATCATTCCCCTGAGTTCACCGTAAGAATAATTCAAATTTGCATAGTCAATGACATCATTCAAGCAGGTTCTGGATTTCAAGATAACCGCATAGGTCTCGACCAAGCTCTTAGATGCCGTAATATCACTGCTGGTGATACTCAAAGTCGTCTCTCCCATAGAGATAGAGCTATTATTCACATAGAACATTGCCGAAGACTGATACATCGGCGTAATTAGATAATAGGTACCTGCCAGAAAGACACTTGCCCCAAGAAAAGCAGAAAGACAAATGATCCAGAACTTTTTCCAAACTGCTTTCCAAAGGCGTTTCAGATCAATTTCTACTGTTTCATTTTTCTTAATTCTCTCGTTCATAGTTTACCTCTTTAAAATCTAATGATTTTATCATTTTTTCAATGACAAGTTTCTCAACATTGTAAACTAAGGGTCTTTTTTGCCCGATTTAAGCTTTTTGATCAGCAAGAAAATGCCAAACCCAATTAGTGCGCCCGAAAAATCAATCAAAATATCCAAAACTCGGCTGGTACGTCCGGTAAAGCTTTGAATAAACTCATCAATGATTGCAACGCCAAGTGAATACAAAAGTCCATAGCCGTGAAATTTTTTCTTTACCACATGGCTCAGCCAGCAGATCAGCAGCGCCAGGACAAAAAACTCCGCCATATGCGCCGCCTTGCGCACAACATGATTCAGTACCATGGGATCCTCACCGAAAATCCACACCAGTAAGGGTCGAAATAAATTGAGGAACACATCACTATCCTGCTTAGATTCAATCCCATTCTTCAGCGAATTGGAGAAGATAAAGGTTGTAACAACAACAATCAAGGTAGACGGCAAAATAGCTTTTTTATTTTTAATCATCCTCGTAAATCAACCCTTTAAAACTAATTTATTCCGGTATATTCCGCCTTTACCTTTTCATAGCTTTCAAAGTTGCCGACATCATATCGTTTGCCGGGCATTTCCATAGCATAGACCTTGGTCTGCTCGCAAAGCCATGCGATATAACTACCCGGAGCGTCAGTCCCACATCCGCTCTCAATTCCCTTTTGAACCCGCTTGGCATCCTCCCTTGTATAGTAATAAAACGGAGGGCAGACCCAATGGGTGGCAGGAGTGGGGGATTTTTCGGTCATATGAAGGATCAAATCCCCTTCGTCTACAGTGACGACGCCGGTCTTGAGCAGTTTCTGACTGTCCGGCTCATAATACCGCATGACGCAGGAGGCATTTCGCTCCTTCGCATAGCGAATAAACGTTGTCAAACTGAAGTCCAACACATTATCCCCTGCAATGACCAGCATCTCATCATCCAACCCTAATGTATCAATGGCATACTGTACATCCTTCACCGCACCAAGCCGGGTCTCGTTGGTACTGGTTCCATCGTCAAGCACCGTGATTTTTTGCTTTTTTGTCCTTGCCCAATCCTCAAAGTGGGTGGCGTACTTATGGTTGGAGATCACCACGTATTCATCAATTACGTTCATCGTATCAATATCATCGACCAGCCAATCCAGGATGGTTTTATCCCCCACTTTTAAAAGCGGTTTTGGGAAATTTTTCGTCAAAGGATAAAGTCTGGTGGCGTATCCGGCCGCTAAAATCAAACATTTCATAAATTACCTCATTCCATTACTCGGTCTGATAAAACTTATGGTACCATTCCGCAAATCTACGCAAGCCATCCCGCAGAGAGGTTTTGGGCTTAAAGCCGAAATCCCGTTCCAGAGCAGAGGTGTCCGCGTAGGTGATCGGCACGTCGCCGGGTTGCATGGGCACCAGCTTTTTATGCGCCTCAAAATCATAATCGGCTGGCAATACCTTAGCCCGGATCAGTTCCTCCTGCAAAATGGTCACAAAATCCAAGAGATTTTCAGGGCTGTTGTTCCCAATATTATAAACGCTATAAGGCGGAAGGGGCAAACCGTCTTCCCCGTTTTCTTTTTGGGGAGGACGCTGCATGATCCGCTTGACGCCTTCCACAATATCGTCCACATAAGTGAAGTCACGCTTACAGTTGCCGTAATTAAAGATCTCGATGGTATCGCCCTTCAGCAGCTTATTGGTAAAGCCGAAGTATGCCATATCCGGACGACCAGCAGGCCCATAGACCGTGAAGAAGCGCAGACCCGTAGAAGGAATATTATAAAGCTTTGAATAAGCGTGCGCCATCAGTTCGTTGCTCTTTTTGGTCGCCGCATACAAGGAGACCGGATTGTCCACCTTATCATCGGTGGAATACGGAATTTTTTTATTAGAGCCGTAAACGGAGGAGGAAGAAGCATAAACCAGGTGCTCCACCGGATGATCGGTATTCATCGTCCCGCGGCAGGCTTCCAGAATATTATAGAAACCAATCAGATTGCTCTCAATGTACACATCGGGATTGGTGATGGAATAACGTACACCGGCCTGCGCCGCCAGATTGACTACCACGTCAAATTGATGCTCGGCAAAAAGCCGATCCACCAATGCGCGATCTGCGATACTGCCCTTGACGAAGGTCCAGGAGCAATCCGGATGCGCTGCAGCAAGCCTTCCAATCTCCTCAAGACGGTATTCCTTAATAGAAACATCATAGTAGTCATTCATATTATCCAAGCCGACCACCTTGATGCCGTGGATCGTACGAAGAAGCTCCATCACCAGATTGGAGCCGATAAACCCGGAAGAGCCGGTAACAAGACAACATTTATTTTTCAGCATTAAAATCCATCCTTTTCATGAAACGTCAACATTATAATCTCGACACGAGAAAACCCAAGACCGGTTCCCGTATATTTTTTCGCAAGAACGTTTTTTATCATTCTTCTGATAAAAGTCTTTCTCGGCACCTTCATCATTTTATAAATTTCACAATATGATCTATCGGGAATCGCTTGGAAACAGGCGCCAAATATTCATCTTTCATTTTACCAATGGCGATCATCAGTATCTGCCGTTCATCCTCGGGAACGCCAATCTCTTTTGCGATATTTTTCCACTTCGTCGAATAATAGAGGGGGCGTTGCACCATACAAGCACCAATCTTCTGCGCAAATAATGCTTCAATCAAATACGTCGCAAAAATACTTGCGCTGACAATATACTGATTATATTCACCCGCATCATATGCCGATAATTTACCGGTAATGATAATGAATTTATCTGCATTTTCGGCAAATCCGCCGATTCCTGAAAGATCGTTTTTATAACACTCACATATTTTGGAAGATGGCACAACATATGCTCTGACCGCTTGTCTGTTACATGCGGAAGGAGCATATTGCGCTGCATGAATAGCTCTGGCGATCTCTTCCTCCGTTACTTCCTCATCGGTAAAATCACGAATGCTGTGACGCATGGAAAAGAACCGTTCCAATTGATCTATGCTCACTACACATTCGCTCTTAACGTGAAGCACTCCGCCAAAAACCTCCTCCTCATTTCCTTTGCACGGAAACGAGGAATAACCATCACAAATCTTTGTAAATTCTTCGCTCTGATATCCTTTTTGTTTATGAAAATCAATATATGCTTTTATGGCGTCACGTGCCATTTTCAAGCAGAACTCATTCGTTCCAAATGCATTCGCATAACAAGTACAACGCTCAAAAAGATCATTCAACTTGGCAACACTAACGCCAAGCCTTGGATTTTCAATACATAGCCCTTTCTCGATGGAGTGCACCAACCGAATAATGGCGGCTTTCTGACGTTCTTTTTTGAATTCATCAGAATGCAACACATCCAACATCCGCTTTCTGTCTCTCAACGCTAAGGCATACAAGGAAAGCTTATTTGCCATTCTTTTTACCCATCTTTGATAAATATTTTGTCATACTCTTGCATTGCTTAAACTGAAAAACCAAATTTATCAGTATAACAATCACTGTTACAGCACCAAACACCGGAAAGGCCAGGATCACCCACTCTACAAAAGAGTCACAAGAGAAGCAATCCAGCTGATATGAAAGAGCAACGATTGCGACGCTAAGTGCAAAATAGAACAAATATTTTTTTGCCACATCAAAATAAGAGGTTTGCAGCACACGCTTGCAGCATATTAAAACATACTGTGCCGTTCTGAAAACGGTCGTTATAAAACCACCGATCACCACACCGATGATTCCAAATATCTGAACGAAGATAGTGGACAATAATACGTTCATTATGATTTCAAGAAATGCACCGTTTCGAGTCTCCTTAAATATACCGGCCGCCTCAACAAGAAGTTGATATGGAACACGGATCACCGATACCATGGAAAAAAGAGAAACGAAAACTCCAAGCCAGTACTGATTATAATTAACATCTGTAACTTCCTTAGTATAAACTAAAACAAAAGGAGTAATCAAAATTGCAGTTGTTACAAATATAATTGCGGCGCAATTATATACTAAGAATTCCACATCGTTAAAACGTTTCCGTAAGATTTCCTTTTCATTTTTGGCGAGCATATTACCAAAAGTGGCTTTTACACCATACAATGCGCTATTGAACATCTTCGTAACATTGTTTGCTACCATATAATAAACCGTACAAACGGAAATCTCACTTAAGGAGACAAAAAAGGTCATTACAATCGTTGGAACATTATTATTTGCCACAGCCGCCAACTGCTGTGCGAATGCATCCCAACGAGATTTCAAAGCAATGTTATTCGGCGCTGCTTTCCAGTTGATTTTATAATGACGATCCACATAGAGTTTCAGCATAAAAGGCGTGCTCATCATACCGAGCAACGCGCCGATCTTCACCACATGGATCCCGAAACCGCAGACGATCAAAACAATAGAAATACCCGTAGATAAAAGTTTCGCAATGACAGAGAAAAACGTTGGCACATAATACTTTTGATCTGACTGAAGTAAAATCTTATATTTTATGGAAAACATATTTTCCACAAAAGAGACAGCTCCAATAATCACAACAAGAGCAAACGAAAACCAATAATTCAGTTCATCTAACACGAAAAACGGATATATGACTGCAACTCCCATAACGAATAAAATGAGCAAAAGGCCCGCCTTATTCATAAAGTTTTTGGTTGCAACCATGATCCCGCTCACCAAATCGTCATCGCCATCAGCCAGCGGTTTATATAACGCTGCATTGGTCACGGCACCAAGTCCTGATTGAAAAACAATCGAAAACGCCATAAATTGAGTAATTGAATTTACGACCCCGTTGTAAGCAGAGCCAAAGTATGCCAAAATGATGCGCGGCAAAACCAATCCGCATATTACGGCAACCAACTCTTGAATAAGAGCCGTGATCATATTAAACTTCAACTTTTGACTTCTTGAACTCATTCTTTATTCCTCAATCGCTTTTTTCAAATACTGCAATCCCTTTTCGCGTTCTCTCAAAATATTATCACGCGTCACCACATAATCAAAAACCGAATACAGGATACTGGGAATATCCTCAGCAGTACGAGTCATTTTATCGGACATTCCACACAATGCCAGCACATCCAAAATCTTCGGTTTTTCATTTTTAATCACCGCGAAACGTTTTTCATAAATCGTCGCAAACACCGTTCCATGGAAGGTGTTGGTGATGATGTACTCCGCCTTGTCGTAGATTGAAAGAAACAAGAGCGGGTCGTACGCAAGACTGATATCGCACCAAGAGTTTGTAGTCCCAAAGGTCACCGTTTTCAGTCCATGCTCCTTCGCAAAGGTTTGAATAGCTTCCTTATAATCAGAAGGCATTTTTCCATAATAATAAATAAATAGGAAGTTTTTCAAATTCGTCGGTTTTGCAATTGCGTCATACTCTGCGCGATCAAGAAGATAGGCCGGATCACATACTATCTCGATCTCCTTATCGCAATACGGCTGAAGCAAATTCTTGGAATGCTGATCCCGAACACTGACTGTAGACATCTTGCTCAATGCACTTCGAATAAAATCGCATTTTTCAATGTCTTCTTTTTTTGAAAACCCGACAGACGGAGCGTAAGATATAACTTTGGTATTCTTAAATTGGGTACCCCAAAAGAAAGAACGATGGTTATAGAAGAAGGGATCGGAAATATCCCAACCGGTATCGCTTCCCAAAACGAAGATGTCTATTGGAATATTTGCCGGTTCTATTCTTAATATTTGAATTGCCTCTTTAAAGCATTTTCTTTTTTGAAACAACTTGCGAAGAGCGTCAAATTTTCCCCTAACAATTGTTTTTAAACTTGCTACTAAAAATTTCTTTAATGAAGACGAATTATCCAAAAACTTATATTGTATACATGCAGTTTCGGCATGAAATTGTTCAACACAACGTGTCAAGGCATAAGCTTGCAGGAAGCTCCCGCAGTTTTCACTTCTGTATACCGTAACAATTCCGAGCATCACCATATCTCTCTTTCTTTTCGATTCCACATCCTACTTCCGTTATCGCTGATTTTCTTTGCAGGAACTCCGGCTACCGCAATATTTTGTTCTGTCACATCCTTATTCACTACAGCATTGGCTCCAATTGCGACATAGTCCGCCACATGGACATTCCCCAAAACAACTGCACCGATTCCAACAACTACGTACTTTCCAAGCACGGGAGCATCATCATTCGTTCCGCCTGCAACTAAGCCGGTATTTATATGAATACAACAATCTTCACCCACAACCGCCCTACTGCTGATCAAAATCGGGCCTAAATGTATGATATATAAACCTTTCGCACATACATTGAGCGGAATATGCAAAGAATGCTTATTTTGCAAATAACCCAATCTAACTCTATAGAACGTACCCAATATTCTATGCCCACAATTGACATGATACTCTGTTTTCCTCAGTAAGATTAAATGTTTACGAAGAATTGCGTATTCCGTTATAGGCAACCAAATATTCTTGCGTTTTCTATAACGACGCAACTCATAAGCAATCCATTCTTTCATTTGCGCCTTAGATGTAATTTGTTGCTCTTTCGGTAACATATTTCCTCCTATTTCTCGGTCAATCATGTCCGCTTTTAATAAAATGTTTTATAAATTGTTACTATTGTACATGATCCGTCTGAATTTTGGATAAATCTATCCAGTTCCCTAATACAGTATCCCATTCTTCCGGATAAAACTTCGCCATTCCGCTATCGGAATAAAAGGTGAATTCAGAAAAATATACCTGTTTATTAACTTCATAAAAATCAATTCTTAAAAAAGGTATATCTTCAGCCAAACGAGATGCCAATTCAAGCATTTTATCGAGTGTAGCCGGACGAGCAAGTGGTTTATTACTGTTCGGGAAATTTTGTCTCATTTTGAGCAAATTCCACTCGACATCAAAATAATCAATCACTTCATTGGGTGTTTTATCATTTTGAATGGTCTGTATTATTTTAGGAACACCATTAAACGTCATTATTTTATATACACGCAGCGATTCTTCGGGCTCCGAATTTTCGTCTTGCATATACTTTTCCGCTAAGATTCTTGGTTTAACATTTTTATACGGCCATTCTCGACCGAACATATAATAGTTTCGCCCAAGGCTTTTTTCAATTTTTTTCTTTGCTTGCTCAAAATTCAAGCGATCTTTATCTCGACAAATAACCAAACCGCCACTATCATGCGTGCATTTCAATACAAACTGGTTTGGTAATTTTTCAAAATCTATTTCGTCGAAAGAATTCCACACACCCAGTGAATCTATTACATATTCATTTCCTATTCTCTCGGCAACATATTTTTTTACATTTTCCTTGTCCACCATCGTTGTGAACCGATCGTCTCGATTATGAAGTTTTAACCATTGTAATTTTTCATTAAAAGTCTTTGGATTTTTCAAATCTAAAGTTTTGCCGAAACGAGCCTTATATTTCTTCTTCAAAAATGCCTCATCTGATAAATGGTTGTATAATCCCAGATTTGACAAAATGATAAAACGATAATCTGCGCTCTTTAAAAACTTATATAATTTCATAGATCCTTTCCCTTTTACGTTTCGTAATTCAATTTGCGGCTAGCCATTCCAACGGCAACTCCAAGCCAAACACTTGAGATAGCATCAAAATATGATACGCTTCCTATATCACCGAATAAAAACGCTCCTATAATAGCCAGCGGAACAATCATTTCTTTTCTACGTAATTTCCATCCACTTATCGCCTTATTGAGATAATAAACAGGCGGAAAATAGTAAAGAATCAATCCCACAACGCCAAGGCAAGCTGCCAATTCGTAGTAATTACTGTGCGCATAGGTGTTGTAGTACGTGATATATTTGAAGTTATTCATGCCGGCCCCAATCCACGGGTGTTCAAGAAACAGCTCTTTGGCAAGCGTCATCATATTCATTCTGCTTATCGTTGAGTTGTCTCCTGCCGAAACTCCCGTCAATAACTCAAGTAATGATTCAATTCTATTGCCGATTGAGGCGTAAAGAAAGTCAATGTTCATGATGCAGAAATAGGCCATAAAACAAAGAACGACCACTGACAACAGCTTTTCAATAGACTTCACCGCATTTTTTGAAGGCTGTTCAAAAACCAAAAATGCCATTATATAAATCACCGCCAGCAACACAGAAGTACGAGAGCCGGATAAAAACGTAAACAGCAGGAATAACGCCATTATGACATCTACAAACACATTTCTCCACTTTTCCTGTTTGCACTGATAAAAGAAAAGACAAAACATTCCGGATGAAAGCCTACCAAATGCGTTTTCATTGATGCCAATGGATAACCGATCAACGGAAAAGGATCCGTTGAGAAAGACGTTCACCACAAAAATCAGCGCAACCGGCATCAATCTCTTTACTATATCCTTAACGTTATACCCATTAAATATAACATAGGTCGACACAGCTGTAGCGAGTAGTACGGTCCACAACACATTTGTCAGCTGTTCAAAAACAGCCGTGGGATACAACGCCCACTTACGGCTAAGGTATGCATAACCCAAAAACAGAAAAGATCCGATAATATGAAGATTATTCTTGATAGAGCGATTATTGATGATTTTTACCAGCATCATATAGCCCCAAAAAGCAATGATTGCAATCGCTTTGATGTGGGACGGACCCGGAATACCCAAGACAAATATCATCGCAATTATAAATAAGATATCCGAGATCTTAACGTTTATTTTATAACCCTTCAAAAATGCTTCCTCCGAATATTTGTCACACTTTACTTTGTCAAATCAATAAATCCGAGAATTTTATCCACCCGCGAATCCAAAGAGAGATCCTTTGCCCGCTCAAGGCAACCCGCTTTTAGACGTTCACGCTTTGCGGCGTCCTCCTTCAGCGTCTTGATCGCCTGATAAATCTCCTCTTCGCTGAGCGGATCAATTAAAATCGAATTAGACGCATCCAACACATCATAGTTAAACGAGCGATCCGATGATACTACGGGAATTCCACAAGTTACCGCTTCCACAATGGCATTGCAGCAGCCCTCTGCCAAAGTCGGCAGAACAAAAATATCTGCTGCATTCAGATAGTTGCACATTTCAGAATTCAAAACTCTACCGGTATGCAGAATATTTTTACAGGTTGGTTTACATTCCCCAACGCCAATAAACATGGAATATACGTCATCAAAACGATCCAATGCTGCAGAAAGCTTCATAATGCCTTTCCGCTCAATAAAAGAACCCGTGAATGCCACGATAAATGCATCCTGCGGCAATCCCAATTTCTCGCGACACTCCTGCTTGTCCTTTTGAAAAAAGCGCGTACTGTCTGTCGCATTGGGGATAATACAGACCTTTTTCATTACGGCAGCATCGCCGCCGGAAAGCTCAAAGATCTCGTCTTTATTCTTGGTGGAAACCGAAATAATTCCGCTGACGTCATCCAGTGTCTTTTTCAAAAGTTTCGGACTGATATAAGAGGTTTCTCGAATGGTTTCGGCTTCTCCATTGGCAATAAACGATGGGATCCCCAGCTCCTTCGCCAACTTTACGGCCGGAATTCCCGCCTGAATGAAATGAGAATAGATTACATCCGCATTCATATTATATTTTTTATAAACTCTCTTGGCCGCTCTATAATAAGACATCTTACTCTGATCAGCCAGATAGACATTCCCTACCTTTCGCATCGGAAAAACCGTGTACAACGGAGAATAAACCATGTATTTGTTACCGTTCGGGGTCGTTCTTTCCGAAACAAACTCTCTTCGAATATTCTTTTTCGTAAAATAAGTAAAACTGCTTTGGGGGGCAATCACATTACATTTAATGCCACGATCCACCAGCTTTACCACCACATTATCCAAAAATACATGTACTTGTCGATTTGGCGTGGGATAATTGGATGCGATAATACAAAACTCCATGTCAATACCTCTTATAAATTAGGAAAGCAATCAATCAATTGCTGTTTTTTCTCTTCCACCAGGTCTCCGGAGATGGAATAACGATCTACGATCATTTTTTTAGTGGGTAAATTTGCAGAATCAAGAACATACGGGTTATCCTGAATGCCAAAAGAAGAGTAGTAATCTTCAAATTTGAAATTTCCGCCGTATAATTCCTTATCGCCAAACATATGCAGTGACGGAATATGCAGGCTATCAGCAAAGATCAAACCATGCAAACTGCTGGACAAAATACATTCACACTGCGCTATATCATCAATCACTTCTTTAGCGGAACGTCGAATGTCAATCAAGTGAATATGATCCTGCGCAAGAAGCTGCTTCATACACTGATCATTCAGTTGAGACATATGAGGAATCAAGCCGATCTCATACTTTTTATCAATTTGATTATCAACAAATAAATGGGCAAGCAGCCCGGCATCCGCCAGCGGCACATCGTATTTCATATTGGTAATATATGAAAGCTTGTCCTGCG
>JAZQJH010000042.1:0-2456 GCA_045541555.1 Eubacteriales bacterium | reverse complement strand
TTTTACTTCGGTTCGTTGCCTCTTTCAAAGATGCCGATCATCTCTCGGGTCAGGCTGAAGCCGTCGTCGTGGGCAGGCAGGGCGTCGCGAGGGTACCAGGCTGCCATGGAGAGCTCGTTTTCGTCAATGTGGATGGCGTCGCTTCCGTCCACGTCACAGAAAAAGCCCATCAGCAGGTTTCCGTCCACACCCCAAGGCTGGCTTTTATAGTAGCGCAGGTTCTTTACCCGAAGTCCCACCTCTTCCATTACCTCGCGGTGGACAGTCTCTTCGATGGTTTCGCCGATCTCTGCATAGCCTGCCAGGAGGGCGTAGCGGGTAAAGGCGCGTCCTGCGTATTTACTTAAAAGAAGCCGGTCGCCGTCGGTCACCGCCACGATGACGGCAGGGCTGATGCGCGGAAAGATCATATTGCCGCAGTTCGGGCAGCGCAGCATCCGCTCCTTGCCGTCGTGCACCGTCGGAGTGCCGCAACAGCCGCAAAGGCGGTTGGTGCGATACCAGTTATATAGGTGCCAGCCGGTCATGACGGCAAAGCAGAGTTCTCTGTGCGTTAAATCACGCAGCTGCCGCACCGGCTCATAGGCAAAGCCGTCGGCAGGGGAAAGGGAGGCGGGGTCAGTCCGGATAAAATAGTTTTGCCCATGGATACGAAAGGCATAGCGGAGCGTTTCGCTTTTGTCCCACGATTCCAGTGGGGCGAGGGTGGGCAGCGCCAAGGCGCCGTCCGCACCCCGGAAAAGTAATACTTGCCCCTCATGAAAACAGAGGATGGGATCCTCCGCTTGGGGGGCTACGTTATGAAATTCATTTTCTAACCGTCCGGTTTCCAGATCCTGCAGCATGGGGCGTTCTCCTTATTGTATTTATGAACCGATTGTATCATAGTTTGGGCGGAATTTCAATGAGTAAGTGGCTGTGTTTTTATTGCAAACATATTTGAAACATGTTATACTGATTTCATCAATTTGAAAGTGGTGTGAGTTATGGTACATTCATTTTTGTTAATCGGGCAATCCAATGCCGCCGGCAGAGGCTTTTTGGATGAGGTAAAGCCGCTGGATTCCTGCGACGGAAAGATCAAGATACTGCGAAACGGCAGATTTATAAAGGCCTTTCGTCCTATTAATCCGGATCGGTATTTTTCCGGATCCTGCCTGGCGGAAAGCTTCGCCAAGGCATACGTGACGGCGCATCCGGAGGTGGATGCCGGGATCATTCCCTGTGCGGATGGCGGAACAACGCTGGAGCAATGGATGCCTGGCGGAATTCTTTTTGACAATGCGGTGAACTGCGCCAAGCTTGCCATGCGTTCCTCTCATTTGGTGGGAGTTTTATGGCACCAGGGGGAAAGTGATTGTACGCCCGAGCGGTATTCCGGCTATGCGGAGCGGTTCAAGTGCATCATGGATGCCCTGCGCCGAGAATTGAATTGCCCGGAGCTTCCCATCCTTGTGGGAGGGCTGGGGGATTTCCTTGCCGAATGCACGAAATTTGAATACGTCGGGACGTACTATATGCGCGTCAATGAGCAACTGAAAAAGCTGGAAAAGGACTATCCCAACTGTCGGTTTGTATCTGCTGAGGGGCTGGGCTCTAACCCCGATCATCTGCATTTTAGTGCAGAGGCACTGGAGGAATTCGGCGTACGCTATTTTAATGAGTTGATGAAAATGGAGCTCCCTGAACTGAAGGGTGAGATCTGCGACGCTTCCGAGCTGACGGAGCTGGAAAAATTATAATTCGGAAATGCTGTTTTGTTGACAAAGAACGGAAGAACTGCTATACTGATTTTATTAATTGAATTTTAAAGAGGTGCAAATTTATGGCCAAAACTGTTCGGGATATTCTTGCCCTGATCCAAGAAAAGGGCATTAAGATGGTGGACTTCAAGATGGTGGACATCAACGGTCAGTACCGCCACGTCACCATTCTGGCGGAGAACTTCACCGAGGACACCATGAAGTACGGTGTCGGCTTCGACGCCTCCAACTACGGCTACGCCGTGGTGGAAAAGAGCGACATGGTCTTCATTCCCGACCCCGACACCGCCATGATCGATCCCTTCTGCTCCATCCCCACCCTGACCATGACGGGTAATGCCATGACCATCGACACCCCCGAGAACCGTCCCCTGGCCCAGTACCCCCGCAACATCGTGCGGGCCGCCGAGCAGTATATGAAGGACTCCGGCATCGCCGACACCATGCTCATCCTGCCCGAGTTTGAGTTCTACCTCTTCGACCAGGTGGGCTGGGAGGTGCAGCCCAACTGCATCGCCGCCGCCGTGGACGCCAACCAGTCCTACTGGAACAGCGCCACCGAGGGCAAGGGCGTGGTGGTGCCCAAGCAGAAGAACTACCACATCGCCAAGCCCTTCGACCAGACCTACGAGTGCCGCAGCGAGATGTGCCTGCACATGAAGGAAGCGGGCATCGAGATCAACTACCACCACA
>JAZQJH010000041.1:0-2910 GCA_045541555.1 Eubacteriales bacterium | reverse complement strand
CTGCGTCAGTAATCGCATAGTTGATCAAGCCGTTTTCGCCTGCTACGTCAGTAGCTTCGGCACGGTCTTTATATGCGATCAGATTTTCGGGTGCAGTCGGCATCGCATAGTCTTCTGCTGCGGAAGCAGGGATCACGATGCAGGTAAACATTGAGACCAGCATCGCCACGACCGCGATTGCGGAAAGCAACCGTGTTTTCTTTGTGACCATAAGTCATTTCCTCCTAAAATTTCGTATTTTCAGACCCTTTGCCCCTCCTGCCAAAGGGGATTGGCCCAATTTACGACTTTACTATAACACATTATTTTGATGTTTTGTATAACTTTATGTTGCAAGTTTAGAACATTTTGTGACTTTTCTACATTTTTGTGGATTATTCTCAGAAAATAACAAATATTAGAATTAACTGATGCTATGCAAAAATCTTCCTATTATATTATTTTACGAAATCGCAAAGAAACTTACTACTTAGAGAGAATAACACCCTTAAAAACCGCGATCTGCATATTAGCGGTTCTTTATCCGCCCCAAAGAGCAATGCACAAAGTAAAAATTGCACTTTGGATTGCACTTTGGACGAAATTGCCGTTCTAAATTTACTAAGAAACGACGGAAAGCTTACGCAAAAGAAGATAACCGAAAGCATTAAAAAATCCGAAAGAACGGCCAAAACAATCACCGCCTCTCACGAAAAGAAAGGTTTTATCACAAGAATAAACGGAAAACGTTTTGGATATTGGGAAGTTCATATTAAATATATTAAATAAGGAAGAGTTTCGCTTTTGGCGAAACTCTTCCTTATTATTAATTATTATTCTTTATTATTTCCTACAACGTAGCGCGGGAGGCCTGAGAGATCCGGATAAAGGGCGGCGCCGGGGAGGACGCGGTCGAAGATCGCCTGCACACCGGGAGCGGTATCCTCGCCGGCTTCTACCAGCAGGGTTCCGCCCTCTTTGAGCAGCTTGCTCCAGTCCTTTGCGAGGGCATGGTAATAAAGCAGTCCGTCGTAGCCGCCGTCCAGGGCGATGGCAGGCTCCTGCTGCACCTCCGGCTGCAAGGACGCCAATTCTTCCGATTTAATATAAGGGGGATTGCTGACGATCAGATCGAAGCGCATCTCCTCCATAAAGAAGGGGACGCCCCGGAGAATATCCCATTTTTCGATCTTGACCTCCGCTTCCAGGCTCTCGGCGTTCTTTTTTGCCACCTTCAGCGCCAACTCGCTGACGTCCACCATGGTCACTTCCGCCCGGGGGAGCATTTTTTTGATGGCGATGCCGATGCAGCCGCTTCCGGTGCAGAGATCCAGCACCTTGACGGGGCGGTCTTGATAGTTTTTGACCGCATATTCCACCAGCCACTCCGTCTCCGGGCGAGGGATCAGCACATCCGGGCTGACGATAAAGGGGAACCCCATAAATTCCCAGCTTCCTAAGATATGCTGGAGGGGCTTGCGGTCACCCCGAGCGCGGATGTCCTGCCAATAAGCCAGCACCACGTCATCGGGATACTCCTCTTCGCCGGAAAGAAGAATTTCCGCACGGCTTGCGCCGAAATGTTTATTTAAAATACAATAGGTATCGTTGCGATAGTCCTCGATCCCACGCTCCTTCAGGACGATCTCGCCCTGGCGGAGGATATCTCTTAATTTTGCTCTCATTCTTTGTCCCTCAAATAGTTGCCTTCTTCATCAACGATGAACTCTTTTTCCATCGGGTATTCGTTCAGCACGCCCTTGAGCGCGACCAACGCCACCGCGATCTGCTTTTCGTCCGGTTCCCGGGTGGTGATCAGCTGGAACCACTGACCGGGAGCAGAGATGATCCGGGTCAAAAGGTTATCGTGCTTGCCGGCGTAGCGGATAAATTCATACGCAACGCCCATCACCAGGGGGATGAAGGCGATCTTAATGAGCGTCCGCACCAGGCGATTGCCCCAAGGCAGGAACATCGCCACCACCATACTGATCAACAGGGTAAAAAACATAAACGAAGTACCGCACCGGGGGTGCAGACGCTTACACTTCATGGCGTTTTCGGGGGTCAGCTCATGCTTGCCCTCATAGCAAAAAATAGATTTATGCTCACCGCCATGGTACTGGAACGTCCGGCGCATATCCGGCATCAGGGATACCAAAAGCAGGTAAGCCAAAAAGACGGCGATCTTGATCATGCCCTCCACGACGGCTTTCAGCACCGGGTGCGCCCCTTCCATCGCCCAGCCGGTAAAGAGCGCCGGCAGGTACATGAACAAAAAGAGGGACAGCGCCAGCCCCAGCACCATTGCCACCGCGCCGAGGACCGCCATACCGGTCTTGCCCAGCAGTTTATCCAGAAATTTATCCAGCTTAGAGGGATTTTCCGGCTCCTCTAAGCCCTCCATGGAAACGTCCGCCGAGTACATCAGGCAGCCGTAGCTCATTTTCATGGAAAGGATGAAATTGATGACGCCCCGAAGGATGGGGATCTTGCTGAACCATTTCTTTTGATTTTGGACGGGCTCCACCTTCATCTGGATCGTCCCATCGTTGCGGCGGCAGGCGATGGCCATGCGATCCTCGCCCCGCATCATGACGCCCTCGATCAGCGCGCTTCCGCCGATGGAGGTATATTTTTGGGATTCTTTTGCCATATTGATTACTTCCTTTCAAAATAATATGATAACACACCCCCTCTATAATGTCAAAATAAATGTGCCGATGGCACCGCTAAGTTTTCTATTGTAAAAAGTCAAAATCTATGATAAAATATTTATAATTATGTATTTAGGGTGACAAGAGTCGAACTTGTTACGGTTTCTCTCGCCGCCTTTTTCCACCCTGCTCGCGCTCATTTTTGTAAGGCGGCAGCCTTACTGCAAATATCACGCTTCACCTTTCAAAAAAACTCGGCAGAGAGAAACTCTCC
>JAZQJH010000040.1:0-12949 GCA_045541555.1 Eubacteriales bacterium | reverse complement strand
AACCTTCGTGCTCCCGACTCCGCAGTACGCAAAGCCTGCGCGCCTTTGCGCCCGCTTCGACTGACCCGCCGCCTCCATAGGAGGCGCGGCTCGACCGGAAAACCAAAACCAATCAAAAAGGCACCCCGTGGGGTGCCTTTTTGATTGGTGCCGGTGACCGGGATCGAACCGGTACGGGTATCGCTACCCACGGGATTTTAAGTCCCGGGCGTCTGCCAGTTCCGCCACACCGGCGCATTTGAAATTTTAACACAGCATATCAGTTTTGTCAATTATTTCTTTAGATATTCTCTATAGCAGAATGCTTGACACTTTTGAGCAATAACGTTATGCTGTTTAAAAATATTTTTGGGCGGTCATTTCATGGAAAACAGTCTTCTTTCTTTGATAGACGGCCCCAACGCATAAAAGCCCCCGACCGCAGAAAAAGAAAGAAACAAAAAGATCATGCCGTGTTTGCAGTATAACGGTGAGAAAGAGATTTCACTCTTTCTCTTTGCTTCTTTATCCGGATACGATACCGCGGGTCGCCGTCAGCTGTAACAACGAAAATCCATAGGGTGCCAAAAGATTGGAAAAGATGCCGGAGGAGCCCCAAAGCATTCCGGTCAAAATGATATAAAACAACGCGCTTTTTTCATTTACTCAATTCCTCTGAGCCGGATCAATTCGATGCCCCGGCATTTTTTAGTTTTTGCATCAATATCCGCCACCAAACCGTTGACCATCCCCGGTCCTTCGGCATCGGTGATTTTCACGCGGTTATCCGGGTCGATAAAATTATGGATGCAGGGTTCAAGCCCCTTGCCTAAAATACTATGCTCCGCACCGCACATTCCAATATCGGTGAGATAGCCGGTTCCTTTCGGCAGGATCGCGGCATCGTTGGTCTGGACGTGGGTATGAGTGCCGAAGACCAGCGCGACCCGGCCGTCAAAATGCCGCGCCAGCGCCTGCTTTTCGGAGGTCGCCTCACCGTGGAAGTCCACCACCGTCACGTCCCGGCTTGTCCCATCCTGCAAAAGCTTTTCCAATACCTGAAAGGGGTTATCGCATTTATTCATATAAAGCATCCCTTGCAGGGAGATGACCCGAAGATCATAAGCGCCCAACTCCACCCGGCAATCCCCCCGTCCGAAAGGATCTCCCGACCAGTTGGCAGGACGGAGCAGGCAGGACATTTGCTCATGCATCTCATCTGCCCCCTTGCGCTGAAAGGAATGGTTCCCCCCGGTGATCACATCTGCGCCCATAGCAAAAAGTTCCTCCGCCGAGGTGCGGTCGATACCGTTGCCGATGGCGCTGTTTTCTCCGTTGATGATGATATGATCCGGGCGGTATTTTCTTTTTAACTCCGGCAGGGTCTTGCGAACGACTTCAATACCGATGGCAGACACCACGTCACCCAAGCATAAAATAATCATGTTTCTTCCTCGCAAAAGGGAGGGATAAAACTTTCCTTGGCCGTTTCGCCCTCCTGAATATAGACGGTCTTAAAGCCCAACGACCGGGCATACTCCACCACCGTCCGATATGCGGCGTCCGGCAAAGGATTTCGCAATTCTTCCGGCAGATCGCTTCCCACCGGGGTATATTGGTTCATAACGCTGACGATGATATCGTCCCCATAGGTATCCCGAAGATAACGCAGATTCATCATCGCCTCATGCTCCAAAGAGGGAAGCACCAGCAGCCGGACGATGACGCCCCGGCGCAAAAGCCCCTCTTCAAAGACCGGCGTACCCACCGACCGCACCATCTCCGCCAAGGCGGCTTTTGCTACCTCCGGATAGTCCGATGCCGCGCTATACCGCGCCGCCGACTGGGATTCTGCATATTTCAGATCGGTCAAATAAATATCCACCGTACCGTCAAGAGAACGAATCACCGACCGCCGCTCATAGCCGCCGGTGTTATAGACCACCGGCAGACTGCCGCCGACCCGGCGGTAAAGCCGCACCGCCTCGATGATCGCCGGAGCGTAGTGGGTGGGAGTGACCAAATTGATATTGTGCGCCCCCTGGCGCTCCAGATCGGCAAAGATCTGTGCCAGTTCTTCCGTGCTGACGGTTTTTCCGACAGCCTTTCGGCTGATTGCCCGGTTTTGGCAATAGACACAGCCCAAGCTACAGCCGGAAAAGAAGACGGTTCCGGATCCGTTTTGACCGGAAATCGGCGGCTCTTCCCAAAAATGGAGAGCCGCCCGCGCGATCTTTATTTCCGCCCCCGCGCCGCAGCGTCCTGTACGCTGATAGCGATCGACGCCGCACCGCCGGGGGCATAGTTCACAATGCTTAAGACCCAATTTCTTCTACCGTATAATTCTCCGGCTCAAAGGTCTCCAGATCCACCTCAGAGGGGACGATGTCCAGCTCCTCACAGATCAGGCGAATGACAGCGCCGCCCAAAAGCCGACGCCCCTCATCGGTAGAATAATGGGTGCAGTCAGACATCGCGCCCCGCTCAGCGGCCAGCTTGGAGATGGTATTGAGATCGTTGATCAGAGTGTCGCTCTGCTTCAAAGCGTCAATGGCGATCTGGTTATACTGCTCGATCTCCGCATTGTATCGGCTGTGATTTCCACCGTTGCCTGCTTCATTGACCGAGGTGTTGAGCGCAAAAATAAACTTGGCATTTGGGAAGATACTCCGCAATTTGCGGTCGATACGACCGATCATGTAGCCGTAATATTCCGGCGTGGAAAGTGCCGCCTCGTCCACGTGCAAAAGATCCCAAAGACCCACGTTCCAATGCACCAGATCAATATCATCCGGCCAACCGCCGTCTACCTTCCAGGCCTTAGCCATCCGCAGCACGTTCTGGGTGAATTTGCAGTTGACGGGAGGATAATAGACCTCTGCCACGCCCTCCAGCGCAGCCTTGACGTACTTATCGTACCCCATCCGGATGGAGTCGCCCAACAATACTACCTTTTTCATCATTTTTCTCCTTTCAAAAGTGCCACGCACTCGCAATGGTGCGTCCGGGGGAACAAGTCCACCGGCGTGGCGCTGACGGTTTTGAATCCGTTTTCTTCTAAAATTTTCAGATCCCTGGCAAGCGTTGCCGCATTGCAGGAAACGTAAACCAATTTTTGCGGTGCCATCTGCCGGATGGCCTCCAGCGTCGCAGCGTCGCAGCCCTTTCGGGGCGGATCCACGATAATGACGTCGAACTGCCGTCCCTCCGCCGCAAACCGGGCGGCGGCCTCCTTGGCGTCGGCGCAGAAAAACTCTGCGTTTCCAATGCCGTTGAGCCGGGCGTTTTCCTTGGCATTCTCGATGGCTTCCGGGACGATCTCCACCCCCACCAGCTCCCGGCATTGCTCCGCCAGGGAAAGCCCGATGGTGCCGATGCCGCAATAAAGATCCAGCACCCGCTCATTGCCGGTAAGCGCCGCAAGATCAATGGCTTTTTGGTATAGAACCTCGGTCTGGCGGCGGTTGACTTGGTAAAAGGATTGGGGCGCGATGCGGTAGCGCTTACCCAATAAAATATCTTCAATATAGCCGGGTCCCAGCACCGTTTCCGTCACCTTGCCCAGCACCACGTTGGTATTGCGGTCGTTATAATTGATCACTACAGTTCGCACTTCCGGGAATTTTTTCGTCAATTCTTCCGCAAATTGCGCTTTAAATGCACAATTTTTTTCGTTCATGACCAGGCAAGCCAAAATTTCACCCGTTGCCTCGCCCCGACGAAGATACAGATGCCGCACCTGCCCGGTATACCCCTGTTCCTCGTAGGCGGAGATGCCGTGCTTTTCCATAAAGCAAAGCGTCCATTCCAAAATCTCATTAAAAACTTTCGGCTGGATGGCGCAGGGGGCACCGCTGACCACCCCATGACTGCCGGCGGCGTAAAATCCGCCCTGGGGCTTGCCCTTGATCTGCCGGATGGGGAACTGCGCCTTATTGCGGTAGCCGGTCTGCTCCGGCGCGCCGATGGGCGGCGAAATCTCCAATTCCAGTCCGCCGATCCGCTGAAGCTGCGCCTGTACCCGAGCCGCCTTCAGCCGCAGCTCCTCGGCATAGGAGAGATGCCAGAAGGCGCATCCGCCGCAGCGAAGCCCCAGTGCACAGCCCGGCTCTACCCGATGGGGCGACGGCTCGATCAAGCGCAGTAGCTTGCCATAACCAAAGCTCTTTCCAACCTTGACTGCCAAAACCTCTGCCTCTTCACCTGCTACCGTCCCCGGCACGAACAGCACGTAGCCGTTCACCCGGGCAACGCCGAAGCCTTCGTCGGTATAATCTTCTATTTTTACGAGATACGTTTCATTTTTCTTCATAATTTTGATTATAACATGGTAAAAGATTATTTACAATTAAAAGATTTACAAAAAATGGCGGTTATGCTATACTTTTTTATAAAAAAGAGAAAAAGAGGCCATTTTCATGAAAAAAAGTATCATTCTTTTATTGCTTTGCCTTGCGTTGGTGCTGACCGGTTGCGCCGGCAAAGCCGATTACGCCATCAAGGTGGGAGATTGGACGGTCACCGAAAACGATTATTCCCGCACCATCAACGTTCTGCGCTCCAATTATCTTTCCTCTGACGAGACCGCTGAGGATACCAAGGAATACTGGACGGCGAAGCTGGACGAAAACCAGACCCTTTCCGAAGCCATCGTAGAGGCGGTGCAGGAGCATTTCATCGAAACCAAGCTCTATACGGTGCAGTTCGATAAGCTGGATCTTTCTTTTACCGCCGAAGAAGACGCCGCCATCCAGAACGCCCTTTCTGAAACGATCGATAGCTTCGGCGGACTGAGTAAGTTCAACGCTTATCTGAAAGAAGCCCACTACACCTACGACGAATTTCTGACGGAGCAGTACGACGCCGCCAAGAAAAGCAAGGTTCTTTCCTATTATTACGGTGCAGACGGTAAAGCGCCGGTCAAATTGCAGGACATCAAGGACTATTATAACGTCCATAACGCGCTCATCAAAATGGCTATCATCCTAAAGGTGGACGAAAAAACCGGCGAAGCTCTGGAGGAGAAAGAGCTGAAGAAAGCGGCGCAAAAGGCGGAGGATGCCTATGCTGCCGCCATCACCCCCTCCGACATCGACACCTTTGAAGACGTCATCGGGGTCTACAGCGCGTACCGCAGTGACACGGACAGCATGGTGATCAACGCCGATAACACGGAAGAAACCATTTTGGAAGAGATCCTCTCCATGAAGATTGGAGAGGTGAAAAAGATTGAGGCGGAGGACAGCTATTATATCATCAAGCGTTACGACGGCACCGCCGACGACGTCTTCACCTCCACCCTCCGGCTGGAAACGCTGGAGACCATCCGTGCCGATGAGATCGACGCCATGCTGGCAGAATGGAAGGCAGACGCCGACGTCAAGATCAATAAAAAGCTGATCAAAAAATACCGCCCGGAAAACATGATCGTAAAATAAACTAAAAGCGAGGTGTAAGCTAATCTCCACTTCGCTTTTTTGGCGCTATAATCATCGCTACCGGTTTTGTATCACGATACGCCACCGCTCAGATCATAATTCAGCAAAAGAACCGTATAGCGATCCTTCAGATCCTTCGCATAGCGGACGGCATCTTGGATCTTTTCCTGCCCATAAAGGGTGTAAAAGGCGTTGATGTCGAGGTCTACTAAAGAAAGTAGTTCCTTGATCTTTTCCGGAGTAGGCATCTCTGCCAGAACCTGCCGGATCTCCGCTTCCTTTTGATGATAGACCGGCATTTGATCGGCAGAATAGGTTCCCACCTTCTCTTGCAAGGCGATACACCCCTCGGCTACTGCGCCGTAGACCCGTTCCATCTCCTTGCGGTATGCGTTGCTTTCTTCCCGGTAGAGTTTCTCGGGAAAGGGCTTTGCCAAAAGCTTTTGGCGAAGCTCTGCCGTCACCACGGTAGAGTAAGCCACGTCGATCCCATGGGGGAAATAATCGGTACCATGGACGATCCCCGTGATCTCAAAGAAATGGGAAAGATGATGCTCACTCCCCGACGCCGGACGGGAAGAACCGGCAAAGCTCATCATAATGCCGATGATCACCAAGGCTTCCATCAGCGTCTTGATACTTTCTTCCTCTCTTTTTAAAATGCCGTCTGCCAGATCAATGGTACGGGTGATCTGCTCGAAGGTCAGATCGTAAATATACTGGCAAAAATACTCTCCGTTCACCAGATGGCTGAGCTTCCAATCGTTCAGCGCAGAGAATTTTCCGATGATATCGCCATAGCCTGCCTTGAGCATCTCCATCGGCGCCTTTGCCAAGACCTCGGTATCGGCAAGGATCGCCAAGGGCAGACCGGCAGGGTAGGTCACCTTCATGCCGTTGGTGATCATGGCCGCGCCGTTGGAGGCGTAGCCGTCCATGGAGGGCGCCGTCGCCACGATGATATAGGGGATTTGATGCTCATAGGAAACGTATTTACAAAGATCCTGGATAACGCCGGAGCCAATCGCCACGATCAGCTCCCGACCCGAAAGAACATCTTGCACCGCTTGAATCGCCCGCTCATTGGGTACCAGGATCTCACTCCCGGGAAAAAGCACCTTTTCCAGGTCTTTATCCCGCAATGCCGCCACCGTCTGCGCGCCGGCGGCGGCAAAGGTATTCTCATCCGCGACAATCAAGATCTTGCCGTATTCTTTGCACAGCTCCTTGAGCCGGGCAGCGGCATTTTTTTCAATATATACTGCTCGAATTGCACAGGTATGCACCTTGCCGCAGGCGCACGGCACACCGCGAAGCAACTGATTGATTTCCATATGAAGATCCCCTTTACAGTTCAAGATAAAATAGTTATAATATATTCGGCATAAAAAATCAAGACGGTATCGAAAATTTTTATATATCACCGTCGTCTGACAGTCTTTTTTATTAAAAGGAGGTGGCACGCATGATCCCAAGAGATCGGGTGCTGAATAAGTTAGACGCCCTACTCAGAAGCAACGATTATCCGGAAGCCAAGCGGTTGCTGGAATACTGGCTCACCGAGGCGGAATATACCGGCGATCCCCACGGCGCTTTGCTGATGCAAAACGAGCTGATGGGGCTATGCCGCAAGCTGGGAGAAAAAGAAGAGGCATTACGGCACGCCCGAGAAGCACTGGAGCAGGTGCAGAAAATGAAGATTGAATACGACGTAGGCGCCGCCACCACCTATCTCAACAGCGCTACCGTTTTTAAAGCCTTCGGGATGCCCCAAGAGTCCATTGAACTCTTCCAAAAGGCGCGCGCCATCTATGAGTGGGAGTTATCTCCCTCGGACGATCGGCTGGCCGGTCTTTATAACAACATGGGCTTGACGCTGGTGGATCTGAAAGACTTCCGCCAGGCGGAAGAGCTCTATCAAAAAGCCCTTGCCGTATTGGAGCCTTTGCCGGAAAAAGAGCCGGAGCAGGCCATCACCTATCTGAATATGGCAACCGCCAGAGAAATGGAGTACGGGTTGACCGAGGCGCAGACCATGATTGCAGACCTTGCCGAAAAAGCAAAGGCGTGTATGGAGATCGGCAAAGACCGGACGGACGGCAACTATGCCTTCGTCTGTGAAAAATGCGCGTCGGTCTTCGGATATTACGGATACGAAGAATACGCCCGGGAACTAAAGGAGCGTTGCAGGAGGATCTATGAAGGGTCTTGAACTGGCAAGGCAATATTACGAAACCTACGGCATAGAAATGCTTCGGGAACAGTTCGCCGACGTGCTTCCTTATTTGGCGATCGGGCTGGTAGGAAGCGGTTCGGAGTGCCACGGCTTTGACGACGAGACCTCCCAAGACCATGACTTTGAGCCGGGATTTTGCATCTTTCTGCCGGAAGAAGCCGTCATAGACCGACGGACGGAATTCCTGCTGGAACGCGCCTACGCCAAACTGCCCAAAGAATTTATGGGCTACGAGCGCACCCCGCTCAGTCCGGTTGGCGGAAACCGCCACGGTGTTCTGCGAATGGAAGAGTTTTTTCTCGCCAAAACCGGAACACCGGACGGCAACCTCTCCTCGGAGCAGTGGTTTTACGTTCCGGAACAAAGCCTGCTGGAAGCCACCAACGGCGCCGTCTTTACAGATCCGCACGGGAAATTTACCGCCATTCGGGAAACGCTTCGCTATTTTCCGGAAGACGTATGGCGAAAAAAATTAGCAGGGCATCTGCTTTTGATGGGGCAAGCCGGGCAATATAACTATCCCCGATGCATTGCAAGAGGAGATACCGCGGCGGCACAACTGGCGGTATTTGAATTTGTTCAGAGTGCGTTACATATCATTTATCTGCTAAACCGTACCTATATGCCCTATTATAAATGGTGTTTCCGGGGGCTGCAGCGCCTTTCTCGGCTCGAAGATCTGGCAAAGGATCTGGAAGATCTGATCTCCAGCGGAAACGCCGACCAAACCGCCAAGCAAAAGGCGAAAAAGATCGAGGAGATCTGCCAAAAAATAGCAGATGAACTGCGCACGCAAAACCTGACAACGCTACAAAACAACGAGATGGAACGGCAGGCCTATGCATTAAACGATACCATCACCGACTCCGACATCCGCAACCTGCATATCCTGCACGGCGTCTAAGAACCCTGATCTATCATAAAATGAAAAGCGAGGTGAATTTCACCTCGCTTTATTCTATACGTCATTCTCGTTCCCGTTGCTGATAGCAAGGATGCGGTCCCGATCCAGCTCATAGGCCTCTATAATATATGCATAGCGGTCAACGTTGTCTTCGGTGATCCTCGTGCCGTTCAAGCCCACGCTGGCGACCAGCATTTTTTCCAGTTCCCATTTCCCAATGTCCTTTTCTTCGAACCAATCGCAAAAACGCCTCTTTTTTCCTCCGATCCAAGTTTGTACCGTATGGCAGTAAACGTAGAGGAGAAACAAACGATATTTGCACGTATTTCGATAGTAATAAGTATCAAACATATCGTAATAGGAAGAAAAAAAGATGGGACTATAAAAGATCTCATAAAATTTTCGTCTTATTATACAGTTCCAACCCCGCTCGACCGCCAAGGTTCGAATCAACTGCATCTCCAGCGTGGAATAGCCACGGCGCGAAATGCTTTTTAACGTGTATTTCAAATTGTCGGTGCAAAAGTTTTTCAGCGATCTCTTTCTCTTAAACGCCGCCGCAAATTGACCCAACTTGATTTTTATGAACTCAACGGTAAAGGGCGTATAGGCATCCACTCTGGTAAAAAAAGTTTTATCCTCAATCAGCGCGAGAATTTCAAATCTTTTCTGCATCTCGGGCGTCAGCATTAAACGGTTTATTCCAAATCGTTCCAGTTTTTTACTCAATTGATCGAGATCATGGACCTTGAATTCCCGCTTTGACACGGCTTGGATATTCCACAACATCGCGGCAACCGCCAGCAACACCCAGACGAATTCCGCCGCGCGATGGCTCGCAATATGAAAAAAGAAGACCAGCACCAGCGCCAATCCATATAAAGCGATATGATATAAGAAGGTAAAACTATATATAAAATCCATCAACTTAAAACGAACCTTCAAAATAATGTCCCGCTTACTTCTGTCGCAGGAAAAGTACTCCGTCATGAAAAACATGACCAATACCGAAAGAAGGAGGATATATCGAACGGACAGGATGTTAAACAAAGCGGATATAAAGGAGATCACGTAAAAAAGGATCACCCGTTGATACTCCTCAAAAGAAGATAAAGAGAAAACCGAAAAACCGACGAGGATATATAAAACGTAAATATTATTTGAGAATAACGCCTCCAAGAAAGCCTGCCCTCCATGCAATCGTTTTTTTAATTATACCACACGGAGGGCTAAAAGTAAATCCACATTCAAAAGCAAAAGCGAGGTGAATTTCACCTCGCTTTTTTGATATTTATTCATCCTTCAGCTCGTCCAGTATCCTATTTTCAATGTGCATTTTAAAGGAGGCATATGCGGCCGGATGACAGGACGCGGTCATGACCTTCGATATTTTGTGGCACAGAGAGGAATAAGATTCCGTTCCGTATATACGAAGCTTTTTGGTATACTTTGCATTCCTCGCCATTTTACAAATGCGCTGCACCACCCGAATAAGTGTCGTGAGAAGGATGATCCCGGCAAACAGCGCCGAAAGCAACGAAGAAAGATCCTCCAGCGAAAAATGGATGGTTTTTACGCTGATAAATGCCACCAACAGCAGCAACACCGATTCAATTATATCCTTACTGCGCAGAACGTATTGAAGAAATCCAACAATGCCGCCGAACACGCTATATACTTTATTCTTATAACAGCGCACTCGGATGGCAGAAAAGGTCTTATTCTCAAAGGACTCACTGGCTTTATGAAAACGCTGCCGGATCTCGTCCGAGGTCTCGCACACCTCGTTTTCAAAAAGCACGTTAAAATGGCATCTTCGGGGTTTATCCTTGTCCGCATCGGGCAAATTGCCGGAAATGATGATCCCATGGCAGGACCAGGATTCCTTGGTCGAGGTCAAATTCAGCTCACCATAAGCTTCCCGCGCAATTTCACCCTGGAGATCGCTTCTCTTTTGATCAATATAAACGCTGGGAAGATCTTCGTATACCGAGTTATTATAAAACTGTACGTCCTCGTCGTAAACCTCTGCATTTCCGTTCACACTCGGATAAAGGGCGCCTCCGTCGATATTCTTGGCGCCTCTTAAGCCAAAAAGAACCTCTCCGTCTGCGGTTTTGATATTGCTGGAAACCCCAATTTGATTGACGTTATAACTGCACCGAATGTATTCATTGATATGGACAAGGGTCTGCTCTTCCGAGATCCCTTCAGCGGAAAGCGCTTCATACAAACGCAATTTGCAATCATCATCGTAATCAAAGAGCTTGCGGAGTCTTTCGCGGCTTTCTTCTAACAGCGGATGGCGGAGGTCATTGTCGTCAAAAGCGCAAACCGTAGCAAAAGAACTGCGTTCGTATATGATCTGATAGGTTGCAATGCCATTATTCTCAAAATTGTATTTCAGAAAATTAATCTCCAGCGGTCTCAGCAGTACCCCGGAATAAAAGACTTTTCCAACCAGTAGTTTGATATTGTTTTTATTTGTGTAAATCTCCTTTAATTCCAGACCGTTTTCATGGAGTTCCCAAGCCCCGTTGCGTTTGACAAAACGATAAGGCTTCAACCGCTCCATGAGCTCAACGGTCGGACAGCCCCGCAAAAGGATGGTGCCCTCTTCTTGATTGACTGAAATCATTCCGGAAAAGGGATTTTTCTCATCCAATAAAAACGCCAATTCCGTACAACATTTCAGTACAATTCCGTATTTTGAAGCAATGGTCAGTAAGATCAACTTCGCTACGTCCAGTAAATACGCCGCTTGGTCTTCGTGCAGCATGAAGTCCGTACAATGCTCGGAAATGTAGCCTTCCAAGCCCTCCATCGACTGAAAGGTAAGCCTAGAGATCGCATCCATTACGGAAAAACTGTCGATCTTCGGGGAGGCGCCATAGTAATACGAAGAAAAATCGCTCTTGAAATCGACGGATAGATCCGGCTTCAGCACCGCATATCTTTCATGAAAATGCCGGGGTTCATGCAGAAGTGTCAATGATATTTTCTGGCGCGATAAGACAAGTGCTTTGCACAAATTGAGAGGCAGCTTCGCAATATCGTTCTGCATCGTTTCATTAAATCCGGAAATAGAAAAATCCTCAACTCTCATGATATACCCCCTCCGTTTTTATATGTTAGTATAACATATAATGACAAAAATGTAAACGTGTAGGACAGATCCATAGTATCAAAAGGTTTTGATACATAGAAAAAACGAGGTGAAATTCACCTCGCTTTTGTTATAACACACCGAATCGTCTCCTGTGTTACCGTCGTATTCAAAATGTGAGACAGTTTAAAAATTGCTCCGCTTTTTCCCGTAACGAGAAAGAGAAGGATCCTCCGTTAAATCTCTATCCTGCGGGGCAGTGAAGGAAAGAAGCCAATCGTAGTTTTTTTCGTCAGAATAGACCGAATGAAAGCAAGTATGCCCCAGTTCCGGAAAGAGTATCAGCTCAGCATGACCACCTTGCAGATTTACTGCTTTTGCCATCTGCAAGCTCTCAATAGGATCTACGACCTGGTCGCAAAGTCCGTGAAAGGCACGAATGGGAAGATTTACAAGGTTCATTGCAAATCCAGCACTGCCGCCGCCGCAAATCGGCATTGCCGAAGCAAACCAATTCGGATACAATGTTGCAAGCGCCCATGTGCCGTAGCCACCCATGCTGTAACCGGTCAGATGAATGCGTGTTTCGTCAACATAAGAAGTTCCACGGTATTTTTCTACCAGGCGAACCAACAACATCATCCATTCATTCCAGGTTCCTCTTTTGCAAAGAGGGGCAAGGAGAACGTATCCTCTTTTGTCTTGTCGGTCCAAAAAGCTTTTAAGAACTTTATGGGATCGCAGACTCTCGGTCGTTTCTTCACGGGATCCTGCACCGTGTAAAAGGATAACCAAAGGATATTTTTTCTCTTCACAAAATCCTTGCGGATACGAAATTAAATAAGTTAGTCCTTCGAAAACTTTTTCTTCCATAATTTTAACCTCTTATGATATTTTATCGAAATTATATCACAACTAATCTAAAAAGACAATAACAACAGTATAAATCTCCTCAAAATACAGACAGTAAGAACCACATGGCATTTCCAAAATTGGAAATTTTGACGCCTGAGTGAACATTGTTACTCGTTTCACTCGTAATATACAGTGTTATCAATTAGGCAAAGGAGTTTTTTACACGCGAAGCGTGGCAAGGTTCTCGGGTACCCATTCAAAATCTATGATTTTGCAAATGGATGAGGTTCTTATATATGAAAGCAACAGGGGACGTTTGCGAGCGCCGCCTGTGGCGGATGAAGCGAGCAAAAAGGAGCAGCAGCGGTCGACGAATGGCAAGCGGCGACAGTCCGCGCAGACAGAGTCGGGCACCGCAATGGGAAAAGTGA
>JAZQJH010000039.1:0-36584 GCA_045541555.1 Eubacteriales bacterium | reverse complement strand
CTACGATGATTGGGCGCTGAACGGCGATATTTTGTTCTGGAACGAAACCCTGCAGCAAGCCTTTGAAATTTCCTCCATGGGCATCCGTGTCAATGCGGAGAGCCTGGAGCGTCAGCTGAAGCTGTCCGGCTGTGAGGATCGTCGGGAACTGCCCTTCCATAAGGCACTTCTCAATAACGAACTGCCGCTGACCATCGGTGGAGGTGTGGGTCAGAGCCGTCTTTGTATGCTGCTTTTGGGCAGTGCCCATATCGGCGAGGTGCAGGCCTCCATCTGGGACGATAAGACCCGCGAGCTTTGCAAAGAAGCCGGAATCCCCATTCTTTAAAATAAAAACGCCATGCGTCAGCATGGCGTTTTTTTAAACTGTCCAAAAATGAAGTGAAATAAAAGGCTGCTGACAATTTTGCAATAGGATGACGATAAGGAGGCGTTACTTTTTTCGTCAATCCTCATTTTCATAGCAAAGATACCAGTCGATACCGATGGCACCTTCCTTTTCCTTGGCGGCAAGAAAATGGCGGCTCTCGGCGTGGGTAGAGGGGGGCAGGCAAAGGGCGGAAGCGCCCGGCACCCAGCCATAGGGGGTCGGTTTCTCCAGCCGAAGCGCCAGCAGGGTGCGGAGCACCTCGGTGAAGTTGGCGCCGGTCTGGTGGGGATAGGAAAATAGTGCCTCCGGGCGGCCGCCGGGGGAGAGGAGCCAAATGTATTTTTTGCCGGGATCTAATTGCAGGTCTTTGCGCAAAACGCCCTCCGGATCGGCACCTAAGGGGAAGGAGACGGCAGGCGCGCGGTGACGGCTAAGATTTTCCAGAAATGCCAGATGTACCGCTACCGAATCGGGGCTGACGCAGAGCAGTTGACAGTCGTTTTGACGGAATTCACCGGCAAGCTCCGCCAGCCCCCAAAGCTCGGTGGCAGAGACCGGCAGAAAGTCTCCGGCATAATAAAAAAGCAGCGTCCAATGGTGCTGAAAATCTGCCGGATAACGGCGCAGTCCATCGGTGGTAGAAAGGGTAAAAAACATAAAATTCACCTCTTATTTATAGATATGACCTTGCTCTTTTTTCGGTTATTTTATATAATAAAGTGAAAAGAGTAATCCGCTCCCTGCCTCAAAGCAGGACATTTCGGTGCTTTTCACTTATTTTTATTTGATCGGTGCCAGCCGATCTGCATAATAGATAGAGCAAAAATCAAAGGAGTGTGAAACGATGCTGAATCGCTTATTTCGATATAAAAGAATCTGGCTGCTGCTTTTGGCACCCTTGGGGCTTTTGCTGACCCTTGCCGCCCGGTGGGACAATGGCTGGGTGGAGGAGATCCACGCCCGGTACGTCTATCCGCTTTTTGCCAATTCCCTGGGCTGGCTTTTATCGTTGTTGCCTTTTTCAGTGCTGGAGATCTTGATCCTTCTTTTGGGGTGCGGTGCGGTCTATTACGTCGTCCGGGTCATCGTCGGCATCTGCCGTAATCGGGCGGAATGGAAAGGACGGCTTTCCCGTTTTTTACTGAACGTGTTCGGTGCCGCCAGTGTGGTGTATTTCGGGTTCGTATTGTTCATGGGTCTGAATTATTACCGGGCGTCCATTACGGACTATTTGGAGCTCACCGTTCAAAAAAGCACCAAAGAAGAGCTTTACGATCTTTGCGAACTCTTGGTCTACGATTGCAATTTTTACCGTAAGCAGCTGCCGGAGGACGAGGAGGGCGTGGCACGCCTGCAGGACGGCGGTTTTTATGAGACCGCCAATGCGGCGCGGGACGCCTATGCGGCGTTGGAAAAGGAGATCCCGGTATTGGATGCCGCCGACGTCCGTAATAAACCGCTTTTGACCTCGCGGCTGTTTTCCATGGCGCTGACCACCGGTATTTATATCCCCTTTGAGTCGGGAATCAACGTGGACGTTCCCCCCTATACCGTGCCGGCGACCATGCTCCATGAGCTGACCCATTTCCGGGGCTTTATGCGGGAAAATGAAGCCAACTTTTTGGGCTATCTGGCCTGCATGAGATCGGAGCGTGCGGATTTCCGCTATAGCGGCAGTCTGATGGCATTTGAGTATGCCTTTGATGCGCTTTATGACGAAGATTTAGAGCTGGCAAAGAAGATTGCCAACCTCTGCGATGCAGGCGTCATTCGGGATATCCGCGCGGAAAATGCGTACTGGGAGCCTTATCGCAATACGGTGGTCAGTGAGGTGACCGGCGAGATCTACGAGGGGTATCTCCAATCCAACGATCAGCAGTCCGGCTTGAAAAGCTATGGGGAGATGATCGACCTGCTCCTGGCGTACTACCGCAATTTTAACGAAGCGTGAAATACCGTACGATTTTACGAAAATAGGAACTGATTATACATAGACGAAAAATAAAATCATGTTATAATATCCACATAAAGCATCTACGGTATCGCCGTTTCCTGGTATTGTGGATATTATACGATGTCCAGTTTTCTCGCCTGCACAGCAGGCAACCGAAAATGATGGACAATTATACCAAAACGCCTTGCGTTTATGGTATAATATCCACATAAAGCATCTACGGTATCGCCGTTTCCTGGTATTGCGGATATTATTCGATGTCCAATTTTCTCGCCTGCACAGCAGGCACCCGAAAATGATGGACAATTATACCAAAATGCTCTGCATTTATGGTATAATATCCACATAAAGCATCTACGGTATCGCCGTTTCCTGGTATTGTGGATATTATACGATGTCCAATTTTCTCGCCTGCACAGCAGGCAACCGAAAATGATGGACGATTATACCAAAATGCTCTGCATTTATGGTATAATGAGGTCAAGAAGGAGAAGGAGGAAAGGACTATGTATTTGATTAAAAAGATGCGCGCAGACCATGTCTTGGATTTTGCGGCAGAGGAACTCAAAAAGTATCTTCGGATGATGATGCCGGAGTGCGGCGAGATCGATATTATTTACGAGCCGGGTGCGAAGGATGGCTTTCGCTTAGGCTTGATGGAGGACTTCGGCCTGGATACCTCCGAGGCGGGGGATCTTGTTCTGGATGATATTCTTCATATCGACACCGATCTGGATGGCGGTATCATCGCCGGCAGTAACGGCAGAAGCGTTTTGATGGCAGTCTATCGTTATCTTCGTGAGAACGGATGCCGTTGGCTGTATCCCGGCATTGATGGCGAGCATATTCCTGTGGCAGATATTAAGCCGGTGCAGTATCATAAGATGGCGGATCATCGGTTCCGCGGCGTCTGCAACGAGGGCGCGGAAAGCCAGCAGGCGATGATGGAGACCATCGACTTTAATGCGAAAGTCGGCATGAACGTCTATATGATGGAGTTCGACTGCCCCTATTCTTACTATGAAAAGTACTATAGCCATGCTTATAACCAAAAGAACCGTCCTGCAGAGATGATCACCCGTCAGCAGGTGACCCAGTGGAAGCGGCTTTGCGAGGCGGAGATCTCCAAGCGTGGTCTGCAGTTCCATGATATGGGTCACGGCTGGACGGCCGAGCCTTATGGCATCAGCTCTGTCAGGGGCTGGACCACCAGCGATCAGGAGCTTTCCGAGGAGACCCGCAGCTATCTTGCCATGATCGACGGCAAGCGTGAATTCTATAAGGGCGTACCTATTAATACCAACGTTTGTATGTCCAATCCCAAGGTGCGCAGTATCATGGCCAACGCCATTGCCGACTATGCGGAGAAGCATTGGAACGCGGATTATATCCACGTTTGGCTGGCAGACGGCACGAATAATCATTGCGAATGTCCCGAGTGCCAGAAGATGATCCCCACCGATTATTATCTGATGATTATGAATGAATTGGACGAGATCCTGACCGCCAAGGGACTTAAGACCCGGATCGTCTTTATCTGCTACGTGGATACCATGTGGGGTCCCGAAAAGGTAATCATCAAGAATCCCGAGCGGTTCTCTCTCCTTTATGCGCCCATCCACCGTACCTATACCGCCTCTGCCGGTGCCCATACCAAGGAGGTGCCGGTGCAGGTCTATAAGAGAAATCGGTGGACACAGCCCCAGTCCATGGAGGAAAACCTGGCGCTGCTCAAGACCTGGAAAGAAAAGTGGAACGGTCCCTGCTTCAGCTATGAGTACCATTTCTGGAAGAATGAGTGCTATGATCCTGCCGGGATGTATCTTGCCCGCCGGATCTATGAGGATATTCAGGGCTTGAAGGCCATCGGCGTGGACGGCTATGTGGAGGACGGCTCTCAGCGGAGCTTCTTCCCAAACGGCTTTGCCATGTATACCTATGCGTGGACGCTCTTTGACCGCAGCCTCTCCTTTGAAGAACTCAAGGAGGATTATTTCAGCCACGCCTACGGCGAGGATTGGAAAAAGGCGGCCGATCTGCTGGAGAGAATGAGTGAGACCTTTGATTTTGCCTGGTTTGCCGGCGAGAGATCTGCTGACGAGGAAAAAGGAAAGTACTATAATCCTGCCCATGCAGAGCAGCTGAAGAAGATCGCAGCCCTTTGCGAGGAGGAATTGGAGCTGGCGAAGGAGCATCAGTTTATGCCCACCCGTCCTCAGAGTATTTCCTGGCTGCTCCTGCGCCGTCATGCGGAGTTTGCAGAAGGCTTGGCCGCCGTCATGGCTGAAAAAGCCGCAGGAAACGACGATAAAGCCAAGGAAATGTATAAAGAATACGTCCATCGGTTTGGACGCCATGAGTGCGAGATCGAGCAGTATTACGACCATCGGCAGTTTATGTATTTCTATGAGCGGATCCTGCAAAACGGAGAGCGCGGAGTACCTTCTTTCGTTAACGGAGAATAAAAAATGAGGTTTGGCGAATGCCAAACCTCATTTTTTTATTCTTTTATAAATTCTGCAATATCCTCTAATTTACAGTCCAAAGCACGGCATAGTTTATCAAGGGTCTTCGTTTCGATGTTTTCATTGGCTTTCAATCGTCGGACGGTCTTACTGTCAATATCGCATTTTTCACGTAACCAATAGGTGGAAACATTCTTTTTCTCCATGGTTTTCCATAGTCGGTCAAATCGGATCACGTTTGAACTCCCCCTCTCTTGACAAGGTATATTATGGGGGTTATAATCTCAATTATTAAGGGGATATAATCCCCATATCAAGAGGGGAGATACATTAAATGAAGAAAAGAATGAAACGCGATATTTTTAAAGAACCTTATCCGCTTAATTTTTTGGAGATCATTGCATATGACGGGAAAGCAGAAATGCCGGAAGAATGGAACGATGATATTTTGGGCGGAATTCAATATAGTTTATCGAGCTTATCGAAATTAGAGCAAGAAGTCATTCGGCAACGATACGAGCAACGGAAAAACTATGCGGAGATCGCGATCGCGCTCTCTGAAACAAAAGAAAAAATTCATCAATTTGAGAAAACGGCTATACTAAAATTGCAAAGCCCGTATCATTGGAATATGATTCGTTATGGAATAAGGGGAAATATGAAAATAATGGCGGATCGTGCTTATAAAAGAGGATATGAAGATGGGTATCGTTCCGGCGTCCATGACGAGCGAAAGGGACTTGTAGACCAAGATGGGAACCCTGATCCCATGCGCTTTCCCATCTCCGATTTGAGGTTGTCGCCCCGGTCGTTGACTGCTTTGAAAAAGGCGGGATTTACCAAGCTCGGCGAGATTGTTTTTTTGAGAAGTGAAGAGATCGAAAAGATTAAGTATTTGGGTTCGTCCGGCAAAAGTGAAATTGCATATGCACTTCATCGCTTAGGGATTGATCATACAGAGTGGTCGGGATATTAAATGAGGTTTGGCTTTTGCCAAACCTCATTTTTCTTCCGGCATGGAAATTTCAGCAATGGCCATGGCGGCTTCAAAGCCGGTATCGGCGCGGCGCGCCAGATCGCTGACCGAAAGGATGCCCACCACGCTATCCTCCCGGCAGACAGGCAACCGCCGGATCCGATGCTGCGCCATGGTACGGGAGGCCTCCATGATGGTCTCCTCCGGGCGGGCAGCGTACACCTTTTTGGTCATGATCTTTTTGAGGGGCGTCCGGGTGGGATCCAGCCCGGCACCCAGGCATCGGGTGGTCAGATCCCGGTCGGTAACCACCCCCGTCAATCGCCCCTTTTGCAATACCGGCAAAAGACCGATGTTTTCCTTTGCCATCAGCCGGGCGGCGGCTTCGGCAGTGGCGGTCTCCGGCAGGGCAAACAGCCGCTTGCTCATCAAATCTTGCACTTTCATCCAATCACCTCTTGATTATTATGGCAAAAAAGGTTAAAATAATAAAAAAATCAGTAGAGGTTATACATATGCGATTACGAAAAAAGAAAAACGCACCGGCTCGTTTTGAGCGGTGCGCCGATTATACCGTCGCGACCAAGGGACTTTTAGAGCAGTTCTATACCCATTTCGATGCGGAAAAGCCCTTGGAAATGGAGATTGGCTCCGGGAAGGGACGCTTCATCGTGACTCTGGCAGAGCAGGCGCCGGAAAAGCAGTTCATCTCCATTGAGCGGGTCATTGACTGCCTGGTGATGGCGATGGAAAAGGCAAAGGAGAAAGAACTGCCCAATATCAAGTTTTTCTGCCTGGACGCCGAAAATCTGATGGAGTTTTTCCCGGCAGAGAGTGTGGACGTGATCTATCTTAATTTCTCCGACCCCTGGCCGAAAGCGCGGTATGCCAAGCGGCGGCTGACCCATCGGCGGATGGTGGCGGCATACCTGCCCTTGCTCAAAAAGGGCGGCAAGATCTGCTTTAAGACCGATAACCGCCCCCTCTTTGATTTCTCGGTGGAGGAATTCGGGGAGCTGGGCTTCCGATTGGAAGAGCTGACCTATGATCTTCATAGCACCGATACCCCCAACGTCATGACGGAGTATGAGGAGCGGTTTTCTTCCATGGGTGTTCCCATCAACCGCTTCGTGGCATATCCCACAGAGAAAACTTACGAAATGTTGAAATAAAAAAGAGCCGAACGGCTCTCAGACTGTCAAAAAAGTCCCCGACCGCAGAAAATGAAAAGAATGAAAAGGTTTGTGACGTTTTTGCAATATCACGGCGAGAAAGAGATTTTACTCTTTCTCGTTGTTTCTTTTTATTTATCCTTGAAGAAATACATTTTCGGACGGCTGGCGTTGACGCTCATGGCCAGCCCCATGCTCATGCAGAGAGCCAGCACCGAGGAGCCGCCGTAGCTGAAGAAGGGGAGGGTGATGCCGATGACCGGCAATAGCCCTAAGCACATTCCGATGTTCTCTGCCGCTTGGACGAAGATCATCGCCGCCAGCCCCACGCAGATGAAGCTGCCCATATGGTCGGTGGCGTAGCGTGCGATATAAAGCAGGCGGAAGACGATGGCCGCCTCCAGCAAAACGATGATGAAGCAGCCGATGAAGCCCAGCTCCTCGCCGCAGACCGAGAAGATAAAGTCGGTCTGCTTTTCCGGCAGGATGCTGTATTGGGTCTGGATCCCGTCGTACAGCCCGGAGCCGGTCAGACCGCCGCTGCCGAGGGCGATCTGGCTTTGGAGAGTCTGATAGCCAAAGCCCATGGGATCCAGCGAGGGATCGTAGACCGCCAGGATCCGCATCTGCTGATAGGTTTCCAGCCGGTCAAAGATAAAGGGAGCGGCGACGCCCACCACCGCCGCACCGCCTAAGAAAAATCCCCAATGGAGACCGGCGGCCATCAGCATGGCTAAAAAGATGAAGAGAAAGACCAGCGTGGTTCCCAAGTCCCCTTCCATCGCCACCAGCACCGCAATGACAGCGAAATGGAGCCCTAATGGAATGAGGGCACGGATATTATTGATGTAATGCCGCACCTTGGAGAGGTGCTTGGAAAAGGTGAGGATAAAGCCGATCTTTACGAACTCGGAGGGCTGGACGTTGATGGGACCCAGAGAGATCCAGTTTTTATTGCCCATGACCTCTTTGCCGAAGATCAAGGTGAAGATCAGCAGTAAAATACAAAGAATATAAACGGGGATGGAAAAACGCGCCAGATTCTCATGCTCCAAGGTGAGGATCACCAGCGCCATAAAAATGCCGGCCAGAATGCCAAAGGCCTGGACGATCAGCATCTTTCTGGAGCCGAAGGTATCGGTGGCGGAGGAGATGAGTAAAAGCCCGTAGGAGCTGGCGAGGATGATCAAAGCGCCCAGGATCCAGTCGATCCGCTCCAAAACGTGGCGAATTAAAAGCTTTGCCTGCTCCAGCATATATACTCCCTCCTTTTCGTCGTTTTTATCTATTATAGCAACAGCAGAGAAAAATCTCAAGTTATTTTTAAAAGGCAGACCTTGCAATTATATATATGCTATGTTATAATAACAATAATTATTATGGGCACATATACTCAAATAGGGTGAAAAAATGAAAAAAACGTTTATTTGCCATAGCCTTTCGGAGACGGAGCAGGCGGCGGCGGAGATCGCCGGAATGCTTCAAGGCAGGGAGGTATTGGCATATTTTGGGGATCTGGGCGCCGGCAAGACGACCTTTTCCCGGTATCTTTGCAAAGCCCTGGGCGTTCGGGACGAAGTGACCAGCCCCACCTTTGCCATGGTGCATGAATATCATACCGGTCCGTTCCCGGTCTATCATTTCGATATGTATCGGGTGGACGGAGAGGATAGCCTTTTCAGTACCGGGTACTATGATTATCTGGGCACCGGGCTTTTGCTGATCGAGTGGAGCGAAAATATTGAGGAACTGCTTCCGGCGGATGCCTGGCGGCTGACCTTGAGCTACGGATCCCATGAAAACGAGCGGATCCTCAGATTGGAGAATAACGGATGAAATTGCTGAGTATTGACAGCGCCGGCACCACCGCTGCGGTGGCAGTCAGCGAGGATGGAGAAATTATGGCGGAAGGCTTTGCCGATGCCGGTCTGACCCATAGCCAGATGCTGCTGCCCCTGACGGACGAAACCTTGAAGAAAGCCGGCATCGAATTAAAGGAGATCGACGCCTTTGCGGTAACCCACGGTCCCGGTTCCTTTACCGGTCTGCGGATCGGCTGCAGTTTAGTTAAGGGAATGGCGCTGGGACGCCCCTGTACCGCAGTGCCGACGCTGATGGCGCTGGCGTGTAATGAAAAGGATTGCGGACGGATCGCGGTAGCGTTGCTGGACGCCCGATGCAAGCAGGTCTATATGGGCGGCTACGCCTTTGAGGACGGCGCTCCCCGGTCGGTCATCGCCGACCGCGCCTGCTCGGTGGAGGCGGCCAAGGAATTGATCGCGGCGTTGGATGGGCCGGTGATCCTTTTGGGGGACGGTGCTTATCTCCTTCAGGAACTGGCGGACGGTGACCGCATCGTCATGAGTGAAAAAAATCATATATTAGGCAGAAGCGTTGCCCATGCGGCATCGTTTTTAGAGGCCTTGCCGCCGGAGCGGCTGGTGCCTGCTTATTTCCGTCTCTCTCAGGCGGAGCGTGAGTATCAAAAGAAAAAGGAGAACGAACAAAATGGTAGTACTGGGTTGTGATAAGGCAGGAACCGAATGGCTCCGCCCCGTATGTGATAAGCTGAACGAAATGGGGATCGAGAATAAGATCCTCTTCGACGGCACCGAGGATGGCTGCGACTATACCGACGCCGCATTTTTAGTAGCGGAAACGGTGGCGGCAGGCAAGGCGGAAAAAGGAATTCTGATCTGCGGTACCGGAATCGGCATGAGTATGGCGGCTAATAAAATCCGGGGCATCCGTGCCGCCGTTTGCGGGGACTGCTATTCCGCCAAAATGACGGTGGTGCATAATAATAGCAACGTGCTCTGCATGGGTGCCCGGGTGCTGGGCATCGAGCTGGGTCTGAAGATCGTGGAGGAATACTTCACGGCGGAGTTTGAGGCCGGCGGCCGTCACGAGCGCCGGGTGAACGCCATTATGGCAAAAGAAAACGAACGATGAAAAAAGAACGGATCAAAGGTTGGTTTGGGCTGGTCGGAACGCTGCTGCTCCTCTTTTATATGGGCAGCGTCTATCCGGTCAGCGGATTTGATGCCGGGTTCGGGCTGACGCTGCTGGCAGGCATGGTGACGGTACCGGCGCTGCTGCTGGCGTCCTATCGCCGGGTGGGCAGTCTGCCTGCCTGGGGGACTCTTTTGGCTGCCCTGCCGGTGCTTTATCTGGCGACCGGCGACCTGGCTACCGCGGTGCTTGCCTGGAGCCTGACCTGCGGAACGCCGTTGGCGGTGACCCTCTTCTGGCCTTATTTTAAGAAAATCCTGCCCCTGACCTCTGCCGCACTTCCCTTGAGCGGAGCCTTTTGGCTGGGCGGTGCATTGGTCTATAGCAAACTGCATTTCGGCGGCTGGAGCTTATACGCCGTGACCGAGCGGATCGCCACCCGGTACGCCGGGATGGTGGACGAGATGGAGCTGCTTTACGAGCGGATCTATCAAGAGCAAATGCCGGCGCAGTTTGGAGAGATGTTTGATCTTCTGCGTACCCAGTCCCTCACCATGGGATTTTACGTCATCATGATGGCGGCTTATGCGTTGCTGGGCGCCTATTTCCTGGGAATCCGTATCGCCGACCGGGCGGTTAAAAATTCCGGTTGGCTGGGAAGCTGGAGCACCCTCATTCCTGGTCGGGGCATCAGCTGGAGTTTTATGCTGATCTATATCCTGGCGCAGTTCATCGGCGGTACGCAGATGGCGTCCGTGATGGCGGCGATCTATCTCTTCGGCTTCTTCTTCGTCTTTGCCGGAGTCTATTGGATCCGGGGTCTGATGCAGAAAAAGAAATGGCCGCCGCTGGCGCAGGGCTTGCTGATCGGCTTACTGCTGATCCTGGCGTATTTCTCGGTGGGCGGCGCGCTCCTCAGCCCCTATACCATCCTGCTCTATCTCGGCTGGTGGATCGCCACTCTGCCCAAAACATTACGTGTAGAATAAGATTACTCGTGTTTGCTTAAGGAGTTTTTATGAAATCAATCAAAATTCATGTATCGCGCGTAGAGATCGTCATGTATATCATGCTGGTCCTCTTCTCTGCGGTGACCATGGTGATGCAGCCTTGGTGGGGATTGGCGGAGTTGATCTTTACCGCAGTGTTTATTGCGTTTAACCTCTTTACCATCAATAAGCGCAACCACCACGTTTACAGCTATCTGCAGAATATCACCTCCTATCTGGATGAGGCCACCCGGGAAAACCTGACCAATTTCCCCATGCCGATCACCCTGCTCAACGATAAGGGTGAGATCATCTGGTATAACGAGCTGTTTCATCAGGTGCTTCACGACGGTCATATTCATGAGATCTTCGGTCAGAAGGTTCGGGCGATCAATAAGAATATTTCTTTTGAGAACGTCAAGAAGCATCAGAGCGGAAAATACGATATCTCCTTTGCAGATAAAAAATATACCGTTTATATCCTGAGCCAGGGTGAGTCCGGGAAGGATCATTTCTATGCGGTCTATTGGATGGATAACCATACCCTCCATGAGCAGATCCATAAGCTGAAAGGGGATACCCTTTGCGTGGCGTATCTACTGTTGGACTCTTATGACGAGATCCCGGAGAACGTCACCTCGGTGCAAAAGACCACCTTCGTCAACCGCGTGGACGTTCGGGTGCGCCAGCTTGCCAAGGCGCTGAACGGCCTTTTGATGAAGCCGGAAACGGATAAGTATATGATCCTCTTTGAGCGCCGTTATCTGGACACCCTTCGGGAGACTAAGTTTAAGATCCTGAATGAGATCAAGGACATCCGTATCGAGGGTGTCCTGCACGCCACCCTCTCCATCGGCGTGGGCGTTGGCGACGGTGATATTCTGCAGGCCGACGATGCGGCGCGCAGTGCGCTGGATCTGGCGCTTTCCCGCGGCGGAGACCAGGCAGCGATGACCGGTGCCGCGAAGGAGAAGTTTGAATTTTTCGGCGGCAATTCCGAAAGCGGCAACCGCCGTAAGCGGGTCAAGGTGCGGCTGGTGGCGGACGCTCTGAAGGCGCAGATCGAGCAGGCGGAAGCGGTTTATATCATGGGTCATAAGTTTGCGGATCTGGACTGCATCGGCGGTTCGGTGGGCGTGGCGAAGATCGTGACCGCCCTCGGCAAGAAACCGTATATTCTCTATAACGCGCAGGAAAACCTCTGCCAGGATATGCTGGATATGCTGATGGAGACCGAGTATGAAAAGGTCTTTTTGGAGGTCTCCCGGATGACCCGTCCCATGGCGGAGAATGCGTTGCTTGTCGTGGTGGATACCCACGACCTGGATTATATTGAAAGTGAAAAGATCTTGAATATGTTCCGCCGTGTGGTGGTGATCGACCATCATCGCCGGGCGGTGGAGGGTGCCATCACCGATACGGTGGTCTCCTTCCATGAGCCCAACGCCTCCTCCAGTAGTGAGATGGTGACGGAGCTGACGGAGAATATCAAGAATTGCCGATTGAATAAGATCGAAGCCCGGGTTTTGCTGGCCGGTATCATCCTGGATACTAAGAACTTTACCGAGCGCACCGGCTCCCGTACCTTTGAGGCGGCGGCCGCCTTGCGGAAGGCGGGCGCAGATCCCCAGGAGATCCGCGGCTTCTTTAAAAATGATCTGACTTCCTACCGGAAGCAGATGGAGATCATCACCAAAGCGGAGATGGTAACCGATCATATCGCGGTGGCTTGCTGGGATCAGGAGCCCTTCGATGGCATCAAGGTGATTGCCGCCAAGGCGGCAGACGAACTGCTGAACGTAGCGGAGATCACCGGCGCATTCGTCGTCTATGAGGCAGGAGATCAGGTGCATATCTCCGGCCGGTGCGATGCCACTTATAACGTACAGACCGTGCTGGAGCAGATGGGTGGCGGCGGCCACCGTGCATCTGCCGGCGCGCAGATCAGTGATATGGAACTGGAGGAGGTTCGGGATCGTTTGATCGAGATCATCCTGCAGGGTGAAAAGGAAGGAGAGAAAAAGAAATGAAGGTAATTTTATTGGCAGACGTAAAGGGTCAGGGTAAAAAAGGCGATACCGTCAACGTTTCCGACGGCTACGGCAGAAACTTCCTGATCGCCAAGGGTCTTGCAACCCCCGTCAATGCCCAGGTGCAAAACGACTTCGCCGGCAAGGCAGCTGCCGCGCAGCATAAGATCGACGTGGACACCGCCAACGCCCAGGAGAATAAGACCAAGCTGGACGGCAAGACCTTCACGCTGAAGGCAAAGGGCGGCGAGAGCGGTAAGCTTTTCGGTGCCATCACCGGCAAGGAGATTGCGGCGCTCATCGAGAAAGAGACCGGCATCGCGGTGGATAAGAAAAAGCTGGTCGTCGATACCATCAAGAACTTTGGCACCTATGCCTGCACCGTTAAGCTCTATACCGGCATTGCCGCTAAGATCAATATTTCGATTGAGAAAGAGGATTGAGCGTGGAATTTGAAGATTTGAAAAGAATGCCCCATAGCCTGGAGGCGGAGCAGAGCATCATCGGTTCGCTGATCGTGGACTTCCGATGCATGGAAGATCTGGCCGCCATCCTGCGCCCGGAGCATTTCTACGTAGAAAAATACGGCAGAGTCTATAGCGAGATCTTAGAAATGTATATGACCAGCGCCAAGATCGACTTCGTGACGGTGCTGAACCAGGTCACCGCCGCCGGGATCTATGAGGAGGCGGAGGCCAAGCAGCTGCTCTACGATATGGCGGCAGCAGTGCCCAGTACCAAGAACGTGGCCGCCTATGCCAAGATCGTGGTAGAAAAGGCAAATCTGCGCCGCTTGATCAATATCTGCGGCGAGATCACCGACGCCTGCTATGCCGGCGGTGAGGACGTCCAGGATATTCTGGATATGGCGGAGGCAAAGATCTTTGAGATTCGGGATCAGCAGAGCAATACCGCCATGGTGGAATTGCGGACGGCGATCTTGCAGAGCTTCGATCAGGTGTCCAAGATCGCCCAGGATCGCGCCGCCTATGCCGGACTGCAGACCAATTTCCGGGATCTGGACCGCGTCCTTTCCGGCTTTGGTAAGAGCGACTTGATCTTGCTGGCCGCCCGTCCGGGTCTCGGTAAGACCTCGCTGGCGTTGAATATTGCCCAGAACGTTGGCTTGCAGGGCAAGACCGTCGCCATCTTCTCCCTTGAAATGAGCAACGAGCAGTTGGCGAACCGCTTGCTGGCAAGCCATTCCGGCGTGGACAATAAGAAATTCCGTACCGGCGAGCTCAGCTCCAATGAATGGGTGCGGCTGGGTCAGTCCTCCTCCATTCTGGCAAAAGCCAACGTCTATCTGGACGATACCCCGGATATGACGGTGGCGCAGATGAAGGCCAAGCTTCGCCGCCTGCCGGCGCTGGATCTGGTCATCGTTGACTATATGCAGCTGATGAGCTCCGGCACCAAGACCGCCAGCCGTCAGGAGGCGGTTTCGGAGATTTCCCGTTCCATGAAGATGATGGCAAAGGAATTCGACGTACCGGTTCTTTGCCTTTCCCAGCTTTCCCGTGCATCGGAAAAGAGAGAGGGCGACCATCGCCCCATGCCCTCGGATCTGCGTGAATCCGGATCCATTGAGCAGGATGCAGATGCAATTCTCTTCCTCTATAACGATGCGATCTATAATAAAGAGACTGCAAACCCCAATAAGATCGAGTTGATCATCGCCAAAAACCGTCACGGTCCCACCGAGACCATTTATCTGGCTTGGAATAATACCCTGACGAAGTTTGGGAACTATAAAGCTAAAAAAGATGCGATCCCGTTGCCGGATGAGGCACCGCCCGTATGATGCAGGAGCGTTTTCAAAAGGCGTGGGCTCTTTTGGGTCTGCCGGAAAACTGCCGGGTGACGGTGGCTCTGAGCGGCGGTATGGATTCGGTGGTGTTGCTGTATCTTTTGAAGCACCTGCCGGATCGCCGATTTACGCTGGAGGCCGCCCACGTCCATCACGGACTGCGCCAAGCGGCGGAAGAGGATCTCCAATTCTGCCGTGCGCTCTGCGGGGCGTGGGAGATCCCTCTGCAGGTCTTTCGAGGGGATGCCAAGTCCTATGCGAAGGAGCACGGTATGAGCCTTGAGGAGGGCGCCCGGGCATTGCGGTATGGGTTCTTAGATCCCTTGGCAGACGGCGAAAAAACTTTCGTCGCCACCGCCCATCATCGGGAGGATCAATCGGAGACCTTTTTCATCAATCTCTATCGGGGAAGCGGCAGCCGGGGACTTTCCGGCATCGCCGCCAAGCGTGGCGGGTATCTCCGCCCGATGCTGACCGTCCCCAAGGCGGAGATCACCGCCTTTGCGGAGGAAAACGGGCTTTCCTACGTGACGGACGAGACCAATGCCGATACGGCTTTTTTGCGGAATTTTCTTCGCCATGAGGTGTTGCCTCTCCTGCAAAGCAGGGAGGAGGGGGACTTTGCCAAAGGTCTTTTTGCCGCCATGGAATGTCTTCGGGAAGAGGATGAAGCCCTCAATCAATGGGCAGACGGCGTAGCAGACGACCGGGTGGAAGCCCTGGCTGCTTTGCCGGACGCCGTGCTGAAAAGGGTGCTGGATCGCCGATACGGCAAGCCGCTGGATCGCCTCCATTTTCGCGAGATCGCGGCGCTGATCCGCAAAGCACCGCCCTCCGGGCAGGTGCAGATCGCAGGGAATCGGTATTTCCGCTTGGAATACGGACGCTGTACCTTTGTTGAGACGTCGGAAGATCCCATCATCCCGGTGGAGCCCAACGTCCCGGCCTATTGGCAGGGAATGAAATTCTTGGTTTCTTCGGAAGAAATTAACAGTCCGTTTACACATTTCACGGTGGACTGTGATAAAATAAGTGGCAATCTGGTCTTTCGCCATAAACGCCCCGGCGACGTATTCAAGCCGGTGGGCAAGAGCGGCACCGCCCGATTGCAAAAACGGCTGAAAAACGACCGTGTCCCCCGGAGCCAAAGGGATACCCTTTGGGTGCTGGCAGACGAAGCGGATCGGGTCGTCTGGGTAGAGGGCTACGGTGCCGCAGAAGAATTTTGCTGTGATGAGCAAACAAAATATGTTTATAGCATGAAGATAGGGGAAAATAAATAAAATGAAAATGCATGATAAAGACATTAAGGAAATCCTTTGTTCTGAGGAGGAGCTCAGCGCAAAGATCAAAGAATTGGGTGCAAAGATCACCAAGGACTATCAGGGCAAGGATCTTTTGATGGTCTCTATTCTTAAGGGTAGCGTCATGGTGATGGCAGATCTGATGCGCGCCGTCGATCTGCCGCTGCAGATCGACTTTATGAACGTCTCCAGCTACGGTGCCGGGACGGCGACCAAAGGCGCGGTGAAGATCCTGAAGGATCTGGACGTGGACATTAAGGGCAAGGACGTGCTGATCGTGGAGGACATTCTGGACAGTGGCGTTACCCTCCATAATCTCATCAACCTGCTCCGTCAGAGAGAGCCGGCCTCCATCGAGATCTGCACCCTCTTTTCCAAGCCCTCCCGCCGTCAGGTGGAGGTGGATGCCAAGTATATCGGCTTTGTCATCCCCGATGCGTTCATTGTCGGCTATGGTCTGGACCATGCCGAAAAATATAGAAATCTTCCCTATGTGGGCATCCTGAAAGAGGAAGTCTATCAATAACAGTACAGTCGCAATTAAGGAGTGAGCAAGAACTTGAATTTAAAAAAGAAATCCGGTTTCAGAGGGGTGCTTTGGCTGATCATTTTGGCATTGCTGGCCTATTCCGCCTTTTCCCTCTTTAATAAGACGCCGGAACCCAAGAAGATCACCTACGGTGAGATGGTGCACTATTTTAATACGCAGCAGGTCAAATCCTTCGAGCTGGAGGGATCTGAGTTGACCTGCCTTTTGCAGGATGATACCAAGGTCATTCATAAGCTTCTGGACCTGGGGATGTTCTATCAGGACGTGATGCCCATGGTACTGGAGCAGCAAAAGGCCGGCATCATCACCAATGATTATGATTTCAAGGAAGGCTTCACCCTGCCCTGGTGGGTCAGCTTCCTTCCCTACGTCATTATGATCGGCCTCTTTATCTTCTTCTTTGTCATGACCAACCGTCAGATGAACGGCGGCAAGGCGCCCGGCTTTGCCCGGGTACGGGTCAAGACCGGCGCCGATCAAAAGGAGAAAAAGACCTTCGACGATGTGGCAGGTGCGGATGAAGAGAAGGAGGAATTGGTGGAGATCGTCGATTTCCTCAAATCCCCCCGGAAGTATCTGGAGCTGGGTGCTCGGATCCCCAAGGGCGTATTGTTGGTAGGTCCTCCGGGAACCGGTAAGACCCTTTTGGCAAAAGCGGTAGCCGGTGAGGCGGGCGTGCCGTTCTTCTCCATCTCCGGCTCCGATTTTGTGGAGCTTTACGTGGGTGTGGGCGCTTCCCGTGTCCGTGAGCTTTTCGACGAAGCGAAAAAGAATAATCCCTGCATCATCTTTATTGATGAGATCGACGCGGTAGGTCGTCGGAGAGGCGCAGGCTTAGGCGGTGGGCACGACGAGCGTGAGCAGACCCTGAACCAGTTGCTGGTGGAGATGGATGGCTTCGGTGCCAATGCCGGCATCATCGTCATTGCCGCCACCAACCGTGCGGATATTTTGGATCCGGCGCTGCTGCGTCCCGGTCGGTTTGACCGCCAGGTCTACGTGGGCTATCCCGATCAGACCGGTCGTGAAGCCATCCTCAAGGTTCATGCCAAGGGCAAGAACTTCGAGCCGGACGTAGATTTTTCCAATATTGCCAAGGGTACCATCGGCTTTACCGGTGCGGATATTGAGAACCTCTTGAATGAAGCGGCGTTGCTGGCCGCGCGTCGGAGCAAGGCCATGATCGGTCAGAAGGAGATCGAGGAGTCCATCATGAAGGTGGTAGCAGGTCCCGAGAAGAAGAGCCGTAAGGTGGTGGAAAAAGAGCGCCGCCTGACCGCCTTCCATGAGGCGGGTCACGCAGTGGTCTCCAAGTTCCTGGAAACCGCCGACCCGGTGCACGATATCTCCATCGTCCCCCGTGGCAGAGCCGGCGGCTATACCCTCTCTCTGCCCCAGGAGGATCTCTCCTATGCCACCAAGAACGTCATGTTTGAAGAGATCGTCAGCCTCTTGGGCGGCCGCGTCAGCGAAAAACTTTATCTGGACGACATCTCCACCGGTGCCTCCAACGATATTCAGCGTGCCACCGGCATCGCCCGTCAGATGGTGACCAAGTACGGTATGAGCGATAAGATCGGTCCCATCCTCTATGGCAGTGAAAACGATGAAGTCTTCCTCGGCCGTGATTTCGCGACCCATCGTGATTATTCCGAGCAGGTGGCCGCTAAGATCGACGAGGAGATCAAGAATATTATCGACGAAGCCTACGCCAAGGCGGAGCAGATCCTCTCCGAGCATGCGGAGGAGGTACGGATCACCGCCGAGCTGCTTTTGGAGAAAGAGCATCTTACCGGCGCAGAATTCAACGCCATCTTCGAGCCCAAGGCAGAAGAGGCTGTTGCAGAAGCTCCCGTCGAGGAAGCTCCCATTGAGGAAACTCCTGCGGAGAAAACAGAATAACGGAATAGAGCAAAGCCTCGGCTTTGCTCTATTTTCAAAAAGGAAAGAATATGAAGATCGAACAGAACGGGAATGTAAGAAAAAATACGATCTGAAATTGAATACGATCCCGATGAGGGGCATATCTAAAAAATACAAGAAAAAAACGAAAGCTCGGTTTTTTCTTGTATTTTCTATTTAATAATGTTAAAATAAAGCCAAAGTATGAAAAAATGAGGAGATGCCATGAGTATCATCATTGCGCCGGATTCCTTTAAGGGGAGTATGAGCGCCGAAGAATTTTGCACTGTTGTGGCAGAACTCTGCCGGGAAAAGGCGCCCCATGAGCCGGTCATCACCCTGCCTTTGGCAGACGGCGGCGGTGTTTGCCGGAATGCTCATTATCCCGGCCGGGATTTCTGGAAGATCGCAGGGGAGGAGCAGTGCATAGCGGTAGTCGGCAGCGATGCCCATCGACCGGAATTCACCTGCGTCCAAAAGGATTATGAAGGCATCCTGGATTTTGAAAGGAATTCGGTGTCGAAGTGACGGAAACGCTTCTCATGAAGGAGGACTTTTTGAAATGATTGGAATTATCGGTGCGATGGCGCTGGAAACAGACGCCATCATCCGCGAATTAGAGGCGCCCCAAAGCGAAACGATCAGTGGTGTTCGCTTTGTGAAGGGCGGCTGGTGCGGAAAGGAAGTGGTGGTCGCCACCTCCGGCGTGGGGAAGGTCTTCGCTGCCCTATGCGCGGAAGCCATGATCCTTCGCTATCAGCCGGACTGTATCATCAATACCGGCGTGGCAGGAGCCTTGGCGCCGGAACTGCATCTTTTGAACGTGGTGATCGGGGAGGACGTCGTCCAGCACGATATGGATACCTCTCCGGTGGGCGATCCCTTGGGTCTTCTCTCCGGGATCAATAAGATCGAATTGCCGGCGGACGCCGCCCTTAATGCGCGGTTTGAAAAAGCGGCGGCCGAGTTGGGAATCGCCACCCTTCGGGGGCGGATCGCATCCGGCGATCAGTTTATTGCCGACGATGCCAAGCGAACCTTCATCCGCGAGACCTTCGGCGGCGCCTGCTGCGAGATGGAGGGCGCGGCCATCGGTCAGGTCTGCTACGTCAATGAGGTACCCTTTGCGGTACTGCGTGCCATATCAGACGGTGCGGCCGACGATGCAAAGATGGATTATCCCGCTTTTGCTGCCAAGGCTGCAGAGCAGAGTATAAAAATATTAAAAAAAGGTTTGGAGTATTAAGACAATGGATCTTTTAAAAATGGCAAAAGAAAAGGATGTTTTGTTGGTGGCGCATCGCGGTTCTTTCGGTGGTAACATCCCTCCCAACTCTTTGCAGGCATTCCAGCTGGCACTGAATTATGGTGCCGATATCATTGAGCTGGACGTGGACGCCAGTGCCGATGGCGAACTGTTTATCCAGCATCCCCGGATGGAAAAGGTTCATCTCAGAATGAACGACCGGATCAAGGCGTTTCCTGCCTCCATGGTGGAGCAATTCCGCCTTTCCAACTGTGATCTTACCCGTACCGAGTGGTGTATTCCCCGTCTGGAGGATGCTTTGCGGATGCTGAAGGGTAAGTGCATCATCAATATTGATAAATTCTGGGATCATCCCAAGGAGATCTCCGAGATGATCCGCAAGCTGGGCATGGAGGATCAGATCCTCGTGAAGTCCCTCAATAAGCCGGAGTATCTGGACGCGGTGGAGACCTATGCCCCCGATCTCTACTATATGAGCATCGTTCGGGATACCGATACCACCTATGAAGAGATGAAGACCCGTAATATCAATTTCGTGGGTACCGAGGTACTCTTTGACCGTGAGGATGCCCCCGTTGCCAGCAAGGAGTATATTGATATGCTCCATAAGGACGGCAAGATCGCTTGGGTCAACGCCCTGGTCTATAGCTATCGGACGGTTCTGGCCGCTTATCATAATGACGACGTCTCCGTCCTGGAAGATCCCGAAAAGGGCTGGGGCTGGCTGGCAGACCGCGGCTTTGACATCATCCAGACCGACTTCGTTTATAACTGCCGTCAATTCTTAGAGAATACCAGCCGGAGAAAGAAATAATTTATGACAGATCGGATCTTGCATTGCATTATGCTGTTGGGTGAGCGGATGCTGGTGAGCGGCGCTGAGGTGCATCGGGTAGAGGAGAGCGTCATGCGGCTTTGCAGAGCCTATGGCGCGGTGCGTGCGGACGTTTATACCACCATCTCCAATATGATCATCACGGTGGAGACGGAAGACGGTCGCTACCTGACCCAGACCTGCCGCATCCAGAGTACCGGAACGGATATTACCCGGCTTCATGAACTGAACGATCTGTTCCGCCGGTCGGCAGCCCATCCCCCCAAGGAGAAAGATTTACTTCGGGAGCTGGAGAGGATCGATGCCATGCGTACCTATCCCCGATGGCTGCAGGTGCTTTCCTATGCGGCCATTGCCGGCTCCTTTACCGTCTTTTTTGGTAGCTTGAGCTGGGCGGAACTGCTGATCTCCTTTGCCATCGGCGGTGTTGTGGGCGTGATCGCCCAGCTGACCGCCGGTATGGCGTTCAATAAAGCGCTGGATCGTTTTCTCTGCTCCCTGGCGGCCTGCTCGCTGACCTTTCTGGCAATGCGGCTGGGCTGGGTGGCATCTGCCGATAAGATCATTATCGGTAATATCATGTCGCTGATCCCCGGCATCGGCTTGACCAATGCGCTCCGTGATCTCTTTACCGGCGACGTTATCACCGGAATTCTGCGTTCCATCGAAGCCATTCTTTTGGCCTTTTCCATCGCCGCCGGCTATATTATCGCGGTGTTCTTGCTGGGAGGTGGTCTTGTATGAGCGAACTTTTGCAATTGCTGACCTCCTTTATCGGCACCTTAGGATTTGGAATTCTCTTCCATATCCGGGGGCGAAAACTATGGCTTGCCGCCTTGGGCGGACTGTTTGCCTGGACGGTGTTCCTGGCGCTGGGCTATTTCATCGAGAGTGAGCCGGTGCGGTATTTCATCGTGTCGATGCTGACCACCCTTTATGCTGAGGTGCTGGCGCGGCTGGTCAAGACCCCCACCACCACCTTCGTCATCGTCTCGCTGATCCCGCTGATTCCGGGAAGCGGACTGTACTATACGATGGCCCACGCCCTTTCCGGCAATAGCGAGGGCTTTATGGAGCGGGGGATCTACACTCTGGAGCTTGCCCTGGCGCTTTCGCTGGGCATTATTCTGGTCACCTCCTTCGTCCGCCGGATCAAAACTGCAAAAAAATAAAGAGACAAAGGCATTGTATCCTTACGGGTACAACGCCTTTGTTTCTTTATTTTTATTTTTTTATATATTCTAAAATTTTCGCATTGGACGTGTCGTATTCAATAGTCATCCGTCCCAGATCTAAGAGGGTCTCCGGCTCTTTTGCAGTAACCGTGTTGGTCTTTTTTTCGTCGGTGGTAAAGGTGATCTTGACGCCGTTTTCATGGAAGATCCGGGTCGCCAAAGGATTGGTGGCGCCGTGGGGGAAGGCTACGGCAATGGTAGCATCCGCGCCGTTCGTTTGGAGCGCCTCCAAAGCCTTTTGATGATCCGCCGTCAGAATATCGCGGTATTCCTCCTCCGTCTCTCCCGGCAGGGGCAGTACCGATTCCCGGATCTTATCGCCGCTTTCAAAGGGCGCCCATTGGTGCAGATCGTAGGTATGGGATTGGATGGAGATCCATCCGCTTTCCACCATTTCCTTGATCTCCGCCGCGCCAAAATGGGGCGTGATGGCGTGAGCGGTGTCTTTGTAGGTGGACTTTCCGATGGAACTGCCGATGGCAAAGACGGTCGCCGGATATTGATATTTTTTCAAAATGGGATAGGCGAGTTGATAGTTGCTGTAGTAGCCGTCGTCAAAGGTGATGACCACCGGATTTTTCGGTAATGGAGTGCCGTTTTCGGCAAAATCCAAAAGTTGCTTGAGGCTGATGGGCTGATAGCCCTGGTTTTTCAGCATGGCCATCTGTGCCTCCAATTGCTGTACCGTTACCGAGCCTTTTCCGTCTTGTGTTTCGATGTGGTGATAAAGCAGCACCGGCAGATGAGGGATGGTCTCCTTTTTGGCGGTGCAACCGCCTAAAATGAAGAGAAACAGAATCAAAAGCAGCGCGGTTATTCTTTTATAATACTTCACTTTAATACCTCCAAGGCGCAGCGAATTCCATCCACCGCTGCCGACATAATGCCGCCGGCGTAGCCGGCTCCCTCTCCGCAGGGATAAAGCCCTTCTATGACGCTTTGGCAGTTTTGATCCCGCAGGAGGGTGACCGGGGAGGAGGAACGGGTCTCCGGACCGGTCAGGACGGCGTCCGGCAGGGAAAAGCCCTTGATCCGACGGTCAAAGACGGGAAGCGCCTCTGCCATAGCGTTGCCGATGAATTCCGGCAGTATTTTGCGTAGGTTGGTGGGGGTGACGCCCGGCAGATAGGAGGGTTGGACGCCCCCAAAGCCTGCGGACGGACGGTTGAGGAGGAAATCCTCCAGCCGTTGCGCCGGCGCGCGGTAGCATCCGCCCACTGCCTCAAAGGCGGCCTGCTCCAGGCGGCGCTGAAAATAAACGCCGTTCAGCGGATGCTCGTTGCCGTAGTCCGCCGGGGTGACGGCCACCAAAAGGGCGCTGTTGGCATTTTTTTCGTTTCGGGCATGGTAGCTCATGCCGTTGGTGACGATGCCGCCCGGTTCGCTGGCGGCGGCAATCACTTGACCGCCCGGGCACATACAAAAGGTATAAACACCGCGCCCCTTGGCATCGTGCCAAGAGAGCTTATAATCGGCGGCACCCAGATAGGGTGCGTCTTTTCCGTATTGCGCTTCGTTGATGAGTGCTTGGGGATGCTCGATCCGCGCGCCCATGGAAAAGGCCTTGGGTTGCATGGGGATTTGACGGCGGTAAAGCATTTCTAAGGTATCCCGGGCGCTATGACCGATGGCTAAGATGACGCAATCGGTATCGTACCGCCGGTTGCCTAAGACGCCGGTAATGCGGCCCCTTTCGATGAGCAGATCCCGTACCGCCTCTTCAAAGTGGATTTCGCCGCCCAGCCGCAGAATTTCCTGCCGCATGGTGCGTACCACCTGGCGCAGCCGATCGGTGCCGATGTGCGGCTTGGCATCATAGAGGATCTCCACCGGCGCACCGCAGGCGGTAAAGGTTTTGAGGACCTCCCGGCAGAGGGGGTTATGGATGCCGGAATTGAGCTTACCGTCGGAAAAAGTCCCGGCACCGCCCTCACCGAACTGAACGTTGGAATGGGGATCTAAAATCCCGGTCTTTTGAAAGGCTTCGATATCCTTTTGCCGGTCTTCCACCTTTTTGCCCCGTTCCAGGAGCAGGGGAGCGGCACCGGCACGCGCCAAAATCAGCGCCGCAAACAGCCCGGCCGGACCGCAGCCCACCACGATGGGACGCTTTTTCAGCGTGGATTTTGGAATTTCAAGGCACGGCTCCTTTTGGAACGCCTCGTCCTTTCGCACCGCTTCGACGGTATAGGTATAGCAGACCGGACTTTTTCTGGCATCAATGGAGCGACGGAGAAGCCGCCAGGACGGATCGTTCAGCCGGCTTTCTTTTTCAATTTTCCTTTTTAACTGCTCGGGGGAATGACTGACCGGCAGACGAATATCCTTTAAGATCATGGCTTCTCCTTCCTTACTTGATAATATTATTATAATATGTTATGATTTTATCGTCAAGGGTCTTGAAAATCGACAAATAATATGGTAAAATAGTTATACTTTTCCTACAAGTATGACGCGAGGTGAGTTATGGCAAAGGGAAAGCATTTATACGGACTCCCCAAGGGCAAGCACGTTTTCGGTACAGCCAAGGTGGGAGAGAAAGGTCAGATTGTCATTCCAAAGGAGGCGCGTACCCTTTTCGGCATCAAGCCGGGGGATACCCTGCTGATCTTAGGTGATGATGCCACCGGGATCATCATCTCCGGTCCTAAGGCGGTGGAGGGTCTGGCTAACGAGATCTTTAAAAAAATGGAGGAATGAAAAAATGTGGTTTTGGTTTGCGTTGCTGACGCTGGTCTTCTGGAGTGGATCGGATCTGTTTTCCAAGATCGGATGTCGGGATCCTAAGGATAAGTACAGCCATCTGAAGATGGTAATGGCCGTCGGCTTGGTCATGGGTATCCATGCATTGTTTGAGATCATCGGCGGTGTGGAGATCAGTTGGCAGGTGCTCTGGACGTATCTGCCGGTTTCCTTGCTGTATATCCTTTCCATGGCGCTGGGATATATCGGTCTGAGATATATCGAACTTTCCATCTCGTCGCCCATCTGTAATGCCTCCGGTGCCTTGGTGGCGATTCTCGCGATTCTGACCGGCGGTGAGAAATATCCTCCGCTGGTGCTGACTGCGATCGGGTTGGTCTGCCTGGGCGTCATCGGCTTGGGCGTGGTGGAGTCCCGCGAGGACGATGCACTCCGTGCCGCGCGCCAGGAGGCCGGAAACTTTAAGTACGCCAAGAGCTGGCTGGCGCTGGCACTGCCCATCGCTTATTGCCTTTTGGATGCCGCCGGCACCTTTGCAGATGCCCTGGTGCTGGAGACGCTGAATGAGGATTCTGCCAACGTGGCTTATGAACTGACCTTTTTTGCCGCCGGTGTGGTCTGCTTCATCTATACGCTGATCTTCAGAGAGCAAAAGATGGAGCGCAAGAACGAGGTGCCCAAGTATGTAGGTGCTCTCTTTGAGACCGCCGGTCAGTTTACTTATATCTATGCCTTGGCAGATAGCGCTCACGTGGCAATGTCTGCGCCCATCATCTCTGCTTATTGCGCCGCCAGCGTGGTCTGGAGCCGTCTCTTCCTGAAGGAGAAGCTCTCCTGGAAGCATTACGCCTGCATCCTGCTGGTCGTATTCGGCATCATCATCTTAGGTGTCTTTGATGTATAATTAATGCTTTAAAATAACTCCTCTTTTTGTTATTATAAAAAGAGGAGTTTTCGTTATACAAAAAAGGCAGCCGCAGGTGAGCGGCTGCCTATAATGGTAATACGGTGTCAAACTTTCAGCACCTATTACAGCGGCTGTGCAAACCACCGGCCGGTGGTTATGATTATATAGACTTCTTGGTGAATTTTTTTGTTTGTTCTGACCTTTGCGGCTTAGGCTATTTTGCCCTTTTTTAGATAAATTCTTCCGGAATGGAGTCTGCCATGATCTGAGCACCTTCTCCGCTGGGATGGAGGTGGTCGCCGCTGTCGCATTCTGGTCGGAGCGCCATGGGATTATCCGGATTTAAGACCGCCAGCTCGAAGGGCAGGACGCCCTCCACCGGGGCTTCCCGGTAGATCCAGTAATTGACCTTCTCCCGGATGGCTTCCCGTTCCTCGTTGTAGGAAGAATAGCCCTCAAAGGGCAGGATGGGGGAGAGGAATACAGCGATGTCGTGGGCATGGGCGGTATCAATGTAGTATAGCAACCCCTCGATCAACTCCTCTGCGGTGGGGAGATCGCTCTTGGGGCGGTAGGGATTGGTGTTTTCGGTGGGATGGATCATGTCGTTGATGCCGTGGAGGATAAAGACCTTTTTGACGCCGGGGAGCAACACTTCCCGTTCAAAGCGATCCAACCCCTTGGGGCCGAAATGGGTGAGGGAACGTGCCTGGTATTCCCGGAGCACCCGGCTTCCGCTGATGCCCTTGCGGACGATGGCCACGTCCTCGCGCCCCAGCTCTATTAGCCGTTTTTTCAGCCGATCCGGCCAGGTCTGGGAGGTAATGGAATCGCCAAAGGCGACGATTGCATAGGCATTTTCCGGTGCCAGGACTTCGATGGTGTGGATAAAGGGGGTGACCTCTGCATCGCTCTCTACGCCAAAGGGCAGCTCTGCCGCCTGCGTCTGATCTCCATCGCAGCACCAGCGCTTTAAAAAGGCTTCTTTGCCCCGGTGGCAGGTAGTCAGCTTGGTGAAATCTTTAAAGTAGAGATTGAGGGTCAGGATCTCGCCGGCTCCCAGATCAAATTCCACCGGATCGGAGGTGAGAAATCCCTTTGCCGGGATGGCACCTTGCTTCTTGCCGCCGTCAAAGGTAATGGGTACGCAGCGCTCCGCGTCCATTTTGTGTTCCTTCTCCTCGATTGCCACGCTGACGCTGGCTTTGCTGATGATGGCGTCTTCCTCACCGAAGATGTTGGAAAACTGAAATTTCAAGCAGCTGCCTGGTACGGTCATCTGCATCTGCAGACGGACGGTGGTGTCCTTCATCCATTCGGCGCAATGCCGTACCGGGTGTGTGATGGGGCAGCCCCATCCGGCGATCCAATGCTCGTTCATTTTTTGATCTCCTTTATTTTTCGGGATAGCAGGAGTAAATGTGCTTCGGTGCCGATTCGACGCCCCGATACCGCATCAACTCGCTGACCGTAACAAATTGATAGCCTTTCCTGGCCAGCTCCGGCAACGCCATCTTGACTCCCTCGTAGCTCGAACTGTAGATCTCGTGCAGGAGGATAATGTCGCCGTCCTTGGTGTTTTGCAGGATCTTGTTCTTGACGGCGACCGCGTCCCGGCTCTGCCAGTCTAAGGTGTCGACACTCCATTTGATCATGGGGCCGTCGATGATGTTCATGACCTTGCTGTTGGCATTGCCGTAAGGCGTACGGATAACGGTGGGCTTGGCGCCGATGGCCTCTTCAATAGCCTCCGCCGCATCGTCGATCTCTGCCCGGATGCCGGACTCGGAAAGCAGGTTGAGGTTTTTGTGGCTTTGGGTATGACTGCCGATCTCGTTGCCCATCTCATAGACGTATTTCAGACTCTCCGAGAAGGTCGGCACGTTGACGCCTAAGACGAAGAAGGTGCCGTGCCCGTTGTATTTTGCCAAAAGATCGGCAAACTGTCGGGAGTAGCGCCCCGGACCGTCGTCGAAGGTGAGGGCGATCATCGGCTTGGTGGGGTCGATCAGACTGGCGCGCTCCACCTCCTTGACGGAAAATTCCTTTTCCTTGTCTGCCCATTGAAGGGTCAGCTTGTCGCCGTCCACCTTAAAGCATTCCATGTCCTCGGTGGAAAGATCGCTGGTCTTGAGCATCAGGTTGATCTTTTTCTCGCTGTTTTCACCCAGTACGCCGTCCAGCCCTAAAATAGCGCCGTCATCGGCAACGTAGTAGGTGATCTCCTCGGTGATGGCAGGCGTTCCCTCGCCCTTTTTGTTCAGCGCGGCGATCTCGTAATAGCAGGTCAGTGCGCAGTAGTTTTCTTCCTGCTCGGTGATGTAGTCAAAGATCAGCCGGGGAATGAGGGTCTCCTCGCTCTCCGTTTCGGCTTGCTTCGCCATAAAGTCGGCAAACTGCTTTTTGGCCTGACCGAGATAACCCTCGATCACTTCGTCCGTTTCACTGTTTTTCACCTTGGGATAGGCAGCGTAAACCACGCCGGTCTTATCTTCGATGTATTGATCCTGCTTCTCCTTGCCGAGAGTCTTGGCAGTCTCAAAGGTGTACGGATGATTTTTCATCAGTTTCTTGGCCGGGCTTGCCCCTCCGGTCACAAAATAAACGGCAATTCCAATGACCGCTGCCACCAACGCAATGGCGGCAACACAACGTACTAAGCGCTTCATTTCTCGCTCGCTCCTTTTAAGTAATCCTTATGATAAGATTATATACTTTATTAATGTCGGTTGCAATGGGAAAATAAAAAATTATAACGGCAGCCCATCGAAAATATGGCAGAAACAGCAGCACCGCCCGGCAATATCCCTTGCACCTTGTTTGACCATCTTATCAAAAAACCGAGCAGAGGGGTTGCTCTGCTCGGCGGTGTTATTTCTTTAATACTTTTTTGCACCAGGTGCGCTTGCCGCATTCGGGGCATTTCAGGTAACGGGTGGTTCCGGCGTGCATGGCATTCAATGCCTGCGTATAGGTGGGTACGATCTCATGACCGCAGTTTTTGCATTTATAGGCGCCTACGCTGACCTCCAGCTTCAATGCGTAAAAACAGGGCACCAAAAAGAGGATGCAGATTCCAATGACGGATACCGCCTGCCAGATCCCTTCCGGCACAAAGAAATATACGGTAGCGCAGCCTCCAAGCAGACCTGCGATACTGACCGCCATAATGACCCACATGGTCGTCCAGATGGTTTTATTCTTTTGGGCGATCTCCTTCGCCAGATCGAGCATTAATTCTTCATTTTTTTGATTCTTGTTTTCCATACTGATTTTCTCCCCACTTAATAATTCATTGACATTGATTTGCAGGATCTCACACAATTCCAGCATAATGGACGTATCGGGCATGGCGATGCCCCGCTCCCATTTTGATACCGCCTTATCGGTGATTCCCAGCTTGTCTGCCAGCTGCAGTTGGGTGAGCTTCTGCTCTTTTCTGCAAGCGGCAATAAATTTACCGATTTTGATTTGATCCATACGGGTTCTCCTTTCGTTTACAGTATAGCGCCCGGGGAGCAAAAATCACACCTACCGTTGGTTTAGTGGGGAAATAAACCGGGGGTGGAGTGAAAAATATTAAACTGATTATATCACAGAAATAACTACTTTTCAATGGATAGAAAAAGCTGAGCAGGAGTGATCGTTGTAGAGATAAGCGGTAACCCTGCACTCTCGGTTTTTTCGGCCGCCCCGGGCGGAAACGCCAAAGCCTTCGGGTTCGGGAGACGGTTGTTCTAAAAGCCTATCGCGGCTTTGAGCCACCCTCAACTGACCCGCGCGCCCTATGGGCGCCGGTTCAGTCCCGGGGTATCCCGGACAAAAGAAAAAGGAACACCTTTTGGTGTTCCTTTTCTTTTGGTGGAGATAAGCGGGATCGAACCGCTGACCTCTTGAATGCCATTCAAGCGCTCTCCCAGCTGAGCTATACCCCCATATTTGGTTTCTTTGCGGAATGCTTGATTATTATAACAAAGGGAAATTCATTTGTCAATGCTTTTTTTTGAAAAAGATCAGTTGACTTTTTTGAATGTTCGCGACATAATAGAATATAGAGAATATCATGATGAAAAGGAGAAAAAATATGGAATTTATCATTATCCCTCTTGTGTTGATTTTAGTGATCCTGATCGCAAACATTAAGATCGTGCCGCAGGCGCATGAGTTTGTGATCGAGCTTTTGGGAAAGTATCGGACCACGTGGTCTGCCGGTTTTCATATTAAGATCCCTCTTTTGGAGAGGGTGGCGAAGCGAGTGACCCTCAAGGAGCAGGTTTTGGACTCTCCTCCGCAACCGGTCATCACCAAAGATAACGTTACCATGCAGATCGACACAGTAATTTATTTTGCCATCTACGATGCTAAGCTCTATGCTTACGGTGCTGTTAATCCTATTTCTGCCTTGGAAAATCTGGCAGCTACCACGCTACGTAATATCGTGGGTGAGCTGGAGCTGGACGGTACCTTGACCTCGCGCGATACCATCAACGCCAAAATGACAGAGATTTTGGACGAAGCCACCGATAAATGGGGCATCAAGGTCAACCGGGTGGAACTGAAAAATATCATCCCCCCTGCTGAAATTCAAAACGCCATGGAAAAGCAGATGAAGGCGGAACGTGATCGCCGTGAGACCATGCTGCAAGCGGAGGGACATAAAGCCGCCGCCATCACCCGTGCCGAGGGTGATAAGCAAGCCATGATCCTGGCAGCGGAAGGTGAGCGTGATGCCCGGATTGCTCGAGCCGAGGGTGAAGCCAAGGCGATCTTCCTCTCCAAAAAGGCAGAAGCCGATGGCTTGAAGGCTTTGAAAGAAGCCGGCGTTGATCCTGCCGTTCTGGAACTGAAAAAGTATGAGGCGTTGGTGGCAATGTCCGACGGCAAGGCTGCGAAGATCATTGTTCCCACCGATGCGGTAGAAATGACCAAACAGAATGTCCTCTTTGCGGAGACCTCCGGACTGGGTGATACCACCGCTCCGGCTCCTGAAAAACCGGAACCCAAGAAAAAGCCTGACCCCTGTTGTGAATAAAATGAAAGCCGTGAGTGAAAACTCACGGCTTATTTTTTTGCGCTCAAATAAAATGGTTGCAAATATAATAAATTTATAATATAATAAAACTATCTATATCCAATTCTAGCGAGGTTTTTGAAAATGCGTGTAGTTGTCAAGGTGGGGACTTCCACCCTCACCCATAAAACGGGAAATCTAAATATTCGCCACGTAGAGATCCTCTGCCGGGTGCTGAGCGATCTGAAAAATGCGGGTCACGAGGTCATTTTGGTGTCCTCCGGTGCCATTGGCATGGGCGTTGGAAAGCTTTCCTTGGGAAGCCGTCCTACGGATATGCCCACCAAGCAGGCAGCGGCGGCCGTGGGGCAGTGTGAGCTGATGTATACCTACGACCGGCTGTTTTCCCAATATAATCATACGGTGGCGCAGATCCTCATCACCGGTGAGGATATGAACCATGAGGAGCGGTACGGAAACTTCCGTAATACCTTGCACCGCCTTTTGGAGCTGGGCGCATTGCCGATCATCAATGAGAACGATACGGTCTCTACGGCGGAGATCGCGGTGGGCGATAACGATACCTTGGGCGCAATGGTGGCGCGGAGTGCGGAAGCGGAGCTTTTGGTGCTACTCACCGATATCGACGGTCTTTATACCGCCGATCCCCGGAACGATCCCGACGCCAGGCTGATCCCGGTGGTGGAGGAGATCACGCCGGAGCTGCTGGCAATGGCCGGCGGAAAGGGCTCTGCCTTGGGCACCGGCGGTATGGCAACCAAATTGCACGCCGCAGAGCTTTGCATGGCGGAGGGGATCTCCACCGTCATTGCCAATAGCGACGATCCGGAGATCCTCTACGATATTTTAGAGGGCAAGCCGGTAGGAACTCTCTTTAAAGGAGCAAAAGCATGAAAACGCAAGAAATTTTAGAAAGAGCCGTTGCCGCTCGCCGAGCGCTGGCGGTGATGGAGACAGCAAAGAAAGACCGGGCGCTGCTGGCGATGGCAGATCGCTTGGTAGAGGCGACGGATGCGATCCTTGCCGCCAACCAAGAGGACTTGAAGAAATACGGCGGCACCATGACCGTCGTCATGCAGGATCGCCTGCGGCTGACCGCCGAGCGGATCGCCGATATGGCAAAGGGCATCCGCGAGGTGGTGGAATTGCCCGATCCGGTGGGCGCGGTGCTGGAGCGCGTGGAGCGTCCCAACGGCATGACCATCGAGAAGACCGCTGTCCCCATGGGCGTGGTGGCGATCATTTATGAAAGCCGTCCCAACGTGACCAGTGATGCGGCGGCGCTCGCCTTCAAGAGCGGTAACGTTTGTATTCTCCGGAGCGGTAAGGAGGCCTGGAATTCTGCTAAGGCCATTGCCGACGCTCTGCGCTTGGGTCTTTCGGATGCCGGCTTGCCGGCAGACGGCGTTCAACTCATCGAGGATACCACCCGGCAGAGTGCCCGGGAACTGATGGAAGCGGTGGGCTACGTGGATCTTCTGATCCCCCGCGGCGGCCCCGGCTTGATCAACGCTTGCCTGGAGGGAGCAAAGGTGCCCGTTATCCAGACCGGTACCGGCATCTGCCATATCTACGTGGACGAGACTGCCGACTTTGAAAAGGCGTTGAATATCATTGAAAATGCAAAAACCAGCCGTCCCTCGGTCTGTAATGCGGCGGAGGTCTGCCTGGTTCACGAAAAGATCGCCGAGGAATTTTTGCCCCGGCTTAAGGCCAAATTAAGTCAGGTGGAATTCCGTTGCGATCCGGCGGCGCAGGCGATCATGCAGGGCGTTCCGGCCGGTGAGCGGGATTTTGATACGGAATTTTTAGACTACGTCATGGCGGTCAAGGTGGTGGCGGATACCCAAGAGGCGATCGCCCATATCGCCGCTCATTCCACCGGCCATAGTGAGGCGATTATCACGGAGACGGAGGAGCACGCCCGGTTGTTTACCGCCATGGTGGATAGCGCGGCGGTGTACGTCAACGTATCCACTCGGTTTACAGACGGCGGCCAGTTCGGCCTGGGATGCGAGATGGGCATCTCCACCCAAAAGCTTCACGCCAGAGGACCCATGGGTCTTCGGGAGCTGACCACCTATAAATATATCGTCCGCGGCGACGGGCAGATCAGGGGGTAATCAAATGTTATACGGATTTATCGGTTGCGGCAATATGGGCGGCGCTTTGGCGACGGCTGCCGCAAAAGCAGTAGGGGGGAGCGCGATCCTGCTGGCAGATGCCGATCCGCAGAAAGCGGCGGCTCTGGCAGAAAAGCTTGGTGCCTATGCCTCCACTAATCAGGAAATTGCAAAGAAATGTGATTTTATCGTCCTGGGCGTCAAGCCCCAGATCATGGGCGGCGTTCTCAAGGAATTCAAGACCATGATCCCGGCGGATCACCGTCCGGTAATGGTCAGCATGGCGGCAGGCCTCAGCCTTGCCAGCCTTAAGGAGATGCTGGGACTCGAATGTCCCTGGATTCGGATGATGCCTAATACTCCGGTGCAGGTAGGGGAGGGGAGAATTCTCTATACCTCCGAAGCCAACGAAGTGCAGACTGAGGCGTTTTGCAAACTGTTTGCAGAAGCAGGGAAGCTCTTGGCTCTGGACGAAAAATTGATCGACGCCGGAAGTGCTCTTTCCGGTTGCGGTCCGGCCTTCGTGTATCTCTTTGTGGAAGCGCTGGCGGATGGCGGTGTCGCTTGTGGTCTGCCCCGGAATATCGCCATGGAATTGGCGGCAGGGACGGTATTGGGCAGCGCCAAGACGGTCTTGGAGACCGGTGCACACCCCGGCGCCTTGAAGGATGCGGTCTGCAGCCCCGGCGGCAGTACCATCGAGGGTGTCAAAGCCTTGGAGGAAGGCGGCTTTCGCGCCGCCGCTATGGATGCGGTCGTAAAGGCCTACGAGAGAACCAAAGAACTTGGGAAAAAGTAAGGAGAAGAAAAATGCTTTTAGAAAAGAACATGGATTTTATTAAAGAGATGGACGCTGAAGTGGGTGCCGCCATTCAGGCAGAGTACCGGCGTCAGCAGGACGGCATCGAGCTGATCGCCTCGGAGAACTTTGCTTCTCCTGCGGTGATGGCGGCAATGGGTACCGTGCTGACCAATAAATATGCCGAGGGCTATCCGGCAAAGCGTTACTACGGCGGATGCCATTGCGTCGACGTAGTGGAGGAGCTGGCACGCAAGCGTGCTTGTGAGCTCTTCGGTGCGGAGCACGCCAACGTCCAGCCCCATAGCGGTGCGCAGGCGAATATGGCAGTTTACTTTGCTTTCTTGAAGCCCGGCGATACCGTTCTGGGTATGAGCCTGGCTCATGGCGGACATCTGACCCACGGCAGCCCGGTCAATATGTCCGGTGCATTCTTTAATTTCGTGCCCTACGGCGTTTCCGCTGAGACCGGCTGTATTGATTACGAAGAATTGGAAAAGCTGGCCAAGGAAAATCAGCCCAAGCTGATCGTGGCAGGTGCTTCTGCTTATCCCCGTACCATTGATTTTGAGAGAATCAGTAAGATCGCTAAGAGCGTAGGCGCGCTCTTTATGGTGGATATGGCGCATATCGCCGGTCTGGTAGCAGCAGGACTGCACCCCTCTCCCGTCCCCTATGCGGATGTCGTTACCACCACCACCCATAAGACTCTGCGCGGTCCGCGCGGCGGCATGATCCTTTGTAAGGAGGAGTATGCCAAGGCCATTGATAAGGCTATTTTCCCCGGCACCCAGGGCGGTCCCTTGGAGCATATCATCGCCGCCAAGGCAGTCTGCTTGGGCGAGGCGCTGAAGCCGGAGTTTAAGGAATACCAGAAGCAGGTCGTTGCCAATGCCAAGGCGCTGGAGAAGAAACTGCTGGCGGAGGGCATCAACCTGGTCTCCGGAGGCACTGATAACCACCTGCTGTTGCTGGATCTCCGTACCAACGGCATCACCGGTAAGGAACTGGAGCGTCGCCTGGATGAGGTGCATATCACCGCCAATAAGAACGCCATCCCCGACGATCCCGAGAAGCCCTTCGTGACCAGCGGTATCCGTGTGGGTGCCCCTGCCGTTACCACCCGCGGCTTTAAGGAAGCGGAGATGGAGCTGATCGGCGGCTGGATCAAGGACGTCATTACCGACTTTGAAGGTAATAAGGAACGCGTTCTGGCAGAGGTGCTGGAGCTTTGTAAGAAATTTCCCCTTTATTAAGGAGTGAATGACCATGAATTTGAAGTTATTGAAATTATTGAATAAGAATGCCCGTTGTTCTTTGGAGGATCTGGCGGTTATGGCCGGTATTTCCGTAGAGGATGCGGCAAAAGAACTGGATGCGCTGGAAAAGAGCGGTATCGTCCGTGGCTATAAACCGGTTATTGACTGGGAGCGCGTGGACGAAGCCAACGTTTCCGCACTGATCGAGTTGAAGGTCACCCCCAAGGCCGGCCGCGGCTTTGAAGAGGTGGCAGAAAAGGTGATGAAGTACCCGGAGGTAGAGAGCGTGTATCTCATGTCCGGCGGCTATGACCTTTGTGTAATTGTAAAAGGAAAGACCTTTCAGGGAGTCGCCATGTTCGTGGCGAAGGAGCTTTCTACCATAGAAAACGTCAATTCCACCGCAACGCACTTTGTACTCCGGCGTTACAAAGAGTTGGATGTGGAGCTCTGTGATGCAGAGCCGGATGATCGGGGGCTTTTCTCCCTTTGATGGACTATCAAAAATTATTAAATCCGGAGGTGCTGAAGATCCAGCCCTCCGGGATCCGCAAATTCTTTGACCTTGCGGAGACAATGCAGGACGTCATCTCCCTGGGTGTGGGTGAGCCGGATTTCCCCACGCCGTGGCAGATTCGTAAGGCTGGCATTTTATCGTTGGAGGAGAGCAAGACGCGCTATACCTCCAATTCCGGTCTGCAAGCCCTGCGCGAAACTATCGCAAAATATCTTGACCGTAAATATGAATTGAACTATGATCCCCTCAAGGAGATTTTGGTGACCGTCGGCGGAAGCGAAGCCATTGACGGCTGTATCCGCGCGGTGGTCAGTCCCGGCGAAGAGGTGATCATCCCTCAGCCTAGCTATGTCTGCTATGAGCCCATTACCCGGCTGGCAGGCGGCGTGCCGGTGATCGTCGAAACCAAAGCGGAGGATCAGTTCAAGCTGACGCCGGAAGCCTTGAAGGCGGCGATCACGCCCAAGACCAAGCTTTTGGTATTGCCTTATCCCTGTAACCCCACCGGGGCGATCATGGAAAAGGAGGATCTGGAAAAGATCGCGGAGGTGCTCCGGGATACCAATATCCTGGTGCTTTCCGATGAGATCTATGCGGAGCTGACCTTTGGCGGGAAGCACCACGTTTCCATTGCATCCCTGCCCGGAATGTGGGAGCGGACCTTGGTGGTCAACGGCTTTTCCAAGGCGTTTTCCATGACCGGCTGGCGGCTGGGCTACGCCTGCGGTCCGCAGGAGATCTTGGCGCAGGTGACCAAGATCCATCAGTTTGCCATTATGTGCGCTCCCACTATCTCTCAGTACGCGGCGGTGACCGCCATGACGGTCTGCGACGACGCGGTGGCAGAGATGGCGGAGGAATACGACGCACGCCGCCGTTTGATCGTGGAAGGCTTTAATAAACTGGGGCTGACCTGTCGGGATCCCAAGGGCGCGTTCTACGCCTTCCCCTCGATCCAAAAGACGGGGCTGACCAGCGAGGAATTCTGCCAGCAGCTTTTGGAGAAAAAGCACGTGGCAGTGGTGCCCGGCCCGGCCTTCGGCCAGGGCGGCGAGGGCTTTATCCGCGCCTCTTATTGCTATTCTACCGCCCATATCAAAGAAGCGCTCAAGCGCATCGGCGAATTTTTAGAAGAATTATAAAAAAATCCTTACCCCAAATGAATTGGGGTAAGGATTTTTTCAGACTGTCAAAAAAGTCCCCGACCGCAGAAAATGAAAAGAACAAAAAGATTGGTAACAATTTTGCAATATTATGACAAGAAGGAGAGGCCACTCTTTCTCGTTATTCCATTATAAGGAAAAAATCCGCATAACCATGCGGATTTTAATCAAAATTTTCTGCTATCCGCGGGGCCGCTCTCTACCGTACCCATGTACGCTGACGAGACCGCCCCCACGAATTCGGAAACATTTTTGAGAGTCTGCCCAGCG
>JAZQJH010000038.1:0-13912 GCA_045541555.1 Eubacteriales bacterium | reverse complement strand
ATCGCCAATATTCAAAAGGAATATGCCGACTCCAATGATGCAGAGCCCATCGGAAAATCACTGATGCAGAATTTAGGCTTCGATATAAAAAACTATGGCTCCGTTAAATTTGAAAGTGACGGATCCGGACGGTGGTGGATGGAGTGCTATCAAACCTATGATGGGGTTTTAAATCCATATCAAGCGGTTCGACTTTTGTTTGCACCGGCGGCAAAGGAAGTGATCTTAGTCGTGGTTTTTGATGAGCCGTTTGAAAACAATCCTTACGTTATAAGTCATTCGGAGGCGTTATTTATCGCCGATGGACATTGGGGAGAGGACGCTCAAGAGATCACGGCGGAAAAGACCATCGAAAAAATGAATGCACACTTATATCAAAAGGAGCATGAGGGCAGTTACCGAACGGAGCAGATCGTGCGAAACGTCTGGAAAGTGACGGCGACCCGAAAGGAGACCGGATTTAAAGAGCAGATATTCATTGATGGAACGACCGGGGAACTCATTGGCGGAGATCAAATGAAATGAAAATACCGGCTGACGCAAAGCGTCAGCCGGTATTTTATTATTCTTTCAGCAACAGTTCCATAAGCGTGAAAACGCAAAGGAAACAGGCAAGAATGGCACCGTAAAAGCCTATGAAAAAAATCCAAACCAGTTCAACGATCAGAATAGAGAGCAAAACCAATAGGACAAGCTTTTTCGCAGCACTTTTTTTGAAAAAGAATACGTGCAGAGGCAGGCTTATTCCAAGCAAGACGGCTAATCCATAGAGGAAGGCGTGCCGCCAATAAATCGTGAAGGTGGTTTTGCTATACTCCAAAATGTAGTTATACAATACTTCTGCCATCACGGGCAATAAAATTAAAAATAGCGAGATTACACCAAACGAAATCAAATATTTTTTATTTATACTGCTGTTTTTCATCTTTTTATTCTTATACTTCGTAGTCGAAAGACAGTCTTTGGCTCACGTTGGGGCGAACCAGGGTATTGGCCACCTCTTGGTGGAGGGGATGCTTTTGATAAGCGTCCAGCGCGGCTTTACTTTCCAAGGTGGAGTCCATCATCAAGTCGCCTGCAGAGCAGTCAAAGCCCTCGGTGAGGATCTTCATCTCCAAAAGCCCGTCGATCTTTCCTACCAGACCCTCAAGACCCGCCTTGATGGCGGCCTTGGCGGCGGCTTTATCGGCGATTTCGTCCTTCATTTTCCAGATGATCATGTGCTTAACCATGGTTTTCGATCTCCTTTTTCAAAAATTCAATATATTCCTTTTTTAATTCTTCCGGGGCGACTAAGGTCACTTCCGAACCCAGCGATAGCAACCACCCATAGAAAGGCTGGCTGGGAATGACCGGTGCCCGGAGCAGCCAATGCTCCGCGTCCTTTCCTTTTTGCAGAGAAAGATCCTTGCCAAAGCGGTCAATCATCACGTCAAAAAGCCGGGCGGGGAAGGAGAGGGTGACGGTCTGGGTCTCTCCGCCAAACATCCCGAAGAGCCGCGACGTATAATCCTCCATCCGGATCTTTTTAAATTGTTCCGCGCCTTCCCGCCTGCCGTCGGTCCGTTCGATCTCGCCCATCCGATCGACCCGGTAGTGGCGGATGCCTTGGGAAGCGTGGTCAAAGGCAATGAGGTAATAGAATTCATCCTCCCAGAGCAGCTGCCAGGGGGAGACCAGATAGCGCCGTCCCTCATGACGCGGCACACGCCGCAGGGTCTTGCCGTCTGCCACCCAATCGTAATAGCAAAAGGTGATGGCGGAATTTTCGCTGATGGCGCGGTTGAGGTCGTCCACCAGATAGAAAATAGTCTCGTTCATGTTCTTAATTCGGCTGGGTACGTGCACCTGGCGCCGAAGTCCTGATGCCAGATGGTGGCTGGTCAACCCGGAGATCTTTTTCAAAAGCTCCTCGGATTTCTTGGCGGTGATAAATCGGGAGGACGCTACCGCGTCGGCCAAAAGCCGCAGCTCGGCGGTCTCAAATTCCCGGGACGCGGCAAAATAATAGGTCTTTCCGCCCCGTTTTTCCCGGAGGATGTCCATGCCGCATTGGTTGAGGGTCTCGATATTTTCGTAGATGCTTTTCCGCTCGGCTTTAATGCCGAAGCCGTCAAGACGCTCCAGCAGCTCCTCCATGGTCAGACCGTGGTTTTCGTCGGTTTCTTGTAAAAAAATCTGCTGTAGCCGTAGAAGCTTTTGAGTTTGCATGGGATTTTTGGGCATAATATCACCTCGCTTCTATTATAACAAAGAAAACCGCCGAGGGCAACCCTCGGCGGTTATTTTAGTCTTCCAAAAGGATCTGTTCCAATACGCTTTGGCAGTAGGTACAATTTTAGCAATTCCTTTTGCAAGTTTTTCAGACGCAAAACCGGGGAGACTCCCTCTCAATATTGAAAAACCGGCTATGAAAGTCTGCTGTTATTTTTTAGATTAAGGGATCGTTATTCGATCTCTTTTTTCTTTCTGCCCAAGAGCACCAGTCCGAAGATGCCCATGCCGCTCAGGCAAAGGAGGGTGATCCAGAGGTGAACCTTGGAATGATCGCCGGTATCCGGATTGCCGGATTCGGGAGCAGGCTCGGTCTCGGGCTTGGGATCTGCCTCCGGCTGGGGAGCAGGATCTGCCTCCGGCTCGGGAGTGGGCTCGGGTTTGGTCTCCGGATCAGGAGTAGGAGTGGGCTCGGGATCGGGAGTGGGAGTCGGCGTCGGATCGGGATCCGGAGTAGGATCGGGATCAGGATCGGGCGTCGGGGTCGGGTCGGGGGTATAGTCGTAAACGTTCTCAAACTCTGCGACGATATTCGTGGCAGCCTCGCCGTTTTTAGTGAAGCTGGCGACCAGTTCATTGTTGGCGTTGCGCGAGATGCTGACGGTGACGGTATAGGTGGCGGTGCTGTACTGCACGTGCTCTCTGCCGTCGTTGACCTCGGTGAGCTTGTAGATGAAGGTCTTGCCGATGTCGTTCTCGGTGTAGCCGAGCACGAATGCGGCGATGCCGTTTTTATCCGACTTCAGGCTGAGCCGTTCCGTCGTATCGGTGTTTTCCAGGATGAATTCAAATCCATCGTGACCGATGGTGGCGGTGCCTTTGTTGACGACCTTCTTTTTGACGACGATCTCTACCGTCAGATCCTCCGGCTTGGGGGTATAGACGTTGGTAAAGAGGATCTCTGCTGCCGGAGCGGCTTCGCCGACCTTTTGGACGGTGCGGCCGGCTTCGTAAAGCTTGCCGTTCTCATCGTCCTTAACCTCGATAGCGAGATAATAGATCGCAGTATCGTTGGTAACGCGCTCTGCGGTGGTGTCGGGATCTTCTGCCACAACGAAGTAGTAGGTGCCGACCTTATCCAGGGTGAACTCTTCGAAAGCGAAGGTTCCGTCTGCCTTGTTGGTGGTCTCTTTCACAGCGGCATTGGGATCAACGACGTACGCATCGTCCGCCTCATAGAGGAAGAATTTAAACTCGTTTTCCGCAAGGGTTCTGTTTTCCAGCTTCTTCAAGCCGCTGATGCGAACCGGGAGAGCATCTGCTTGATAAGCGTTAGCAAAGACGATGGAGCTTGCCGGGACGTTCACGGTCTGAGGTTGATCGTGCTCGTCGAGCTCGACGGTTTGCTTGATCATCTCGGTAGAGAGTACCAGCGCACCCTTGTGGTTATCCTCGGCGGAGACGGTCACAAGATACTTGCTTTCGTCGTAGGTGACGCCGGCAACCGAACCGGCAACCTCTTGGACGACGAAGTAGCGAACGTCCTCGGTGGTGAATTCAATTTCGGGGAAATTAATACCGCCGGTGCCGTTGTTTTGTACCGTTTCATTCAAGCCGCCCTGTACCAAGGTGGTGAAATCACGCTCGGTTTCGACGATGGTGAATTCGAATTCACCGTCGTTCAGCACTCTGCCGGTCAGTTCCTTGGTGGCGTGAAGTGCGATGGTTTCCTTGACAGGCCGATAGGTGTTCTTAAAGGCGATGGCGTTGGAATTGTCGCTGCTGTAAACGATGGTTTGCGCGGCGTCCAATCCGCCGATTGTATTATCGGTAACCTCAACCTTGACGATATAGGTGTTTTCTGCGTAGGTCACGCCGTTGCCGTTCGCGCCGGCAACCTCTTCCACTTTATAGTAGTGGGTGCCCACCTGATCATAGCGGAGCTCTTGGAACCGGAAGGGGGCGGTATCGCCGTTGGCGGTGCCGTTTTCTGCCGTCAGGATCAGAGGATTTTGAATGGCAGTGCCCTGCGCGTCTGCCACCTCGGTCAGACGGAAGGTAAACTCGCCGCCGAGAAGCGGTCTGCCGGTCAGCGTCTTGGTTCCTTCCACCACGACGGCGGTATTGCCGGTGATGGCGTAGGTATTGTTGAAGTTCAACGCGTTGGCTGCCACGGGAGCGGCGGAGCCGTAGGCGACGATGTGCGGATAGCCGTCTGCAATGTGCAACCGGGTGATGCCGTCCGTACCGACGGTTTTCTCTACCAAAACCGTAACGTGGTAGTGATTTTCGTCGATGGAGACGCCGCCCAAAGTCGTGGCGTTTTCCTTGACGGAGAAATAATGCAGTCCGGTAGTAGTAAGGGGAACCTCAGCAAAGGTGATCGCGTTGCCGTTATTGTTGACCGTCTGTAAGGCAGAGCCTTGGATCACGAAGGCGGCAGAGGTCTGATATAAGCTGAAGCTAAAGGTTCTGACACCAAGCTCCGTGCCGCCGTTCAGGGTCTTGACGCCGGAAAGCTGAAGTACGGCAGTCTCCGCATCGGGGGTGTAATAGTTTTTATGAGAGATAGGATCACCGGTATAGGGAGCGTAAGCGCCCGGCACGCCGTTTTCGATGACGGCGTATGCGGCGATGGCTTTGTGATTGGCGTCATCCCAGGTGATGGAAAGCGCGCCGATCCAGTTCTCATCGTATTTCATTCCCACAACACGGTTCTGGATCGCGGGAGCGATCTCGCGCAGGTAGTAGACCTTTCCTGTGGCACCAAGCTCCGCCTGGGTCACGGGAATAGCAAAGGTTGCCTTGCCCTGTGCGTCGGTCAGAACGTAGTAGGCAGGATCGGTGGCGGTCATGGACTCAAATAAGCCGAAGGTAATGTCTGCGGCGTGGTCGGTGTAGGTGATGCTGCTGTCGTTGAGATCCTCCACCGTCTTGGTCACGTTCAGATAGACGATATCCTTGGTGACGGCGTTGTGAAAATCCTTGGTGACGGTATAGCCGTTTTGTGCATCACCGCTGAGAATTTCATCCTGATTGACGTTGACTGCCGAAACCTCCAGCGCGCCGTCTGCATTGGCATCCGTCACGACGACGGAGAATAAGCCATAGGAGCGGTCGTACGCCATATCGGGGATGCGCTGAGCGGGGATCTCTTCCTGAACGAGGAAGTTATAGGTTCCAACCTTGGTAAACTCAAAGGAAGAGAGATCAATCTCATAGCCGGTCGCCGTCTTGGTGACGGTGTCCGAAAGCTGGAGATCCCGGAGGGTGCCGTTGGCAAAATCGGTGATCTCATAGAGCTTCATGGTAAACTCAGCGCCGTCGGGCCAGCCGCCGCTGACGGTCTTAGTGCCGTTGACCTTCAGATTGACGGTGGTCTTGGCAGGCTCGTAGCGGTTGACGACGTGCGCCTGATCCGTGCCGGCAGGGGTGATGGTCTTGGCGGTGTTGGAATAGCGGATATCCTCGTTGCGATAGCCGGCAGGCACCGCACCCTCGGTCACGTTATAGGTGACCCCCTCGGGGATATTCCGGAAGGTGGCAGACTCGCCGTTTTTCAGCAAAACGGTATAGACGTTGCCGTTGGCAGCAGCACCGGCAGGCGCTGTCATGCCGGCGGTGTCGCCGGTGAATTCCACTTGGATGGTAAAGACCTGCCCGTCGTGGTTGGCGTTGGGCTCAAAGCCTTCGGGATAGTTGACGTCCTTGCTGACGATCAGATCACCGCGACCCAATTTGTCGTTCACAAACTCGACGGGGGTGATGGTCTGCTCGGCAATGGTGAGGTTTGCGACGGTGCCGGCAACGGTCTGGCCGTTCACCGCAACGCTCTTGACGTGATAGCCGGAGCCGGCCTTTTCTTTGACGGTATAGGTGCCGGCGGTAAGACCGACGATATAGACCGTCTCGCCTGCCTTGAGGGTGACCTCGCCGGAGGCGGCCAGATCGGTGCGATCGGCTTCCAGTCCGTTGTCGTCCAGGCGTACTACCTGGGCATCATTGATATTTCCCTCAATCACGAAGGTATAGACGGCGTCAGAGGTAAAGCCTTCTGCCAGCGTTTTGGTCAATTTGATACCGGTGGCAGGGGTGGCGGTCAGCTTGCCGTTGTTGCCCTGGGTGGAATAGGTGTAATACTGCTGATTATTTGCGACGATGAAGGGGTGATCGCTGTAGTTCATCGTCTTGGTCGCGTTAGGATCCGCCTTGGGGCTGTTCTCAAAGTCATAGTAACGATGGATGGTGCCCTTGGGGATGACCCATTGATTGGTGCCGTAGGCTTCCGCCAAATCAAGAGAGGCGGCGGTGATGGGCTCGTAATGCTGGTGAGCACGAACCTGCCCGTTTTCCAGCTTTTCGTATACGGTATATTGCCGGTAGAACGTGCCGTTGGCGGGCTTTGCGCCGGTATAGACCGTACCCTGCTCGTCGGTATAGACCAGGGAGTCCTCGGTGTAATAGTACCGCTCGTTGTCGTCGGACGGCTCAAAGTGGCTGTAGGTGTTAAGGGTGGTATTGTCGGCGTTGGCGGTCCACTTATTGGTGTAGAAGACGTAGCCCGCCTCCTTGTTCTCGGTGGAGTTGGCATAAGCGGCGGGAACCTTTTCGGTCAGGTTCCAATCGTAAATATCCTGCTTCAACTCTACTTCGTAAAGCAAGCGGATGGGGGATTCAGCGGTATTGTCTTCCAGCTTCAGCCCGGTCACTTCGGTGACGTTTCCATCTGCATCCACGTTGACCGAGACCTCATAGGTGACGGTGGGGATGAGGGAGGCCGGAAGCTGCCAGGTCAGAATGCTTTCGCCGGAGGCGATCTCGGTGGCGATGCGCACCGTCATATACATCATGTCGGTGTTGGATACGCCGCCGATGACGGTGGTATCACCCAGGAAGCCGTAGGACTTCATGATATGGGTGGCGCCCTTTTGGGTCACGACCTCTTGGATCTGCTGGGCGGTCATTCCAGCGTGCCAGAAATCCAGGTAGTTGCCGTCGGCATCGGAGAACCAGCCGATATAATGGCTGAAGTTCTGATCGTCTTGATAGGCAAGCTGTCCGTGCTTATAAGCGTCGGCAACCAAAGCCCGGGCGGTGGCGGTGTTTTCAATGCCCAGCCGTTCTTGAACCGACCAGATGAAGTTGTTGCCCAGATCGGTGGGGGACTCCACCGTTCCCAGATCAGCACCGGCATTGCCGAGAGCGCTTGCCATTGCTGCGCCGGAGAAGAGCCGATTGCCAATGACGATGCCCTTAATGTCGGTGATGTCTATATACTTGCCGATCTTATCCACGAAGGTCAGATAGCCGTCGTGATCGTGATCCTTTTCCACGTAGGTGGGGTAGTACTTGGACTGGATGATGATCTCATCCACGATATCGGCAAAGGCGGCGGAGAAAGCGGCGTCCGAGGTGGCGGGGAAATATTTGTCCACGTATAATTTATCAGCCGCAGTCAGTCTGGCGGCGCCGGAGGTGGCGTTTTTCGTCGTCAGAGTAGACCAGTTTCTTCCGTTCCAGGAGCGGTATACGGTGACCGACTGATCTGCCAGAAATGCGTTCCATAATTCGTTGAGGTTGTCGCTGCTGTTTTGGGGATCCATGACGCTGCGCGCCTCTTCCAGACGGGTCACCTCTTCGCCATAGGCAAGGGTGTAGAGCAGAGCGTCGCCATAGTGCGCGGTGATCTGCTTTTTGGCGTAAGCGGCGGTCAGCATGGTCATGAACGCGATGGTATCGCGATGGGTATGGTCGCTGGTATAGCCGTTGAAGTCGTGCATCACGCTCTGACCGAGATCGGTGCCGGCGGCATTGCCGTCGTAATCGTTGTTGGCAAGGGTGGGCTCGCCGTCGGTCATGAGAACCATGATGGGCAGACGCTGGGTGCCGGCCTGTACGCCGGTCTTCACGGTAGGCTCAGCCGCCAAAAAGAGCTTCATGGCCTCGTAGATGCCGTCCTGCATAAAGGTGCCGGTGGCAGAGGCTTTGTTGCCGGTGACCGCGCCGTTGGAGCCGGTCACGCCGTCGGCGACCCGGATTGCCCAGTCAGCATTGCCGCTGTGTGCAATGGATTCCAGATAGCGGCCGTCGGCTTTGAGTTCATAGGTGTCCAGCGGCAGGAGGACCTGGGTCGTGCCTTCTGCGGCGGAGAAGGTTTGGTTGACGTTTCCTGCATAAAGGACGACGCCAATCCGGTTGTTTTTATTCAGTTCCAGCAGCCCCTGAATGGCGTTGTTGGTGGCGGCGGCCAGATCGTCGATGGCGCTCTGGTTGTAGTCGCCGTTGGAACGCATGGAGCTGGACAGATCCAGGACCAGTACCGTATCGGTGGGGACGGTGGAATAACCGGTGATCTCCTTGTTGGAGGCAATGGCGGAAAGAGAGACTAAGAAGTTATCGCCTTTGTCCGAAAGGGAGAAGGTGTTCCCCTTGTATTCTGCACGGGTCAATTCGTTGGGGATGGCAGTCGGAGCAAAGACCGACTTATCCGTCCAGACGCCGCCGGCAAACTCCGTAGACAACGCCACGTCCTGCGGATGGTTGGTCTGGATGCCGAAATACTGCTTCCATTGATTTAAGGTATCAAGGTCGGTCGCTCTGCTATAGGATGAGGCGGCGCCGGCGGAAACAGTCAGCCCTGCCATGGGCAAAAAGGTCATCAGCAGGGTCAGGCAAAGAATTGCGCTTAGAATTCGATGGGTACGTTTGGTTTTTACAGTCATGAATAAGCCCTCCTTCAGTGGGGTTTGTAGTTTAAATCTCGTTATTTACTATATAAGGAATGAATTTACCGCTTGTTTTGGGAGCAGGTACAGATTCCCAGCAGCTCGTCGCCGTGCCGGTAGTGCCGGCATTCCGCACACTCCAGCCCCTTCTCGGAGGAGCCCTCAAAGTGGCGGCAGCCGTCCTGCATTTTGGTCACGAATGGAAATCCGTCCTTGGTGTATCGCGGTTCCTTGAGAAAGTCGGGGTAGATGGGCATGGGGTCGATCATGGGGTTCTCCCGTTCGATCTCTTCATAATATCCATAATAGATGTCAAATATGTGTCCGTGAAGTTCCAGACGTTTAAAAAGGTCTCCCTCTTTCGGGATGGGGATGGGGGATTGCAGATCAAAAATTGAACGGAGCATAGCCTCACCTCGATTTGGAATAAAATAAAAATTCTGCCATACGATCTTACAAGGATAGTATAGCAGAATTCATTTTTTCAGAGTATTGCCCAAACTGGGTTTTGTCGGTCATAGTTTTAAACCGATTCGGAAAAATTTTTATAACTTTTTTGAGGGCATTTGGATATATCAGAGGACGGCGGCAAAGTCATTCCGTCCCACGCCGGTCTTTTCGGAAACGATCCGGATGGCCTGCTTGACGCCGGAGAGGGACATATGCAGCTTTTCAGCGATCTCGCTGTTCTGCATTCCAAAGGCGGCAAGCTTTGCCACCTCCCGCTCTTTCTTGGAGAGGGTCTTGGCCAGCGTCTTTCCGCGCACTTCACCGCTGAGGGTCGTCCAGCCGTCGTTGTAGATGTGATAAAGCCGCTTGACCTTTTCCCAGGCATCGGGATCCACTCGGGTCAGCCGGTGCTCCAGCCGGGAGTCCAGCGCGCGGCAGTATTCCGCCAAAAGACCGAAGAGCCGGTCGGGGAGCGCCAGCGCAATGGCGCGATCCAAGTGGTGATCCGCCCGTTTGGCGTTGCCGCTGTTGTGGTAGACGGTGGCGCAGGTCATGCGGAGATAGATCTCGGCGATGATGGAATGATCCGCCATGGCTTGAGAGATCATCGGCTCAAGGGCCAAGGGGATCATGGACATCAGCGAAAGACCGGACATTCCGTCCATCGAAAGCTGCTTGGTAGCCACCGCATAGGCGGTGGCGTAGAGATACTTGGCATAGTAGACCTTCACCGCCGGGAGGGTATCCCGATGGAGCGGCTCAAAGCAACCGATCTTAAACCAATCGGGGAAGGAGGTGTCGTCGTAGAGCATACTGTCCACCGCCGTGAGGCTCAGGCTCATAATGTCCCGATCGGTATCGTTTTTGGCAGGCGCGGACGCGACGTGGTTTTTGGCGCGGCGCCACATATAGAGATCGCCGTGCCAGATGGCGCAAAGCGCCAGCAGCATACCGGCGGAAAGGATGGCGTAAAAGCCGGAATGCTTGTTGAGCAGATAATTGGCGCTTTCATAGACCTTGTCGATCTCTCCGCGGGAATAGGCAACCTCCGCCGCAAAGAGTACCTGCGCCTCGTGATTGTTGACCAGCATCTCGGTGCATTGGTCGGCACTTCCGGGGACGCTGTATAGATCGGTCATATAGAGGAAAGGGGTGTTCCGGGGAAGAGGAAGATTGCGTTCCACCGCCTGCCCCTGCCGGGCGGCTTTGGTTCTGCCGTCCATCGGACGCGCCGCATCCATGGGGATCATCCAGTCCCGACCCTTGCGCTCTGCCCCCGGAATTTTTCCCTTTTGGCATAGCGCCTGCACGTAGCGGAGAGAGACTCCCCATTTTTCAGCAGTTTCCTGCGCGGTAACCCGTTCGATCATTTTACGTCGCTTCTTTCTTTATACTGTGCGCCAAAACGAACAGTATTTTCTTCGTAGTATGCGCCAAAGCGCACACTACACCTTTATTATAATACGCCAAAGCGCACAATGCAAGAAAAATTTCTACTTTTTCATATAAATAACCATCGACAATAAAAAACAAACGGAGTGGAAATTCCACTCCGTTTGTTCTGTTATGGTTTATTTCTTTGAGACCAAAGAAATAAATCAAATGCACGTTTTCGATTTTTCATGTTGATTTCAGCGGCATCTAAAACTTGGTCTACCGCATTATTTAATGATGCATAATCATTGTCTTTTACCCATTTGTTCAGGTTAGTGCCTGTAAGTTTAACGCCGTATTTTTTGGCATATTGGGGTAAATACTTGCGAACCGAGGAATTATAAATGCTGTAATCGTCTTTTCCGTAAACCACCGTATTATGTAAGCAACAATACTTGGTAGCAAACGAAAACAACTTTTTATCAAACCCACGATAAATTTCACAAACTACCGAAGGATCACCGGCTGATACACGTTCATCAAAATGGGGGATGGTGCGGATGTTTTCTACAAGTTGTCCCAAAAAATCCAGTCTTTTATAACGGAAAAGTTGGGTGGCATACAATTTGTCCAGCAATAGTACCTTGGCCGCAATTTGATATGGTTCTTTATTTTCGGGGAACTGCTCAAAAAGAGTATGTAACATTGGCTCGGTGATGCTGTAAAGCTCTTCATTCACGGTTTCGTTTGCTCGCTCAATGATTTTTTCATTTGTCATTTCAAGCATTTTAGTTTTCTCTCTTATTTCAAACTTAATATTGCACATTTTCGTGCGAAGAAATGCCCTATGTTTATGACAATTTTGTCCAATCGCATTGGGCATAGTTTACACGGCCTTTTACCCCGTTGTAATTATGGTTTTCAACATACTCATATGTCTTTTCATAAGTGAGGCCGTTATCTCCATTTAAATAAGTTTGTGCATTAGTAGAATTAATGGTTTTTCTCCAAACAAACGTACCGGTCAAAGTGCCATAAGTTGTGTCGGCAGGTAATGTGCCCTTATATCGCACATCCCAATTAGTAGAATCGCCTATATAATTTATAGTTTTCACTTTCCAAAGGGCATTTCCATAAATTTTTTCAATTCTATCAATATTTAATGTGATTGTTAAGTTAGAACAATTATAAAAGGTAGAGGCTTTTATTGTTGTAATGGTTTCGTGTAATGTGTATGCTGATAGATTAGTACAATCATAAAAAGCCGACTTGCCAAGTGAGGTTATATGTTCTGAGCCAAAAACATTAGTGAGCGAAGTGCAACCATAAAAAGCATTATTTGGAATGGTTGTAATAGTATCCGGTATAGTTATAGATTCAATTGATACGGAATCTTTAAATCCGCTTTCGGCTATTGAAGAAACCGTTCGGTTGTTATAAGTGGCCGGTATTACAACATCTTTATATCCAAGTATGTCTTTTCCTGCCTTAACACAATAGGTGCCATCGGTTTGTAAAGAATATGATAAAACTTCGTCTTGCTGATTATTTGGCAACACAATATTACCAAGATCATGTGTCTCTGTAGTGCCGTCGGTATAATAAATGATCCAGTTAGTGCCTTCGATCTTAGTTTCTAAAATCCCTCTGCCGTCTTTGCCGGGTTCGCCTTGTGGGCCTTGGGGGCCGGTGGCACCAGTGGCACCGGTAGCACCCGTTGCGCCTGTGGCGCCGGTTTCACCTTGAAGACCTTGTTCACCCTGGATACCCTGGGGACCCTGCTCACCTTGGGGACCCTGTTCGCCGGGGTCACCCTGGTCGCCCTTGGGACCTTTGATGTTAGCAAGCAAGCTTTGGGTACCGTTTTCGCCGTATTTTACGTAGAGATTGCCTTCGGCATCCATGGAAAGATAGGGAGTCAGACCGGCTTCGCCCTGCGCGCCGGTTTCGCCTTGGATACCCTGCTCACCCTGGGGACCTTGTTCACCCTGGACGCCCTGTTCACCCTGAGGACCCTGCTCACCTTGAATGCCTTGCACACCTTGTGCTCCGCGGATGGGACCAATAGGTTCCAGCGCAGTACCGTTATCCAGCGTGATAACGAGCATCTCATCGGTGGTCAGGCGCACCGATTGGATGCTGGCACCCTGCGCACCGGTAGCGCCTGTGGCGCCGGTTTCACCCTTTTCACCTTGGGGCCCCACGATGGATTGCTCGATGACAATAGGCTCGCCCTCTTTCATGGTGATGACTAAATAATTGTTTTCGTTAACGGTAATGCCGGTGATGCCGTTTCCGTCTTTGCCGGCTTCGCCCTGGATACCCCGCTCGCCCTGGGGACCCTGTTCGCCGGGGGTACCCTGGTCGCCCTGGGGACCCTGCTCACCCTGAGGACCCTGCTCACCCTGAGGACCTTGCTCACCTTGGGGACCCTGCTCGCCCTGGATACCTTGTTCGCCCTGGGGACCCTGCTCGCCCTGGGGACCTTGCTCGCCCTGGGGACCCTGCTCGCCCTGGGGACCCTGCTCACCCTGAGGACCTTGTTCCCCTTGCGGTCCGGTAGCGGAAACGGTGGTGGAAACCCAGTTCAAACCGCCGTCCACGGAGATCTCCCAAAGATTGGTCGTTCCGTTGATACGAACCTGAGGAGCAATGGCGTCTTCGCCGTCATCTCCTTTTTCGCCCTGGAGTCCTTGAGCACCGGTCGCGCCGGTCTCACCCTTTTCGCCCTGAGGTCCTTGAGCACCGGTTGCACCGGTTTCACCTTTTTCACCCTGGGGGCCTTGCGCACCGGTAGCCCCGGTCTCGCCCTTTTCACCCTGCGGTCCGGTGGCGGTCACGCCGGTAGAGACCCAAGTGGCTCCGTTATCCGTAGAGAGCTCCCATTCGTTGGTGGTGGCGTTAATACGGATCTGCGGAGAGATTCCGTCTTTGCCGTCTGCACCCACGATATTTTCAAAAATGAACTCCCGTCCATTGGTCAGTACGACGGTCATTTTTCGTGTGGTGTGATCAATGTGGATGTTTTGAATTCCTACGCCGGGATCGCCTTGATCCCCTTTTTCGCCTTGTGCACCGGTCTCACCCTTTTCGCCCTGAGGACCCTGAGCACCGGTCGCACCGGTCTCACCCTTTTCACCCTGAGGACC
>JAZQJH010000037.1:0-17186 GCA_045541555.1 Eubacteriales bacterium | reverse complement strand
CGATCCTCACAGCCGGACAGCTTCAGCTGACGCTCCAGGCTCTCCGCATTGACACGGATGCCCATGGAGGAAATTTCAAAGGCTTGCTGCAGGGTTTCGTTCCAGAACAAAATATCGCCGTTCAGCGCCCAATCATCGTAGTCCGGGGCGCGACCGTCGTGAGGCTTGCCGGACTTCAGCTTGCCGCCGATCTCCATGATAAAGACGGTCTTATGCTCCTTGGTGATGGCGTTCTCACGCTCTTTGCCGGTGAGATCGGGATAGAGATCTTCCAGTTCCTGGGTGGTGATATAGGTCACTTCCCTTTTAATAGGAGGAAGCACCTGCAGTTGGGGAAACATCACCCGAAGGGTCTGATCGGTATCGCAGATGGCGCCCACGATACGATCCACCACGCTCTTTAAGTACTCCTTCGTCCGATCCTCTTCGGTAATGATCTTTTCCCAATCCCATTGATCCACGTAGATAGAATGGAGGTTGTCCAGTTCCTCATCCCGGCGGATGGCGTTCATATCCGCATAAAGACCGGTATCGGCATCAAATCCATAGTCTCGAAGTGCCTGGCGCTTCCACTTCGCCAGCGAATGCACCACCTCTGCATAGCTGCCGGTATCCTTCAGATCAAAGAGTACCGGGCGCTCCACGCCGTTGAGGTTATCATTGAGACCGCTATCGGAGGGTACAAACAGAGGAGAGGACACCCGGCGCAAATTCAAAGCACCGCACAGCATATCTTCAAAGAGACGCTTGATCAGACCGATGGCCTTTTGGGTATCATAGAGGGAAAGAGCCGGCTTATATCCGGCAGGGATCATGACTTTGCTCATAATTTTAATTGCTCCTTTTTTCCCGACGCAGAATGGCATGGGGCGGGAGGTCGATCCCGATCCGCACGCGCATCTCCGCATGGGGTGCACTTTCAATAGGTTCGCCGCTCTCATTTTCCATGGTTTCCGGAACGATGGCATACGGCTCTTGATGGGGTGCAAGCACCCAAAGGCGCTCGCCCTTGATAAATTTATTTTTTTGAATGACCCAGCCCGGCTCTGCATCCGCTACCGCCACAACGTCGGTATGGCGAATATAGCCGCCATCGTCCAGATTCTGACCCCCCATGCCGGGATCACCCAGCAAAAAGCCGGTGCAATAGTCCCGATGGGACACGGCACGCAGTTCCTCCAGCAAAGAAGGATCAAAGGGCTTGCCGGCCGCAAGGTCATCAAGGGCACGGCGATAGGCGCGGGTCACGCAGGCTACGTAATAAAAACTCTTCATCCGCCCCTCGATCTTCAAGGAGGCGATGCCGGCATCCTGCAATGCCTTTAGATGCTCGATGAGGCAGAGATCCTTGGAATTAAAGAGATACGTTCCCCGCTCATCCTCCTCGATGGGATAATAACTGCCGGGGCGCTTCTCTTCCATCAGAGCGTAGTTCCAGCGGCAGGGCTGGGCGCAGGCACCCTGGTTGCCGCTTCGCCCGGTCATGGCCGCAGAAAGCAGGCAACGACCGGAATAGGCAATACACATGGCGCCATGGGCAAATGCCTCCAGCTCCACTTCCTCGGGCAGCCGCTGACGCAGCTCTTTAATATCCTCCAAGGGCATCTCCCGGGCAAGGACGATCCGCTTGGCACCCAGCTCTCCATACACCAGCGCGGTCTCCGCATTGGTGACGTTTGCCTGGGTGGAGATATGGATGGGGATCTCCGGCGCATACCGCTTTGCCAGCGCCATGACCCCCAGATCTGCGATGATCACTCCATCAGGGCGAAGCCCTGCCAGCATGGTGAAAAATCCGGGCAGTTCCCGAAGATCCTGCTGGGTGGGATAGATATTGACCGTTACGTATAGTTTTACGTGATTTTCATGGCAGAAGGCAATGGCCTCCGCCAGCTCGGCTTCATCAAAGTTTTCGCTGGCCGCCCGAAGACCGAACGAACGATAGGCGGCATAGACTGCGTCGGCACCGTACCAGACGGCGTAACGCAATTTTTCCATATTACCGGCAGGGGCAAGCAGTTCCATTCTCAAGAGACCGTACCCGTACCCCGAGGATGCTCCCCGGCCTTTTGCAGATTTGCCTGATGGCTTGCTTGGTTTTTGGCGAAAAGAATTCCGCCGCTATTCGGCGATACGAAATAGAGATCCTCCGTCTCCGCCGGAGTCAGCACCGCCGCAATGGCTTCGGCGCCGGGATTGCTGATGGGTCCTTGGGGCAAACCGCTGTTGCGATAGGTATTATAAGGATCGTCGGTTCTGATATCGTTTGCCTTTACGGCACCGTTCCCGGCCGGCAGGATATATGCCACCGTCGCCTGGGACTGAAGATACGGGAATTTTTCATCCGCCAGGCGGTTATAATAGACCCCTGCCGCATGGGGCAGCTCGCCGCCTGCCTCTTTCTGAAGAACAGACGCCAGGGTGATCAATTCGTCCAGCGTATATTTTGAGGCCTTAATTTTCGCGTTATTCTCCTGGGTCAGCACCTTTTCCTGGAACCGATCCAGAATTCTCTGCACCACTGCCAAGGCAGACTCTCCCTCATACATCTCATAAGTACCGGGGTAAAGATAGCCCTCCAGCCGATAATTGCGCTTGGGCAACTCTTTCAAAAAAGAATAGTCTGAAAAGTCGTAGTCTTGCAGGACGGATTCCAGCTTCTCGCGCTCTAAATAGCCCAAGGAATCTGCCAGGGTGACCACCAGATCCTCCTGGGTATCCCCCGGCTCGATGGCGAAGGAGACCTTCGTCTTATTGGCAGAATTCCGCCGCAGAGTACGGATGATCTGATTATAATCGCCCTTACAGTTGATGGTAAACTCGCCGGCCTGGATGCCGGAGCCTGCCTTTTTTAATCTGCAATATAATTGAAATACCACCGGATGATCGATGATATCCGCCTTCTTGAGCTCCTTCGCCACATCCGAAAGAGAGCTCTTTTCCGGGATGGTGACGGTGATCTCCTTATCCGGACGGATCAAGCCTAAAAGCTCGTTGCCTACGTGGCAGACCCAGGACGCCAATAGGACGCTGGCCACCAAAATGCAACCGTAATAAGCCAAAGATTTCCAGTATTTTTGCATGATCTCTTTGGAAAAGAGCTTCGGGGCTTTGATTTTTTTCTTTTTTGCCGGAGGAACAGGAGGCTCCTCCCTTTGCGGCACGGGTTGCTCCGGCTTCGGCTCCTGAGGAGCGCTCCGCTCCGCCTTGGGCATCACGCGGGTCGGCTCTTCCATCCGCATTCTACCGGGATAAAAACCGGAGGGGTTCCGATTCTTTTTCGGTTGCGGCGTACCGCCGGCGCCGGGATAAGAACCGGTTATATTGCGTTTCTTATCATCCATTCTAAGAAAACTCCTTTATCAAAATACACTGGTGTTACTATTGTCTGGTCATACACCGTAATTATACACGATATTCTTTTGAATGTAAAGGTATTTAAAAATTAAAATGCGGTCGATGATCTCATCTTAAACATCGCTTCTCTCCCCTACGTTCTTTTATCCATCGTACTTTTATTTAATGCAGAAAGCAAACCGTCTTTTAGTTTTCAATTCTATCATTTGACACCATCTTTCTTTTTTGGTATGATTTAAAAAAGATTTGAAGGAGGATCGCCCATGACCGATCTGCATTGCCATTCCACATACTCCGACGGTACCCTGACCCCGGCGGAACTTTTAAAATTAGCCGAAGACACCGGGCTGACCCTCTTCTCCATCACCGATCACGATCGCATCGGTGCTTATGAAGACCTGAAAGATCCGGCAGTGCGCGCCCTCTTTTCCGGCAAAGTCATCACCGGCACGGAATTGACCGCCATCCTTCGGGGACAGACGGTGGAGATCTTAGGCTATGGCTACGATCCCGAAAAATTAGCGCCTTTTATCGAAAGCAAAAAGCGTCCCCCCGTCTTTCCGCCCCGGGAGCTGACGCTGATCTATAATACCTACCGCAAAGCCGGTGTCCGGCTGGAGCTTGCGCCGGAAGAATATTCCAAAGAAAGATTCATCAGTCCCAAGCGTATGGTCTTTCAGCAGCTGCAGCATCCCGATAATAAAAAATTTTTTTGGGATCCTGCCAATCAGGAGAATCTGATCGGTTACTACCGTCAGGAACTTTACAACCCGGAAAGCCCGCTTTACGTGGACTATACACCGATCTTCGGCTCTCCCATAGACGCCATCAACGCCATCCATAACGCCGGCGGCTTGGCGTTTCTCGCCCATTGCTACCTCTATACCGACCGCATCCACGGCCATCTGGAGGAGATCATCCAAGAGCTTCCTTTGGACGGCATTGAATGCTGGTATTCCACCTTCACCCCGGAGCAATCGGCCTATCTGGAAGAATTTTGCACCCGGCACGGGCTTTTGATGAGCGGCGGCAGCGACTTCCACGGCGGCAACCGCCCCGGCACCATGCTTGGGACGGGCGACAATGGAACCCTACGGGTCAAGACCGAAAAGATCCTCTCTTGGGCAGAAAAGTATACATTTTAAAAAGGCTGTAAAAAACGAATGTTTTTTACAGCCCTTTTAGTTCTTTTATTCGTGATGGCGTATCATATCTTTATCCACCGTAATGACGGTGAAATAGGCGGGATGATTGGCGCGCAGCGCTTCATCCACCTGCCGGCAGAGTTCCTCGTCCGAAATCCTATAGTTAAAAGGTACCACCAGATCGAAAAGCACGTTGGTATGGGTAGTGCCGCGCACCAGGCGCAGATCGTGGTACTGCACCCGCTCATATTGCTTCAGCAACTCTTGCAATTCCAGCCGCAGATCGTCCAGCTCCGGATCGCTGGTGACGATAGGATCCATATGGATGGTCAGATGCAATCCCATGGAGGCACGAAGCTCACGCTCTACGTTATCAATGATGTCATGGCTCTCCAAAACATCCTGCTCCGCCGGTACCTCCGCATGAACCGAGGCAAAGATCCGACCGGGTCCATAGTTATGCACTTCCAGATCATGAACCCCGACGATGCCTTCATACTGCATCACCGCACTCTTGATCTGATCTGCCAGCTCCGCATCGGCACCCTCGCCCAGCAGCGGCTGGATGGTCTCCTTCATCAGCATAACGCCGGAATACATGATAAAGACCGCCACGCCAAGACCCATAATACCATCGGTATTATAGCCGAGGAGCGGCGTGATCAGGACGGAGATCAAAACCGCCGTAGTGGAGATCACGTCGTTGATGCTATCCCGGAAATTGGCACGCAAGGCATCGCTGCCGATGGATTTTCCCATGGAGCGGTAAAAAAGCCCCTGCCATAATTTCATAGCAATGGAGAGCACCAACGTCAGCCAGACCAGCCAGGAGGAAGATGCCTCCTCCGGATGGAAAATCTTGGGGAAGGATTCCTGCGCCAAGGTAAAGCCCACCGTCGTCATCAGCATGGCGATCAGCATGGCGGCAATATATTCCATACGTCCATGACCGTACGGATGCTCTTCATCCGCCTGCGCCGCCGAAAGCCGAAAGCCCACCAGCGTAATGACGGAGGACAGGCTATCCGTCAGATTATTGATGCCGTCTGCCACGATGGCAATGGCACCAAAAAACAGCCCGATCACCATCTTCGCCGCCGCCAGCAGCAGATTGGTCACGATCCCCACCGCGCCGGCCACCGCGCCATATCGGGCGCGCACCGCCGGATCCCCGGTATTCTGATAGTCACGCACAAATAAACGCTTGATCAGTTCAGTCATTATCATTCTCCTTAAAGTAAGGTTCAGCCGCACCGAAGTGCGGCTGAATATAGTTATGCAGTAGGCATATTTCTATATACCGGGATGACGAAATGCGCCTTGGCTAAAGGATCATCCTTAAAGGCACGGGCTAAAATCTTCGCCTCTTTTTCAGGTGCCCGAAGATCGCTCATATACTCCTTATCCTGAAATCCTGCATAACGGAAGAAATAGGGGGTAATGGCGCCGCGGTCCAGATACTGATCCTTCACCCAGTTTGCCCCTTCCACGATCGCGCGGAACTCACTGTTCCAATTACGCTTCTTGGCATAGGCGGCTCCCTTTGTGGGATTACTGTCGATACAGTCGATGCCGAAGAAATTATGGTATCCCTCATAACCCGTGATCGCTCCACGGGCAAATTTAGAGGAGCCATAGCCCGATTCCTGCGCCGCACGGCACGCAATATAATAGGGATTCATCAGTAAAGAGTCGGATGCTGCCTTGAACGCTTCCACTGCATCAGTCTTGGAAATAATCTGATCGGCGATAGAGGGATTATCCCTAATGGTGGCTTCATTCGCCCAAATGGCGGCGATCCCTGCATCATTCCATGTCTGCTGATCGTAAACATCAATATTCAGCATGGCAAAGATCTCGGTCTCATTCAGATAAAAGAGCGGATCCATATAAGTCTCCACTTCCGGTCTGTAAAGGGTAATATATTCTGCGATCTTTGCCGTCAACGCATCTTCCTTATACCCTTCGGCTTTCGCTCGGGTCTCGGCGCGCTTATTGGTAATATACTCTAAATAAGTATTATAATCCCGCTCTACGTCCACAAAGCTGAACGTCCAATTGGGATGCGCCTTCTGCAAGGCTTCAATGGCGGTCTTATACCGATCCGGCATTGGCGTATCAAGCCAGTTCCAGCGCAGATTTTCTCCGCGAATATATCCCACCTTACCGCTTGATAACTGCTCCACCATGCACCAATCCTTATCCACCGTCTTTAGATAGTAGATACGGGGTGCATTGTTCACAACCGTTGCAATGGCAGTAGATTTATCATTAGGTTCTTTATAAATCTTTACGGAATTTTGCCCATCCGTCACGATCTTCGCCATCGCATAGGCATAGTCTGCCGCATCAGGGTCGGTCAGCGCGATCAGATATTCACGCTCCTCTCCATTTTTCAAGGTGGCCTTGATGACGATCTTGGCTCTGCCATTGCCCAGCAGCAAGGGGGCGCCCATTTTATAAGCGTTCTTTTTATAGGGGTAATAGCCTGCGTACTGCTCCACCGACACCTCGAATTCGGTAAAGCCTTTATAACTGACGAGCTTGCAGTTTTTGAAATCCGCAGGCTGCACCAGATAGTAATCGGTGTCCACATGGAACTCCAGGTCAAAACCGCTGACCGTCAGCCCATAATCCGCCGGGTTGACGGGCGGCAGTTCCGGGTCGGTTGCCGGAGGGGTCTCCGGGTCGGTTGCCGGAGGTTCTTCCGGGTCAGGCTCCTGCTTATCCTCCTCCAGCATGGTATGGCAACGATAAAAGACGCAAGCCGCCTGATGACGAGGGGCATACTGCAAGGGATTGAAATTGCCCTCATCTCCATGGAAAATCCCGGCTACATTGCATTTCTGCACATAGGGAATCGCCCAATCGTCGATCAATTCCTGATCCTTAAAGGTGGCTGCGCCTTCAGTCGTCAGCGGTTTTTCAAAGACGAACTCGATGGCATTAGCCAGCATTTTGCTCATTTCCTGGCGATTGACCGGCTCGTCGGGAGCAAATTTATTATCGCCAACGCCGCCTACCAAGCCTTTCAAATAAGCCCAGCTGACTTCATCTAAAAACCAGTCCCCAGGTTGCACATCAGTGAAATAATCCGTGCTATATGTAGTTGTATCAACCTTACAAAGCCTTGACAGTGCGGTGACGAACTCCGCACGGGTGATCTCCTCATCCACGCCGAAGTATTCGCCCTTTCCCTTGAAAAGACCTAATTCGATGGCTTTGGGAAGCTCTCCGTTTGTATAATACCATTCTTCCGTCTTATCTTGAAGATCGGTAAAATCCTCCCACTTTGCCGCCGAGACCGGAATGCCCATCAGCAGGACTGCCGCCATCAATGCGGCAATGCCGTGCCGGATCTTATTCCGCCCAGTTATGCGCAACCTTTTGAACATCATCATCGTCCTCCAAAGCATCCAGTAAAAGCTGCATCTTGAACCGATCCTTTTCGTCCGTAAGCGCCACGTCGTTATCGGCAATACGGGTCACTTCGGCAGTGAGGAATTCATAGCCTGCCGCTTCCAACGCCTGACGCACGGCAGAAAACTGCTCGGGAGCCGTCATGATCTCGAAGGCATCTCCCTCTGCGTCAAAATCATCGGCGCCATTATCCAAGGCGCACATCATCAGTTCATCTTCGTCCACGTCTTCCTTATCCACTACCAGCAGTCCACACTGCTTGAACTGCCACATCACGCTATTGGTAGCGCCCAGGTTTCCGCCGAATTTATCAAAATAGTGGCGAATATTGGCAGCAGTGCGGTTGCGGTTATCGGAAAGGCAGTCCACCACCACTGCCACGCCGGCAGGACCATAGCCCTCATAGATGAGGGATTCATAATCGCTGTTGTCCTCCGCACCGGCGGCTTTCTTGATGGCGCGCTCAATATTATCGTTGGGCACGTTCGCCGCTTTTGCCTTGGCGATGGCATCCGCCAAGCGGGAGTTGGAATCGGGATTGGGACCGCCCTCTTTGACGATCACGCTGATCTCTCTTGCCATTTTGGTAAAGATCTTGGCGCGCTGAGCGTCGGTCTTCCCCTTCTTATTCTGAATATTATGCCATTTGGAATGTCCGGACATGGTAGTTGCTCCTTATAATATAATTAAATAATTTGTCAGTTTATTATATCATAACGATTTTTCAATTGCAACCCCATTGCATTCATTTCCATTTAATGCTATACTTTTACTATCTCAATATAAGGAGCTGTTTCGGTGAAACTTTCTAAAAATTCCAAGCGGTCTATTTTGTTTTTTATTTTGATCTTTACGGCGGCGCTGATCGGGCAGGCAACCGCCCACGGCTATCTCCACCCGGCGGATCCCCTGATCCTGCTGGCAGGAATGCTGCTCCCCACACCCCACGCGCTGGCGAGCGTCGGTGCAGCCAGCCTGCTGGCAGACGTGGGCAAGGGCTATTATCTCCTGGCGCCCGCCACCCTCCTCATTAAGCTTCTGATGGTCTGGGCAGTCAAAGGCTTGATGCGCACCAAGCCGGCAGAAAAGCATCCCGAGCTGATGGTATCCATCGCCGCGCTGATCCCCGTCCCCGGCTACTATTTGGCAGAATTAATCTATCAGTTGTGTATTGGAAATAAGGCAGCATCCTTTGCCCTCGCCGCCGTCACCCTCCGCAAAGATCTGATCCAGGCGGTTGCCGGCATTCTGCTCTTTATCCTGGTCTACGACTTCTATAAGGGCATCAAGGCCGGTCGTGAAGAAATCGCGCGGATCAAAGCGAAAAAGGAGGATGACGCGCAGTGACCCCCCGATACGCCATTACCGGTTATCTCTATACCGGCAAGGAGGATCCCCTCATTGCCACCGCCGAGGACGGGCTTGCCGCCCAAGCGCTTTTAGCAGAAATTTTGTAACAAAAAAGGACCTTGAAACTCAAGGTCCTTTTTTCTATTCTTCCGTTTGCTCGGGAGTTTCATCTTCCGGCTGATCTACCGCAGGTGTATCTTCCGGTTCCTCGGTAACCGGAGGATCATTCTCAACCTCCGGCTCCTCGTCCGGCTCGGAAGGCTCCTCGGTGACCGGGGTATCCTCCTCAACCACCGGTTCATCCTCCGGCGGTGTTTCCGGGCTCTCCTCCGGCGCACCCTCTTCCTCAACGGTCGGATCTTCCTCCTCCGGCTCGGGTTCCGGCGTCGTCTGTGGCTTCGAGGTGATGACGGTACCGGTAAACCAAGGCGTGCGATCCACGCCGTTCTCCCTCATATAGTCGTCAAAGGAAATGTCTTCAAAGACAAAGGCATTGAGCATATCCGCCGCATAATCCAGGTTATAGTATTTGCAGGAACCCAAGCCTTTCACGTTCAGTCCATAGGAAATCAATGCTTCTGTCGCAGGAATTTTGGCCTCCTTAAAGGTCAAGCCCTCGCTGGTGAGAATTCCTGCCAATTTAAAGATCTCTCCATAGGTCAACGAAGTCTCCATGCAGGGCAATACGGTACGGATCAATGCCGGATATTTAGAAATATCCATGGAAAGCGCTCGCTCAAATAACTGCTCCATCACCAAGCGCTGACGCTCGGTTCGTCCGGTGTCGTCATTCGTGCCTTTGATGGTAGCGGTCTTGCGGATCCGCGCAAAGGCGACCGCCTGGGTTCCGGTAAGGGTCTGAACCCCTGCCCCTTCAATATACTTCAGCTCTGAGCCATGGCTCTCATGGATCTCATAAACCATCTCGTTAGCAAGAACGACCTCTCTTTTGGTCAGCTCCACCTCAACGCCGCCTACGAAATCAATAATATCTGCCATGGTGCCGAAATTCACCGTAGCATAATCCCGTATATCCAGATTGAAGGTTTGATTAAGGGTCTTGATGGCAAGCTGCGGTCCGCCTAAAGCGTACGCCGCATTGATCTTTTGATGCCCGTGACCCTCCACCTTCACCAGACTGTCCCGCAGAATGGAGGTCAGCTTTATATCATTATGCTCCGCGTCAATGGTAACGATCATCAGAGAGTCCGATAAACCCGAAAAGCCCACCGATCTGGAGTCGATTCCAAAAAGGGCAATATTGGTGATCCCCTCCGGACGCTCCATCTGCACCTCCTCGATGCCCAGATCCTCCGGCTTCTTACTAATTTCCACCTTATTGTAATCATAGGCTGCAAGCGCCCGACTTAAAGCGATGCCGCCCCATGCCGTCATGCCGATTGCAAGAACCAGCAATACCGCCGGCAATACATACGGACGCAAACGACCGTCCGAAACGAAAATTCTTTTAATAAACGCACCGATGCGCTTCATCAAAACATTCACTTCCCTATATTCGTAAATCCTTATTAGTATATTATAAAATACGAGAAAAATAAAGATTTTGTTGCAAAAAAATACTAAATTTTCATCGTTAAGCCAATCCGGCGCTTCTGCAGATCCACGGAAAGCACCTTCACCTTAACAATATCCCCGACCTTCAAAACCTCGCCGGGATGCTTGATATACCGATCGCAGATCTGAGAGATATGCACCAAGCCGTCCTCATGGACGCCGATGTCCACAAACGCGCCGAAATCAATGACGTTCCGCACCGTTCCTTGCAGCAGCATTCCTTCCTTAAGATCCTTCAGCTCCATGACGTCGGTTTTCAAGATGGGCTTCGGCAGTTCATCACGGGGATCCCGTCCGGGTTTTTGCAGGAAGGATGCAATATCCGTCAGGGTGGGCAGACCGATGCCCAGCTGCTCCGCCAGCTTTTTGCCGTTTTCTCCTTCGATGAATTTACCGATGTTCTGAATGGCGCCGTTTTGCAATTCCGCCGGCTCATAGCCGCAAAGCTTCAAAAAGGCTTCCGCCGCCGCATAGCTTTCCGGGTGGACGGCGGTATTATCTAAGGGATTGTCACCGCCGGAGACACGCAAAAATCCGGCGCACTGCTCATAGGCCTTGGGACCCAGCTTGGGCACCTTTAAAAGCTGCTTCCGGGAGCGGAAAGCACCCTGCTCCTCCCGATAGGTCACAATATTTTTAGCGATGGAGGCGTTAATACCGGCCACCTGCGCCAAAAGGGGCGCGCTGGCAGTATTCAGTTCTACACCTACCGAGTTTACGCAATCCTCCACGACACCACCCAAGGCTTCTCCCAGCCGGGTCTTGGGCATATCGTGCTGATACTGCCCCACGCCGATGGAACGGGGATCGATCTTGACCAGCTCCGCCAGAGGGTCCTGCAGCCGCCTTGCAATGGAGACCGCCGAACGGAGAGAAACGTCAAACTGCGGAAATTCTTCTGCCGCCAGCTTGGACGCCGAATAAACCGATGCGCCTGCCTCGCTGACGATGACGTAATGCACCGGCGTATCCAGTTCCCGGATCAACTCCGCCACAAAGGCCTCCGACTCCCGGGACGCGGTGCCGTTGCCAATGCTGATGAGGGTAACGCCGTGCTTTTTGATCAAAAGTTTCAATTTTGCTTTGGCTTCTTCGATCTTATTCTGGGGCGGAGTGGGATAAACCACCGTGGTGTCCAGAACCTTACCGGTCTGATCCACTACCGCAATCTTACATCCGGTACGATAGGCCGGATCCAGCCCCAAAGTGACCATGCCCTTCACCGGCGGCTGCATCAAAAGCTGGCGCAGATTGACCGCAAAAACACCGATGGCCTTTTCAGCGGCCTGCTCGGTCAAGGCACTCCGCATCTCACGCTCCAAAGAGGGTGCGATCAACCGATCAAAAGCGTCTGCGATTGCAACCTTGATCTCCTCCGCCGAGGGGCTTTCATTCTTAACATATGCGCGTTCCAAAATGCCCAGCGCACGGCTTTCTTCCACCGCCACGCGAACGCGCAAAATCTCCTCCGTCTCACCGCGATTGAGCGCCAAGACCCGATGACCGGGGATCTTCTTGAGCAGTTCCTCAAAAGCATAGTACATGGCAAAGACACCCTTTTCATCCTGGGCATCTGCAATTTTCTCGGCAGAGATGGTACCGATCGCCCAATAAAGGGAACGGAGCAGACGACGCATCTCGGCATCATCTGAGACGGTTTCTGCAATAATATCCCGGGCACCCTGCAGCGCATCTTCCCCCGTGGGCACCTCCTCGGTGATGTATCCTGCCGCCTCGGTCAGCGGATCCAGCTCCGCTTTCTGCTCCAAGATGGCCAGCGCCAAAGGCTCCAGACCACGGGCGCGCGCCTTGCCGGCACGGGTCTGCTTTTTCTGCTTGTACGGACGGTAAATGTCCTCTACCTCCGCCAGCGTTTCCGCCGCTTCCAGGGCGGCGCGCAGTTCGTCGGTCATCTTGTCCTGACCCTCGATGGCGGCCGCCACTTCCTCTTTGCGCTTGGTAAGATTACGGAGATAGTTCAACCGATCCGATAAGCTCCGCAGGACCTGATCGTCCAGCCCTCCGGTGGCCTCCTTACGATACCGGGCGATAAACGGGATGGTGTTTCCGTCATCCATCAGCGTCACCGCCGCCGCCACCTGGCTCTCCTTAATATTTAATTCCTTGGCTAAGATCTGATTGATCTCCATTCTTTTTTGCTCCTTTTAAATAGTCCTTTTGTTCCTCGGTGATCCGGTCACTTTCCACTGCCTTTTGGATGGTTTTGCGCCGCTCCCAATCCGAAAGCTCCGCAAGATACGGCAGCGTTTGCTCCCATTGCTTGGCCAGCGCCGTGGCAAAATACCAAGCCACCATCATCTTCACATAGTAATGCTCCGACCGCACCGCCGCCACAAGACGCAGATACTCCGGCTCAAACGCCTCGTCCAGATAATGCACCATCAGCATCTCAATAGCAAACCGCACCGTATACGGATGCTCCGACTGCAACCACCTCCGGATCGCCGGCAATAGCCGACCTCGTTCCTTGCGAAAGCACTTGGGACGAAGCCCATCGCAGGTCGCCCAATTGTCAATATAAGGCAAAAACGCCTCCACCTGCTCCAAGCACCGCTCAAAATCAGCCGTCTCTGCAATCAGAAATGCGTGAAGATTGTTCTCCTCATAGTATCGGTGGGGAAGCTCCGCCAGAAAGGCATCCGCTTCGCGCCCCAGCGTTTTGGCAAACGCCCGTAGCACCGGCACCCGGACACCAATAATGGTCGACGGCTCCACCGTCGGCATCAATCGCGCGTGAAACGCTTTGTAACCCGGATCCTGCAGTTCAAAAAGCCGCGCCTTGATGTCCATCCTCTCCCACCTTTCACAACATTAAAATTTATTATATCAAATCGCGTCCAAAAAGGCAAGCACTCTCCTGCGCGTTATTTTCAAAAAAGTAATATTGACATTCCCCGACCAAAATGATAATATAATGAGGTATCCGATCGAGGTGTGGCGCAATTGGTAGCGCGCTTGCTTTGGGAGCGTGTCGAGCAGTTATAGCCGAGATTTTACGGAAGACCCGAAAAGCCTTTAACGGTGCGGACATTCGGGGTTTTGAGATAACTCAAAAAAGCGTGGATTTTGAGTTTGACCACAGTTTGTCCCACTTCCACGCAAAAAACTAAAAAATTGAATAGATATCCGGGTGTGGCGCAGCTGGGAGCGCGGGTGGTTTGGGACCATCAGGCCGCAGGTTCGATCCCTGTCACTCGGACCAAAACAGCGGTTTTGACCGCAAAACAAGGCCGCAAAGAAAAACTTTGCGGCTTGTTTTCGTAGTAATTTATTGTAATGTTAGAACGGAGGTAAAATATGAATCCAGTGTGTTCTTATCACGATTTTTTAGAGTTTTTGCGATATTCAAGTGATAATAGAGATAAGTTAATTCCTGTTCTTTTAATAAAACCTAGCACCATACTGCATCTTAATCGCGAAGGAATGCTTGATCATCATTTCGACTATTTTGATAGAAGGTCCGGTGAAAATGTCCAATTCTTTTTGCCGGGGTATGCGCACTATCCTAGTTTAGATTTTGCTGAAATTTTCCCTAATGTAAGACCTTATGCAAAAGATGCTGTTGCTTTAACAACCAGGCGCTTGGGAAAAATTTATTATAGTGAAAGGGCTTTTGTAGAATTTATTGAAAAGATAGAAGACAGTTCTCCTGATTTTATATATCGCGGAGACACAGAGCTGTTATTTATCAAGTATCTCGCCAACACAGATTACAAAATAGGTAGTTTTGATTTTTGTAATATTCATAGTTATAACCTTTCAAGATTATTTTATTCTCAAAACATTGATGAAATACCATATAATATGCAGTTAAGGCGTATTTCTCATTTTTTAGAAGATGTTATCTTTGAAATGAGAAGAGGCACTAAAAACGATGATGAACTAATTTCGTCCATCAATAGTCGTTATAACATGGGATTGTGAATATAACACACCATGAGCATCAGTAAATAAGTCAGACAGCTATAATTGACATTTACTATCTGCACGCTATTTCTTTATTTCCTGTGAACAATTTTTTAGGGAGCGATTCTTACGAGTCGCTCCCCTTTATTGTGTCACCAGTGTGTTATTTTACAATTCTATTCAGCCGACTTTTTCAACTTTCCAATGATCCCCAACAAAATCCTTTGTATTAGGTATCTTTAGAATAGCGCGGAAATAGTGTTTGTTATACTTTTCATCTTCACACGAAAATTCAAGCACAAAATCAACATTATTGTAAAACTGATAATCTCTATCTCCCGTACGCTTCGAAAGATTCAACATTTTCAAATCAATAATAGTTTCTTCATTAGATGGTAACGAGCGACTTTTGATTTTATGTTCGGTTACTTTTCTAATAGTATTTTCTTCATCATCTTTTACAAATGCAGATATAAAAGTCAAATCAGATATTAGTATCGAAGAAACATTCTTAATCTTAATTCTAGGATTCAAATAGTGTCCAGAATAACTTAAAATAGAAATATTGAACTTGGGAATTAACGCTTCAGTTTCCTGCTTGTATTGTCTCTCCGCAAGTTCCATACTTCTTTTTTGTATTTCAAGCTGCAACTTATTTATTTCATCAGTTTTCTCTTGAGCACGTTTGTTTTGATAAAGAGTTAGTATTCCTAAAATCAAACTACCAAGAAAACTCAATGCACTTGCGTAATAGACCACATAGTCTGCCACTTTAAGGTCTGTTACAAAAAACTCCAACGGTGCTTCCATATAATATATATGGTTTATTACTAATGGCAACAACACAAGAAATATGCATACAACCAAAATAAACAAGATGCACAAAACCATGTTTTTCTTGCTATCTTTCATTTGAAAAACCTCTTAGTCTTTAGTTTACATCATTTTAGAACATTATATCAGATATTTCGAAAAAACTCAATAGTAATTCAAGGGCGCCTATTCGGCGCCCTCCTTTAGTTTTGCTTTTTCCTCGGCAATCTCTGCTTTGACTCGTGTGATCATCTCGGCGAGTTTGATTTCGCATTGTTCTTTCGTTTCGGCGTAGACATTGAATTTCTTTCGCTTACCATTTGGCAGTCTTGGGAAGAAGCTGCCTTCCCAGAGGTGATCGTTGATCTGATAGATGCATCCCGTACCGCTCTTACGGATCTTTCTCGGCACGGGCTCGGGATGAGGCTCTGCGGGCTCGTACGTTGCGTTTACGGGTGGTTTTGCCGCATCTTCGGGTGTTTGCTCTACCGCAGGCATCTGCGCGTTTGTACCGCCGATTTTGCGGTCAATGCTCACCGCCGCCTGCATCAAGTCGGATCGTAGCCATGTCGTTCTGTGAGCCAAGGAGTTGACTGCCTTATTTGTCTTCCTAAGACCGCTTGGCCTCCGACTTGGCGGTTTTGCACTCTCCTTGGGTGTTTGCTCTACCACGGGCATCTGTGCGTTTGTGCCGCCGATTTTGCGGTCAATGCTCACCGCCGCCTGCATCTGCATCGTGTCGGTCATGTGACTGTAGATATCCAGCGTTGTTGCCGCCGACACATGGCCTATCGTTGCCGACAGCGTTTTCACGTCCATTCCGTTTTCGAGCGCCATCGTGGCGAATGTGTGGCGCAGATCGTGGAACCGCACGTGCTTGCATCCCGCTCGCTTGAGTAGGATCGACAGGATATCACCAACGGATGTGGGATACCTCGGCACATCCGGATTTTGCGGCGATGGGAACATCCATCGGGAGTTCACCGTTTCCTTATACTTTTTCAGCACCTCCACCAGCAACGGCGGCAGTACCACCGTGCGGATGGAGCTTTTTGTTTTTGGCACGGAGATCTCGATTTTGCCGTTCACCGCGCACGCCTGGCGAACGATTTGAAGCTCGCCCGTTTGGAAGTTGAGGTCATCCCATTGCAGTCCCATCAGCTCCCCTCGGCGCATTCCCGTGCCCAGCTCCAAGAGGAACAGTTCGTAGTATCCGTCCTCTTTGGCCTGGGCGAGGAATCGTTGTAACTCGTCTTTGGTCAGCACCTGCATCTCCCGCGCCTTCTTCGGCGGCAATTTACAGCCGATGGCAGGATTAACTCGTATCAGTCCTTCGGCTACCGCTTTTTCCAGAGCCATGCGACAGCTTGCGTGGCAGGCGCGCACCATGGGGTCGGACAGTCCCGTTCCGTATTTCTCGACGTATTGCTTTCGACCGTTTCGCTTCAGCCGTGCGTAGAACTGTTGCAGGTCGGTCTGCGTCAGTTTGTTCAGCGGTATCTTGCCGATCTCGGGGATGATGTGGACATAGATGCGGTTCTCGTAGTTTCGCTGAGTCAGCGGTCGGATGGCAGGCTTGGAGTAGTTCTCGTACCAGAA